>JAUNGB010000067.1 GCA_030524715.1 Eubacteriales bacterium | reverse complement strand
AGGGCTTGAGAACAAATGTTTTGTGCAATTTTTATTTTTCAAACACGCTCTAGAGCGTGTTTGAAAATTCATTCCCGCAATCTGTATCCCCCACTTTGCGGTATATTTGCCCCGCATTCGGTCGCCGTAGCCCGCTACGCCTCCCTCATTTGTAACAAATCTCCCACAAATTGTGGAATACATCTTGCAGAAAGCAATTTTCAAACATGCTCTAGGAGGAAAACAATTGATGCAGTTATATGATTTTAAAGAGGTAGAGGAACGGGTTATTCTTGTGGGCGTACAGATGAACGGCAACGAGGACACGGAGGAATCTCTGGCGGAGCTGGCAGAGCTGGCCAAAACCGCCGGAGCAGAGACTGTGTGTACGGTTATTCAGAACCGAGAAGCAGTTCATCCGGGAACCTATATCGGAAGGGGAAAGATCGAAGAGGTTCGAGGCCTGATCTATGCTATGGACGCCACGGGAATCATCTGCGACGACGAGCTTTCTCCTGCGCAGCTTAATAATCTGGAGCGGGAGCTGGAGTGTAAGATAATGGACCGTACTCTTTTGATCCTGGATATTTTTGCAAAGCGTGCGGTGACAAGCGAGGGCAAGATCCAGGTGGAACTGGCGCAGCTTCGGTACCGTTCCGCCCGTCTGGTAGGCCTTCGGGAATCCTTGTCAAGGCTTGGAGGCGGTATCGGAACAAGAGGCCCCGGTGAGAAAAAGCTGGAAACGGACAGACGTCTGATCCGTACCAGGATCTCGGCTCTGAAGGAAGAGCTTGCCCAGGTGGAAAAGCACAGGGAGCTGATCCGCTCCGGGCGTTCCAGAGGGAAACTGAAAACGGCGGCGATCGTGGGATATACAAATGCGGGAAAGTCCACCCTTCTTAACCGGCTGACCGGCTCGGAGGTTTTATCGGAGGACAAGCTTTTTGCCACCCTTGACCCCACAACGAGAGTCCTTGTTCTGGACGACGGGCAGCAGATTCTTCTGACGGATACCGTCGGATTTATCCGCAAGCTGCCCCATCATCTGGTAGAAGCCTTTAAAAGTACGCTTGAAGAGGCAAAATACGCGGACTATATCATTCATGTGGTGGACGCCTCCAACCCACAGGCGGAAATGCAGATGCACATTGTGTACGAGACCCTGCAGCAGCTTGGGGCAGTGGGGAAGAAGGTCATTACCCTTTTTAATAAGCAGGATATGGCGGGCGGAGTGTCGATCCGTGACCTGAAAGCAGACGATACTCTGAAAATATCCGCAAAAACCGGAGAAGGACTTGACGCTTTTAAGGCTCTGCTTTCCAGGCTTCTTTCTGAGGAACAGATTTATATTGAACGCCTGTTTCCCTATCAGGAGGCAGGAAGGATCCAGCTTATCCGGGAGTACGGACAGCTTTTATCCGAGGAATATACGGAAAACGGGATCGCGGTTAAAGCCAGGGTTCCTATGGAAATCTATGCAAGTGTAACCTGAACGCAGGCCTGAGTTCGGAAGTATGCGGTAAAGCGGAATAGGAATATCTGCCTTACAAGCCCCGGAAAGCCTGTATTTATCAACAAAATGACAATTGTAAACAAACATCATATTGTGTGTTGACGATAAAACGACACAAGATATGGTGTTTTTTTATGTTGACGTATAGAAGAGAGTTTGTTACAATAGTCCTGTAGCTTTTTTAGGAATACCAGAACAGAAAGAGAGTGGAAGCGGACTTGTCCGCTTTATTCAGACTAAGGGAGGCAGTAAGATAACATGTTTCAGGTAGTAAAGAGGGACGGCGAGATCGCTGATTTTCAGATGAGTAAGATCACAGCCGCTATTGATAAAGCATTTGTCGCAAAAGAGAAGAATTACAGCCAGGATATGATCGATCTGTTGGGACTGCGTGTTACCTCTGATTTTCAGGATAAAATCTCAGATAATCAGATTACCGTAGAGGATATTCAGGACAGTGTGGAGAACGTATTGATTCAGGCCGGTTATGGGGATGTTGCCAAGGCATATATCCTTTACCGCAAGCAGAGGGAAAAGATCCGCAACATGAAATCTACCATTCTGGATTATAAAGAAATCGTCAACAGCTATGTCAAGGTGGAAGACTGGCGTGTAAAAGAAAATTCCACTGTCACCTACTCAGTAGGGGGACTGATCTTAAGCAACTCAGGCGCTGTTACCGCTAATTACTGGCTGTCAGAAATTTATGATAATGAGATCGCGGAAGCCCACAGAAATGCTGACATCCATATTCATGATCTGTCTATGCTCACCGGATACTGTGCAGGCTGGTCCCTGAAGCAATTGATCACAGAGGGACTGGGAGGTATCGAGGGCAAGATCACCTCGTCTCCTGCGGGGCATCTGAGCGTATTGTGCAACCAGATGGTGAACTTTCTGGGAATCATGCAGAATGAATGGGCAGGAGCCCAGGCGTTTTCTTCCTTTGACACCTATCTGGCGCCCTTTGTCAAGGTGGATAACCTGACCTACCCGGAGGTAAAGAAGTGTATAGAGTCCTTTATTTACGGTGTAAATACCCCCAGCCGCTGGGGAACGCAGGCGCCGTTTTCCAATATTACGCTGGACTGGACTGTTCCGGAGGATCTGGCGGAGCTTCCGGCAATTGTCGGCGGCAAGGAAATGGATTTTAAATATAAGGACTGCAAAAAAGAAATGGATATGGTAAATAAGGCGTTCATTGAGACGATGATCGAGGGAGACGCCAACGGACGCGGGTTCCAGTATCCCATTCCTACTTATTCCATTACAAAGGATTTCGACTGGTCCGATACGGAAAACAACCGGCTTCTTTTTGAAATGACAGCCAAATACGGGACGCCGTATTTTTCCAATTATATTAACAGCGACATGAAGCCCAGCGATATCAGAAGCATGTGTTGCAGGCTCCGCCTGGATCTGCGGGAGCTGCGCAAAAAGAGCGGAGGCTTTTTCGGCTCCGGTGAGAGTACCGGTTCCGTGGGCGTCGTAACCATCAATATGCCCCGTATCGCATATCTGTCAAAGTCGCCGGAGGAATTTTACCGGAGGCTGGATCACATGATGGATATTGCGGCGAGAAGCCTTCATATTAAGCGCGAGGTGATCAGCCGTCTTCTTGAGGAAGGCCTGTATCCATATACGAAGAGATATCTGGGAACCTTCGACAATCATTTTTCTACCATCGGGCTGATCGGAATGAACGAGGTAGGATTAAATGCCTGTTGGCTTGGATGCGATATGACAGACAGGCGTACCCAGAAGTTTACGAAGGAAGTGCTGGAGCATATGCGCAGCCGCCTTTCCGATTATCAGGAGGAATACGAGGGCGAACTGTTCAATCTGGAGGCGACTCCTGCAGAATCCACCACCTATCGTCTGGCAAAGCATGACCGGAAACGCTGGCCGGATATCCGGACTGCAGGAAGCAAGGGAGATACTCCTTATTATACCAACAGCTCCCATCTTCCGGTGGAGTTTTCTTCTGATATTTTTGACGCGCTGGATATTCAGGACGAGCTGCAGACTCTGTATACGTCGGGCACGGTATTCCATGGATTTATCGGGGAAAAGCTTCCCGACTGGAAGGCGGCCGCCTCTCTGGTGCGCAAGATCGCGGAGAATTATAAGCTGCCTTATTATACCATATCGCCGACTTATTCCGTATGCCGGGAACATGGATATTTAAGCGGAGAGCATTTCACCTGTCCCAAGTGCGGAAAGCCTGCTGAGGTTTACAGCCGCATTACCGGATATTACCGTCCTGTGCAGAACTGGAACGACGGAAAAGCGCAGGAGTACAAAAACAGGACTCTGTATGATGTGTCGAAATCAACGCTTAAGAAAGTACATACCAGCATGGTAACCCTGACAGAGGATGAGGTGAAGGTGGAGCCTGTGGAGACCCATAAATACCTGTTCACTACCAGCACCTGCCCTAACTGCAGGATCGCGAAAAAGATGCTGGAGGGGGAAGAACTGGAAATCATCGACGCCGAAAAGAACCCGGAAATGGCAAGACGGTTTGGAATCATGCAGGCGCCGACACTGGTGATCACGGACGGGGAGCATCTGACAAAATATGTGAATGCTTCCAATATCCAGAGATATGTGGATGAGGAATTATCATAAAGAAATGAAAAGTATAGCGGATTTACATATTCATTCCAGATTTTCCCGGGCGACCAGCAAGGAAGGAGACCCCGAGCATCTGGATCTTTGGGCGAGAAAAAAGGGTATTTCAATTGTAGGGACCGGGGACTTTACCCATCCGGCATGGAGGGAAGAGCTTGCGCAAAAGCTGGTTCCTGCGCAGGACGGATTATATATATTAAAGGAAGAACTGGTTTCTGAAAGCGCCAGGGGCTTTGGTGGAGCAGCTCCCCGCTTTGTGATCTCCGGTGAGATCAGTTCCATTTATAAAAAGAACGGAAAGACAAGAAAGGTGCACAATGTGCTCCTTCTTCCGGGGCTTGAAGAGGCACAAAAGCTTTCACAGAAGCTGGAAACGATCGGAAATATCCATTCCGACGGCCGTCCGATCCTGGGACTGGACTGCAGGGATCTGTTGGAAATCATGCTGGAGATCTGTCCGGATGGAATCCTGATCCCGGCCCATATCTGGACTCCCCACTTTTCCCTTTTTGGGGCGTTTTCCGGTTTTGATACCTTAGAAGAGTGCTTTGAGGATCTGACGCCTTATATTCATGCGCTGGAAACCGGGCTGTCCTCAGACCCGCCTATGAACTGGAGGCTGTCTGCCCTGGACCGCTTCCAGCTTGTATCGAATTCCGACGCGCATTCTCCCGGGAAGCTTGGGCGTGAGGCAAACCTTCTGGATATAGAGATGTCCTATCAGGGGCTTTATCAGGCGATTCAGGAGGGAAAAGGCCTTGAGGGGACCATTGAATTTTTCCCGGAAGAGGGGAAATACCACTATGACGGACACCGGAACTGTCACCTCTGTTTAAGCCCGAAAGAGTCCGAAGCTTACGGCGGCAAATGTCCTGTCTGCGGCAGGAAGCTTACTATCGGAGTGGATCACAGGGTGTTACAGCTTGCCGACCGTGAGGAAGGGTACCAGAAGAAAGACGGAAAACCCTTTGAAAGTATGGTTCCCCTTCCGGAGGTGATCGGAGCCTCTACGGGATATTCGGCGGCAAGCAAAAAGGTACAGGCGCAGTATGAAGAGCTTCTGAAAAAGCTTGGCCCGGAGTTTGAGATTCTGAGGGAGATTCCTGTGGAGGATATCCGCAGAGAGGGCGGTTATCTGGTCGCCGAGGGTATCCGGCGGCTCCGGGAAGGAAGAGTGGAGCGCAGGCCGGGATTTGACGGGGAGTATGGAACCGTAAAGCTGTTTGAACCGGGTGAGATACAGTCCCCGGATGGGCAGATGAGCCTTTTTCAGGGAATCGGCGGACTGCTCCCGGAGGTATCTGATCAAGATGGCAAGGGAATCCACGGAGGGATTCAGGAAGTTGTTCAGGCAGAAGCCGGGAAGGAAAGAACGTCTGCCTTGGAGTATGCAGAGAAGGAAAGAACGTCTGCTCTGGAGCATACAGGGAAGAAAAGCGCACAGTCAGGGCATAGGGAAAAATCGGACGGCCTGCAGGGAATGATCCCGTCCGGACAGGCCGGTATTTTGGCCGAGCCTGTGCTGAATCCCGGGCAGCAGCAGGCGGCAGAGGCCGTTGACCGTGCCGTGGCAGTTATTGCAGGCCCGGGAACCGGGAAAACAAAGACTCTTGTATCCAGAATCCGTTATTTATTAGAAAACAGAAAGGTAAAGCCTTCGGAGATCACGGCGGTGACCTTTACCAATAAGGCGGCAGGGGAAATGAAGGAAAGGCTGGAAGCGCTACTTGGAGGAAGCAGGAGTATCCGGCAGATGCACATAGGAACCTTTCATTCTCTCTGTCTGGATTTCCTGAAAAAACAGGGTATGGAATTTGTTCTGGCGGATCCGGGACAGACGCAGGAATGGGCGGAGGATATTATCCGGGAGTATGGTCTGGACCTGAATGCAAGACAGTTTTTAGGCGAGGTGTCTCTCTGGAAGACCGGAAGCAGAGAAAACGAGGATTTTGCTTTTAAGGACGCTGTCTGTGCATATCAGGAGATCCTGAATGCAAATATGCGGTATGATTTTGACGATCTTCTGGTAAAAACGCTGAGTATTTTCCGGGAGCTGCCCGAGCTGAAAAAACAGAAGCTTTCTCCGTTGGAGCAGCCGTTTACCTATCTTCTGGTGGATGAATTTCAGGATATCAGTCCCCTTCAATATGAACTGATCAAGGTCTGGAACAGACATGGCCGGGAACTGTTTGTCATCGGCGATCCGGATCAGTCCATTTACGGCTTTCGCGGGTCGGACGCCCATTGCTTTGAGCGGATGCGGGAGGATTTCCCGATGCTGCGGGTAATTCCGCTGACAGAAAATTACCGCTGTACGGAGAAGATCCTGAACAGCGCGGTAGAGGTAATCAGGCATAATCCGGGAACGGAAAGAGCTCTTCATGCATGCCGGGAGGGCGGAGCGCCTGTACGGCTTGCGGAGGCTCCGACGAAGATGTCCGAGGCGATTTTCGCGGCGAAGGAGATCAATCGTCTGGTGGGCGGACTTGATATGCTGGATACAGAAAGCCGGGAGATCAGAAATCAGGAGAGAAAACTATATACCTTCCGTGATATAGCGATTCTCTACCGTACTCATCATCAGGCAAGGCTTCTGGAAAAATGTCTGAAGCAGGAGGGCATTCCCTATACCGTCGGCGGCAGGGAGGACTTTCTATCGGAGCCTCTGGTGCGGGGAAGCATCAGCTTTTTTCGATCTCTGATAACGCCGGAGGACGCAAAGTACAAAAAGGATGCATTAAACCTTCTCTGGAAGCTGAAGGAGGACGAGCTGGCAGACAGTGTTTATGTACAGTTAGCAGAGAAGTACAGCACAAAATGGAAGCGCTCCAAACCGCGGAAGCTTCTGGAAGAATGGATGAAGGATCTGGGGCAGGAAAAGGATCCCAACCTTCAGAAACTTGCGGGAACGGCGGTATTTTATAACCATATGCAGGATTTTCTGGATGCGCTGCTGCTGGGGGAAGAAGGGGATCTGAGGCGCTGCGGCGACAAAACCTATACCGCGGATTCCGTTTCCCTTATGACCCTTCACGGAGCAAAGGGACTGGAATTTCCAGTTGTGATTCTTTACGGTCTGGGGAAAGGAGAACTGCCCCTGGAAAGCGAAAAGCATCCGACAGATATTGAGGAAGAGCGGCGTCTGTTTTATGTGGGAATGACCCGTGCAAAAGAGGAACTGATCCTTACCTATGCGCAGGAGCCTTCGCCTTTTTTGGATGAGCTTCCGCAGGAAAATGTAGAAAAAGAACGTGCCGGAAAAAAGAGGGCAGTGGAAACAGCAGTGCAGATGAGCCTGTTTGATTTTTTGTAGGTTACTGTCCACACCTGCGGTGTTAACCAATAGCGGGCAGGTAGAATGATAACCTGTGAACAGTAACGGAGTTGCACAAAAAAATGTCAAAATCTATAAAACTTATTGACAAATATGCATAGAATATGATATAAATAATCCCAACAGGAAAACCGTTGAGGAAGAGTAAGTACCTTTTAGGAATCTGATTCCAGAGAGCTGCGCGGGTGGAAGGCAGTATCAGTGATAAGAGGGAATGGACTTCTGAGGGCGAACAGAATTTCAGTATGTAAGCCGGAGAGGATACTCCGTTATCAAATCCAGCATATGTCAGTATGCGATGAGTGGGTATGTGAATACCAAGCCGGGTGGCACCGCAGGAGTTTTACTCTTGTCCCTGCAAGTAATTGTTGTGGGGACAGGAGTTTTTTTATTTCCGCGGGTAACGGGCCAATTGTGCATGCCTGCATGTAGAAGAGTACCAAAAACGTTTCTGTTTACGCCTCAGGTGTCAACAGTAACCGAAAGCTTCTTGTCCCTGCAAAAATGGCTGAGAGCCAGAGTGTGTATGAAAATTGCGGAAATGAATTTTTATACATACTCCAGACAGATGAAAGGAGAATCCAAAAATGAGTGAAGAAAAGAAAGTCCCCTATAAAATTTATCTGGAAGAACAGGAAATGCCGAAGGCATGGTACAATGTACGCGCAGATATGAAGAATAAGCCGGCTCCCCTTTTAAATCCGGGAACCCTGCAGCCGATGACAGCCCAGGAGCTTGGAGGCGTGTTCTGCGATGAACTGGTGAAGCAGGAGTTGGATAACGATAATGCATATATTGAGATACCGGAGGAGATCAGAAACTTTTATAAGATGTACCGCCCCTCTCCGTTGGTGCGCGCGTACTGTCTGGAAGAAAAGCTTCAGACTCCGGCAAAGATTTACTATAAATTTGAAGGAAATAACACCAGCGGAAGCCATAAGCTGAATTCCGCCATTGCCCAGGCGTACTACGCAAAGAAGCAGGGACTGAAGGGCGTCACCACAGAGACCGGAGCGGGACAGTGGGGAACCGCCCTTTCCATGGCATGCGCTTATCTGGATCTGGACTGTAAGGTTTACATGGTAAAATGCTCTTACGAACAGAAACCCTTCCGCCGGGAGGTAATGAGGACTTACGGCGCACAGGTAACACCATCTCCGTCTGATACGACAGAGGTTGGAAGAAAGATCCTTGCAGAGCATCCGGGAACAACGGGAAGTCTTGGCTGTGCAATCTCTGAAGCTGTGGAATATGCAGTAGGGCATGAAGGCTACCGTTATGTACTGGGAAGCGTGCTGAATCAGGTATTGCTTCACCAGTCTGTGATCGGTTTGGAAACAAAGACAGCATTGGATAAATACGGTATCGTGCCGGATATGATCATCGGCTGCGCAGGCGGCGGTTCCAATCTTGGGGGACTGATCTCCCCGTTTATGGGCGAGAAGCTGCGGGGCGAGAGAGATTATCAGTTTATTGCGGTAGAACCGGCATCCTGCCCGAGTTTGACCCGCGGAAAATATGTCTATGATTTCTGCGATACCGGTATGGTAACTCCTTTGGCAAAAATGTATACTCTGGGAAGCGGATTTATCCCCTCTGCAAACCATGCGGGCGGCCTCCGATATCACGGTATGAGCAGCATTTTATCCCAGTTATACCATGACGGCCTGATGGAAGCCCGTTCCGTAGAACAGACCTCCGTATTTGAGGCTGCGGAAATGTTTGCAAGAGTGGAAGGTATCCTTCCGGCGCCGGAAAGCTCCCATGCTATCCGCGTGGCAATTGACGAGGCTCTGAAATGCAAAGAAACGGGAGAAGAAAAGACAATTGTATTCGGCCTGACCGGAACCGGATATTTTGATATGGTAGCCTACGAAAAATATAACAACGGCGAAATGGGCGACTATATTCCGACCGATGAAGATCTGCAGGTTGGTTTCAATGGAATCCCGAAATTCCCGGGAAATGAGATTTAAGCAAAAAGTCCCCCGCCTTTTAGGTGGGGGACTTCTTGCTCAGAGATCAGCTTCTGTTCTGGTCAGCTACCAGATGAGCTGCGCCGTACATTTCACGGAGCTTTGGTTTTTCGATCTTTCCGGTGGCGTTTCTCGGCACATCCGCAAAGATGATCTTTTTCGGGCGCTTATATCTTGGAAGCTTTTTGCAGAAGATGTTAATATCTTCCTCCGTGCAGAGATATCCCGGCTTCAGGGAGATAATAGCCGCGGAGATTTCACCCAGGCGGGGATCCGGAAGCCCGATAACCGCTACGTCATGAACGGCATCATTTGTCCGCAGGAAGTCCTCGATCTGTACGGGATAAATATTTTCACCGCCGCTGATGATAACGTCCTTCTTGCGGTCAACAAGGAAAATAAATCCGTCCTCATCCTCCACCGCCATGTCTCCGGTATAGAGCCAGCCGTCGTGAAGGACCTCGCTGCTTGCCTTGGGATCATTGTAGTAGCAGACCATGACGCCGGGGCCTTTTACCGCAAGCTCTCCGGTTTCGCCCTGCTTCACAGGATTTCCGTTTTCATCGATGATCTTTGTTTTCCATCCATAGCCCGCTTTGCCGATGGCGCCTACCTTATGGATATTTTCCACGCCCAGATGGACGCAGCCCGGCCCGATGGATTCGCTCAGTCCGTAATTGGTATCGTACTGATGATTGGGGAAGTATGTCTTCCAGTGTTTGATCAGGCTCTGCGGTACCGGCTGTGCCCCGATATGCATAAGGCGCCACTGATCCAACTGGTACATCTCCAGCTTGATCTTGTCGCTGTCAAGAGCCAGAAGCAGATCCTGGGCCCATGGAACAAGGAGCCATACGATGGTACATTTCTCTTCTGAAACCGCGCGGAGGATAAACTCCGGGTTGGTTCCCTTTAAAAGAACGGCCTTGCCTCCTGTTAAGAGGCTTCCGAACCAGTGCATCTTTGCGCCTGTATGGTAAAGGGGCGGAATGCACAGGAAGACGTCGTCCTTCGTCTGGCCGTGATGGTTCTGTTCCGTCTTGGCAGCATGCATCAGCGCCTGATGGGTATGCAGGATTGCCTTGGGAAATCCGGTGGTACCGGAGGAAAAATAAATAGCGGCATAATCGTCGTCTGTAATGTCGATCTTCGGGGACTGGCTGGAGCAATTGGCAGTATGCATGGTATAGTCTTCCGCAAATCCCGGACATCCGTCGCCTACGTAATAAAGAAGGCGGTGCTGGCTGATCTCATCGGCAACTTCTTCCACACGTCCGATAAATTCCGGTCCGAAAACCAGAATGTCCACCTCCGCCAGATCCAGACAATACTTGATCTCTTCCGCGGAATAGCGGAAGTTCAGCGGAACCGCAAGGGCGCCTGTTTTCAGGACGCCAAAATAAATGGGAAGCCATTCCAGGCAGTTCATTAAAAGAATGCCGACCTTGTCTCCTTTTTGGATACCGCGCTCCAGAAGCAGGTTTGCAAAACGGTTTGCTTTCTCATTAAATACATTCCATGTAATTTCACGCCGGTAGTAGGAAGCACGTACCGGTTCGATCAATTCGTATTCTTTCCAGGTAACACGTCTCGTCTCCGGCATTTCCGGATTGATCTCCACGAGACAGACATCTTCGCCGTACAGCCGGCAATTTTTCTCCAAAATATCTGTAATAGGCATTTGGAATCCCCTTTCCTGTTGTACCTTTGACAGTAAAAAACATAAGAAAAGATTCTGCAATTACCCGAATCGCAGAATCAACGCCCTCGTCGGCACAACAAATTCGCGCTTTAACGCGCCTAATTAATAAAGTAAATATACCCAATTTATATACAAAAGTCAACCGATATTTTAGGATTCCACAATACGCCCAAAATCGGGCGCCTTTTTTTATAAAAAATCCCATATTGACTTTTACAGGAAAGATGATATACTGAAATAACTGCTTGTGCTTTAATAGTTAAAAGCGTTACACTTTAATGCGTAAAAGCAAAATGTTTTTGAGGAGGAATTTAAAATGCTGGTGAAACTGATTATGCTGATCATCTTTTTCGGAATCATGGTCTGTGTGGGTGTTTTTTCACGGAAACATGCGTCCAGCGTCAATGATTTCGTTTTGGGAGGAAGAAGCGTAGGCCCGTGGCTGACAGCCTTTGCGTACGGAACTTCCTATTTCTCGGCGGTTGTGTTTGTAGGCTATGCAGGGCAGTTCGGATGGAAATACGGCCTTGCGTCCACCTGGATCGGTCTGGGAAACGCCGTGCTTGGAAGCTTGCTTGCCTGGGTGGTGCTGGGAAGAAGAACAAGGATCATGACCCATCATTTACAGGCTGCTACCATGCCGGATTTCTTCGGCAAACGGTTCGACAGCAATGCGCTCCGTATTGCGGCCTCCGCTATTGTATTTGTGTTTTTAATCCCATATACGGCGTCTCTGTATAACGGACTTTCCCGTCTGTTTGGAATGTCCTTTGATATTCCTTATACGGCATGCGTGATCCTGATGGCTACGCTGACAGGTATTTACGTTATTCTCGGCGGGTACATGGCGACTGCCATTAACGACTTTATTCAGGGTATTATCATGATCGGCGGTATTATAGCCGTTATCGCCGCCGTTTTAAACGGACAGGGCGGTTTTATGAGCGCGGTAGGCAAGCTTGCCCAGTTGGAAAGCGATGTTCCAGTAACGCTTGGACAGCCGGGAGCATTTACCTCCTTCTTCGGACCGGATCCCCTGAACCTTCTGGGAGTTATCATCCTGACCTCCCTTGGAACCTGGGGACTTCCGCAGATGGTACATAAATTTTATACCATCAAAAATGAAAAAGCAGTAAAGACCGGTACCATCATCTCGACTTTTTTTGCGGTTATTATTTCCGGCGGCTGCTATTTCCTGGGCGGTTTCGGACGTCTGTTTGACAGTCCTGAAATTCATACTGCAGAGGGCACCGTTGCCTATGACGCGATCATTCCGGCCATGCTTTCCACGCTTCCGGATATCCTCATCGGCGTCGTTGTGATCCTGGTGCTTTCCGCATCCATGTCCACCTTATCTTCTCTGGTACTGACCTCCAGCTCTACGCTGACCCTGGACTTTATCAAGGGAAATCTGGTAAAGGATCTGAGTGAGAAAAAGCAACTGCTTATTATGAGAATCCTGATCGTGTTCTTTATTGCGATTTCCGTTATTCTCGCATTGAATCCGCCGACCTTTATCGCTCAGCTTATGGGTATTTCCTGGGGAGCGCTGGCGGGAGCTTTTCTGGCGCCGTTCCTTTACGGACTGTTCTGGAAGGGTACCACGAAGCTTGCGGTATGGGCAAGCTTTATCGCAGGCGTCGGCATTACTGTTGCAAATATGTTTATTAAATTTATTGCTTCTCCGATCAATGCGGGTGCGGCAGCAATGATCGCCGGGCTGATTATCGTTCCGGTTGTGAGCCTTATTACACCGAAGCCGGATAAGAAGAAGGTGGACAGCATCTTTAGCTGCTATGATGAAGAGGTCAATGTAAAGAGAAAGATCGCGCTTCCGGAAAAAGAGGCATAAAAAATGGGATTCAGGAAATTTTACATACCTGAATCCCATCTGTTGTTTAAATACCAAGAAGAAGGGCGGCATTTTCGGAAAGGATCTGCTGCTTTTCTGTGTAGGAAAGTCCTGTAACGGCGTTTATTTTTTCCGCGCATTCCTTCTGGCTTGTCCAGGGGGCGTCCGTCCCGAAGAGGATCTTATCTGCCCCATGTTTATGTACCATGCGTACAAGCTGTTCTTCAGGCATATGCATAAGAGAGTAAGCGGTATCAAAATAAACCTGCCTGCCGCAGAGCTTTTCTTCCGCCTCGTCATAATTTTCATTATTTCCCATATGGGCAAGAATCAGTCTGGGCGGAGCTACTTCGTCAAGAACATGGAGGATCATATCCGGGGTACTGTAATCCTCGTTTGGGGTGTACGGATCCGCGCCTGTATGAGTGAGTACCGTAAGCCCCAGCTCTGAGGCAGCGTCGATCACGCGCATATAATGGATATCGTCAAAGAGCATGTGCTGGTAGTTGGGATGCAGCTTGATTCCCTTAAAGCCCTCCCGTTGGATCAGCCGGAGCTGTTCCTTGTATTCGGAGGATGCAGGGTGGATGCCTGCAAGGGAAACCAGTCTCGGTCCCGGCCCGTCGGCGCAGGTTTCGTTAATGTAAGAAGCAAAGCGCAGAATAGAGTCGAACTGATGGGGCTCCGTTACGATGGGGAGGATCACGCTTACGTCAATTCCTCCCTTTTCCATGGATTCCTTAAGGCCGTTGATGGTTCCGTCCATGCTGGGAGCCAGGTGAATGACGGAGGAAAGCTTCGGCAGCGCCTTGGCAGCGACCTTCTCCGGAAAAATATGTGTGTGTATATCAATGATCATGGGAAACCTCCTGTGTAGATAATAGGTCAGGGAACTTTGGATTATTATTCACGGGCAGTATCCCGCGTGTTACTGTTTCCCTGCAGACAGCAACTCTAAATACTAAATAGTATATCCCAAAAGTTTGGGAGTTTCAATCACAGATAAAAAATGATATAATAAAAAGCAGTACAATCCGGTGGGGGATGCATATGCCGATATGGGACAGCGCAGGCGCACCGGATATGACAGAAAGAAATATGATAGAAATGAGGAGAGAATTATTATGATCAAACAGAACATTGTATTTGTAGAAAACAAGTCGGGAAGCTTACAGAAGGTAACGCGGATTCTGGCAGAGAACCATATCGATATTTACGGATTTGCATGCTTCGACGCACCGGAATTTGCCCTGTTCCGTATGGTATGCAGCGTACCGGAAAAGGCGGAACAGCTCCTGACAGAGAACGGATATATGAACAGGATCACCAACGTCATTGCGGTGGATATGAAGGATAAGGTGGGAGGTCTGGACGAGCTTCTGGCAGTAGTGGGAGAAAGCAATGTAAATCTGGACTATATCTATACTTCCTACCACAGAGAGGCGATGACGCCGGTGATGATCCTCCAATGTGAAGAAATTTATGTTACGGAAAGCGTACTGAAAAATAACGGTTTCACAATTTTAAACAGTGCGGATGAGCTGTACAAATAAGGAGACTGCCCATGTATAAAATTCTGATCGTAGAGGATGATGAGACGATCGCCGGACTTATTAAGAAACATCTGGAATCCTGGGGATATCAGGTAGAATATGTGAGGGATTTTGCCCATGTTCTGGGGGAATTTGTGCGGAAGGACCCGCAGTTAGTGCTTTTGGATTTAAAGCTGCCTTTTTATAACGGATTCCACTGGTGCGAGGAAATCCGGAAGGTTTCCCAGGTGCCGATTCTTTTTCTGTCCTCTGCGGCAGATAATATGAACATGGTAATGGCTATGAGCCGCGGGGCGGATGATTTTATTGCCAAGCCCTTTGATATGGATGTGCTGGCAGCTAAGGTACAGGCGATCATCCGGCGTACCTATTCCTTTGGAAAGTCCGCGAATATCCTGGAGCACAACGGGGCTGTTTTAAACATTGGCAGCAGTACGCTTGCATGGGAAGGTGAAACACTGGATCTGACAAAAAATGAGCAGCGTATCTTACAGATTCTTTTTGAAAACGGAGGGAAAGTAGTATCCAGGGATGCGATTATGATAAAACTCTGGGAAAACGACAGCTTTGTGGATGATAATACGCTGACAGTGAATATGACGCGCCTTCGTAAGAAGCTGGAGGGAATGGGCCTTAAAGATTTTATTGTAACCAAAAAAGGTCTGGGGTATATGGTCTGACAGGAGGAATGGATGGGAACCTGGTGGGAATATTGTAAAAAAATCCGGAAAACAGCGGCATTTATCATACTTTGCTGCGGGATTATGGGTACGGTGCTTTATTTGTATGACCTGCCGGCGGAACCTGTGGCTTACGGGGCGATTCTCTGCGCTATTGCAGGTTTGGCCTCGTTTTTTCATGGGTATCATATCTATAAAAAGAAGCAGGAAAATCTCCTGTATGTACAGAAAAACCTGCCGGTAGATATGGGTGCGCTCAGTTCTGCAAACGATAAAAATGAAGAAATCTATCAGGAAATGCTTACGGAACTGAACCGTCTGCGAATGGAAGCGGAGTCCGGCAGAATGAGGTTTTACGGAGAACTCACAGATTATTATACTATGTGGGTGCACCAGATCAAGACCCCGATTTCCGCCATGCGGCTGCTTCTCGGGGAGGACAGGGAGAAGAACCGTGAAGCGCTTGGGGAACTGTTCAAGGTGGAACAATATGTGGAGATGGTTCTGGGATATCTTCGCACAGAGGACATCTCCTCTGATATGAAATTTCAGGAGTGCAGCCTTGACAGGATCGTGAGGGAGCAGATACACAAGTATGCCCATATTTTTATCGGGAAAAAGCTGGCTCTGGAATATGACGGCGTGGAGGAAACTGTGCTGACAGATGCAAAATGGCTGGGATTTGTTATCGGGCAGCTTCTTTCCAATGCTTTGAAATATACGCCCGAGGGCAAAATTTCAGTGTATCTGTCTGAATCCAGGCCGCATACTCTGGTTATCGCGGATACCGGAATCGGTATCCGCCCGGAGGATCTTCCGCGTGTGTTTGAAAAGGGATTTACAGGCTGTAACGGCAGGGAAGAAAGCCGTTCCACGGGTATTGGGCTTTATTTATCAGCAAAGATCATGAAGAAGCTGGGCCATAAAATTTCCATAGAATCCACTGTGGGAGAAGGAACCAGGGTCTATCTGTCTCTGGGAAGAAAAAGCCTGGAGCTGTTTTCGTAGAAGCCGACTTGAAATTAAGTACATCCTGTGCTAAAATTTTGGCCATGGAGCAGCGTGTAACAGGGTGGCTTGACCTCTATTCTACATAGAGTGGAGGTGGTGCTGATGAAAAACCAGTTCAGTTTCGATGATTTGATGCAATTTGGTATGTTCATTTTAGCATTGCTGACATTCATTTATTTGATTTGTCACTGATGCGTTAAAGCATAGAAAAACCACCCCGAAACTTTGGCCGAGAGACAGGGTGGCGATTCTATGAATTTGCTGTTATATCATTGAGGTCAACCCCTTGTGGGCGTTGTTCCTTTTCTATAATTAATATACCATATGCAGCAGATTCATTCAAGCAATAATTTTGATAACTTCAATATGGTGCTCTGCGCATTTGAAGCGAAGGAATGCGTATCTGCTTTATTCCGCATGTTCCAGAATTTTATAGTAAGACCTTGCCGTAAGCAGATAGATCACTCCGTAAACAACCGCAAAGGCCAGTATCGTTCCCGCTGTGCAGAGAATAAACAGCTTCGTATTCATCATTCCCAGCAGTAACAGCAGCCGTTTTACCATAGGAAAGGCCATGGAAATATGAACCACTGCCATAAGAAGCGGCAGGAAAAATACCATCAGAATCTGCCTTCTTATAGAAGACCTGACCTCTCTTTTGCTCATACCAACCTTCCGCATGATCCCAAAACGTTCTCTGTCCTCATACCCTTCTGACATCTGTTTATAGTAAATAATCAGGGCTGTTCCCATCAGGAACATTCCTCCAAGAAGGATTCCAAGGAAAAGAAGCCCTCCGTTCAGGGAGTAATAAGAATTATAGCCTTCTCCGCGTGTTTCACAGAATGACCACGCCTCTTCGGATATCTGCCCGGATTCCAGAAACGCGTCAATATGTGTCTGAAGTCTCTCCCGGCAATCTTTCTGTTCCTCCACGCTTCCCGATACGTCAAACCCGATATTTACGATGGGAGTGCTGCAGTATTCCCCATAGGCCGCTCTCTGAAGCTGGTCTATTTTCCGGAAATCTTCCTCTGTAACAATCACTGCTTCGGCCAATTCGTAAAAAACAGGCGGATCTCCTGCCGGCCATTGTTCCAGCCGCTCTTTTACCTGAAAATCACTATCCATAATATGCAGGACATCACCCTCTGTTTCTCCATAGACAAGGACCTGTCCTTCCGAAAGCCCCGGATTTTTTCCGGTAATACGTTCGTATTCCTCACTGGTAAGGACCGTAAGGCTTCCCGCTACTATGTCATCCATATTCTCCGGCTGACGGAATACGATCCGGCCGTCCTCTTCTACAAAGGCAATATCCATTGCGATTTCACTTTCCATATTTTTACAGGAAATCTTTTCCTCTTCCAAAGCGGACAGTACCGTATCCAGTGCAGTTCTTCCTTCCTCTATGGTTACATGGTGAATGGCGATATTCACATCATGAGGATATCTTGTTTTCATAATATCCTCTATACCGAAATTCAGGCACACCGTAGAGGACAGCATCAGCAGCACTCCTGTACTTAATATGCAAATGCTGGCAAGCCCCACCGCATTCTGCTTCATGCGGTAAATCATACCGGAAATACTGGTAAAGTTTTTCATCTTGTAATAGAAGCTTTTTTTCCAGCGGAGCATCTTTAAAACAGCAATGCTTCCCGCAGTAAATACCAGATAAGTTCCTGCCATAACCAGAACTACTGCAAGGAAAAACAGTGGAACAGCTTCAAGAGGAGATTCTGTTGTAACTGCAATATAATAACCGCTGCCCAGACAGATAAATCCGATCAATGCCATCAGCCATTTTGCCCTGGGCTCCCGTTCTCCTGCATTGCTTCCCCGAAGCAATTCAACAGGACGGCTTATATGCACCCTGCGCAGGTTATTGAAAAGTATCACAATAAATATAAATCCAAAAGAAATAATACAGGTCACAATCCCTGCCCCGGAAACATAAAATCCAAACTGCGCTGGAATATGAATCAGCTTTAAAAGCAGAAGCAGCGCAAGCTTGCTGCCCAGAATGCCCGCCAAAAGCCCGAGTGTCATGCTCAGCACAGAGGTCATGATCGTTTCCAGAAGCATCATCCGGCTGATATGGCCTTTTTCCATGCCAAGGATGTTATAAAGTCCCAGTTCCTTTTGTCTGCGCTTCATCAGAAAGCTGTTGCTGTACAAAAGAAAGATAAAGGAAAAAATTCCTACTACCAGGATTCCCATGGACATGATCATCCTGATATCCGAACCGCCGTGCGTGGCATCCATGCCGGGATTCGCCATAATAAACAGCATAATATACAGCATTGCAATACAGCCTGTGCAGGCAATGATATAAGGAATATAAGTACCTTTGTTCTTTTTGATATTAGTGACGGCAAGCCGCCGGAACATTCTGTTATTCATATGCCGCACCGCCTGTCGTCAGAATTGTCAGGGTATCGGAAATCATCTGGTACATTTCCTGACGTGTTTTATCCCCTCTGTAAATCTGGTGGAACACTTCACCATCTTTAATAAAGAGAACACGGGATGCATGGCTGGCGGCCTGTACACTATGGGTCACCATAAGAATCGTCTGTCCCTCCCGATTGATCTCCCCGAACATGGATAAAAGGGCTGATGCAGCCTTGGAATCAAGCGCCCCGGTGGGCTCATCAGCGAGAATCAGCCGGGGATCCGTAATCAGCGCCCGGGCGACTGCCGCACGCTGCTTTTGTCCTCCTGATACCTCATAAGGATACTTATCCAAAATCTCTGTAATCCGAAGGGCCTGTGCAATCGGTCGGATCTTCTGCGCCATCTCCCGGTAATCCTCCCCGGCAAGCACAAGGGGAAGATAAATATTATCCCGAAGGCTGAAGGTATCCAGAAGATTAAAATCCTGAAATACAAAGCCAAGATTTTTTCTCCGGAAAGCGGATATTTCCTTTTCTGATAAATGGACGATGCTTTTTCCCTCCAGAAGGACATCACCTTCCGTAGGGCGGTCCAAGGATGCAAGAATATTTAAAAGAGTCGTTTTTCCTGAGCCGGATTCCCCCATGATCGCCACAAATTCTCCCTCTTCCACAGAAAAGGTTACATTGGAAAGAGCCTGCACCTTATTCCCTCCGAACCGGGTGCTGTAGATTTTTTTCACATTGATTACTTTCAGTAATGACATATACTCTCCTTTTTCTTAATAGCTCATTCTTATGATAGAGCAAAAATGCCTGCATGCAAAGACATTTTTGCAGGTTTCACTCCTGCATACCGGGATTTTCTGAAATAACTTTCCCGGTTCAGGATAAGATAAGTATAAAAAACCAGGAAACTGTATGCCATAGCTTTGGCTTACAATTTCCTGGTTTTGCCTTACATTTTTGTAAGGAGCGCAATGGTTGTTTACGGAGTGATCTATAATTTGAAATATTGTCCACTATTTCTAAAGAATCATATCTGTTTTCGTGAAAGCCCCAATGCTATAATTCAATCATCAAAACAAACAAAGAACGGACGATTCAGGAGGGTGAAAAAATGAAGAAAAAAATGGTATCCGTGCTTATGACAGCAGCGATGATCACAACAGCAGCAGCCGGCTATACGACTACCGTACATGCGGAAGAGGAAGTGACCATTAAGGTGTTTTCCAATCTGCCGGACCGCAAAAATGGCCAGGGACTTGTAGAGCAGATGCTTATTGACGAGTACATGGAAGCGAATCCGAACGTAACAATCGAGGTGGAGGCTCTGGATGAGGAAGCCTACAAAACAAAATTTAAGGCTTATTCCATGGAAGGAATGCCGGACGTAGTAAATATCTGGGGACAGCCGTCATTCCTTGATGAGGTTCTGGATGCAGGGGTTCTGGCAGAACTGAATGAAGACGATTATGCAGATTACAAATTTATCGAGGGTTCTCTGGAAGGATTTAAAAAGGACGGAAAATTATACGGACTTCCAAGAAACACAGACGTTGCAGTTTTCTACTACAATCAGAAAATATTTGAGGATAATGGCTGGGAGGTTCCGCAAACCTATGATGAGCTGCTTGATCTGGCAGGACCTATTACAGAAGCAGGCCTGATTCCGGTAGCTATGGACGGCGGAGACGGATGGCCGATGGCAGTTTATCTTTCCGACGTAATGTACAAAATTACCGGTGAATATAAAGATGTGGTTGCAAACGCAATTGCAAACGGAGATTTCTCCGATCCGGCATTTGCGCAGGCTGCTCAGCTTTTGAAGGATGCCGCAGATGCAGGACTTTTCCAGACTGGCTATGATTCCCAGGATTACGGAACAGCTATGAACCTGTTTACCAACGGACAGGCAGCAATGTTCTACATGGGAAGCTGGGAAGCTTCCATGGCGCTCAATGAAGATATTCCGGAAGAAATCCGTACAAACATCCGTGCGTTTACAATGCCTGTAGTAGAAGGCGGAGAAGCAACAGCAACTGATATCGCAGCGTGGAACGGCGGCGGTTACGCAGTTTCTGCAAATTCCGAAGTAAAAGACGAAGCGATCAAATTCCTGAATTTCATGTATCAGCCGGACAAGCTTTCCAAATATGGATGGGAAAATGGCGTAGGTATGTCCGCACAGGATCAGTCTGAATTTATGACAGGTGATGAGACAGAACTGCAGCTTCAGATCGTGGATATGGTAAATAATGCAACAAGTGTATCCGGAACACCTATCAACGACTGCGGACCTTCTGCATTTAAGACAAGTATCGAGAGTGAGATCCAGAGCGTATCCAACGGTACCTCTGATATTGATACCTTCCTTACAGCAATTGGGGATGCCTGCAAATAATTGATGAGGGATGACAAGACGGCCGCCCGAGGAGGCGGCCGTTTTATATCAGATGTGCAGTCTTGAAAAAAGGATTAAGTCCCGACTGGCTGTTGGGTACGGAAACCCTGCACTTATATATTAGATTAGGAGGAGGTAGAATCGTGAAAAAACTGTACAGCAATAAGCTGGTTATTACAAGCCTGGTGCTTCCCGGAGTTTTGCTTTTCGTATTTGCGATACTGGCGCCGATCTGTCTGAGTGTTTATTACTCTTTTACAGATTATTCCGGAATGGGCTCACTGAATTTTATAGGATTAGAAAATTTCAAGACACTTATGAAGGATGAAGCATTTTTCACCGCACTTAGAAACTCACTGTTTCTGGCTATTGGATTTATCTGTATCCAGCATCCGCTGGCATTGATCGTGGCAGCAGTTCTGGATAAATTATCAGGAAGAGGAGAATCCTTTTTCCGGTGCGTATATTTTATTCCTAACGTTATTTCAGTGGCAGTGATCGCGTATCTCTGGAAATTCATCTATAATCCTGATTTCGGCCTATTAAATAACATCCTGAAAATATTCGGCTATACGGAGAAAATAAACTGGTTTTCCGCAGACAGGGCAATCTGGTCCGTTTTGATCGTCCTGATCTGGCATGGATTCGGATGGGGAATGCTGATTTATTATTCCGGTATCAAGAACATTGACCCGGTACTGTATGAGGCGGCTGCCATTGACGGAGCGACCCAGATACAGACCTTCTTAAGAATCACCCTTCCTCTGATGAAGCCGGTTATCCAGGTAAATGTGACCATGGCGGTTATTTCCGCATTGAAGCAGATGGAAACCGTTTATCTTCTGACAAACGGAGGCCCGGGAAACAGCACCCAGTTTACGGCGACCTATCTGTATCAGCAGGCGTTCAAAGCATTTAAATACGGTTATGGAAATGCCATCAGTGTGGTATTTATCATCATCTGTCTGCTGGCGACCGTTGTATTGAACAAGATTTTTGAAGAACGTGCGCCGAAGAAGGAGGTGCAGTAAATGGAAAAGAAAAAATTAGGCCCGGGGAAAATTGCCCTGTGGATCATTCTCGCCTGTGTGGCCGTTATCCAGATTTTTCCGCTGATCTGGCTGGTGGATTTCTCACTTGCAAGCAGCACGGAAATGTTCACAAGCGGTCTGCTTATCATACCGGAAAAAATCCAGTGGGGCAACTATGTAAAAGCCTTTGTGGACGGCAATTTCCTCCATTATCTCCGAAACAGTGCGCTGATCAACGGACTGGCGGTGATTCTGGTCATCCTTGTTTCTATTATGTCCGCATTTGCATGCAGGAGAATGCAGTGGAAGCTGAGCGGTTTTGTAAAAACTCTACTGGTAATGGGAATGATGATTCCCATTCATGCAACCCTGCTCCCAAACTATAAGATTTACAGTAACCTTGGTTTGACTGATACGATCTGGGCGCTTTTGATCCCCTATGTGGCGTTTTCCCTTCCGCAGGCATTGTTCCTGATGACAAGCTTTATGGAATCCATCCCCATAGAACTGGAGGAAGCTGCCGTAATGGACGGCTGTGGGATTTACAGGATAATTTTCCAGATCATCACGCCGCTTTTGAAATCATCCGTTGCAACGGTTTCTATTATGACATTTTTGAATAACTGGAACGAATTTATGATGGCAAGTACCTATTTAAGCTCGCCGAAGTGGAAGACGCTTCCTTTCTCTGTACTGGAATTTACCGGACAGTATTCGTCCAATTATGCGGTACAGTTCGCGGTTATGGCATTAACTGCGGCTCCGGCAGTTATCGTGTACATTATTTTAAACAAACATATTACAAAAGGGGTGGCAATGGGCGCTGTAAAAGGTTAAAATAAAAAGAAAAAGGGGGAATCACAAATGAAGAGACTGAAGGAGAGCATCAGCAACATGTCTATCCGCAGGAAAATCATCCTGTATACCTATCTTGTGATCACCCCTATTCTTGTGCTTATCTGTGTGGCTGTGACCGGCTACCGGTATGTAACCAGCAAGGAAAATTACCATCAGATGCAGAAAGCGGGAATCAATACGCTGGCAGATTCTCTGGATATTATCCGTCAGGAAACAAATTATCTGTCCCTGACGATTTCCATTAATCAGGAAATCAGGAATGTCCTGGAAAAAGGAGATCCGGAAAAGCTGAATCAGGATGCCAAGCTGTGGGTCAATCATACACCGGTACAATTTCTGGAAGAGACAATATCTCTGAAAGGTTATATTAAAACGATTTCCGTTTATCCGGAGAACGGGGTTTCTCCTTATCTGAAATGCATTGACTTTACTTCTTATATTCCAACGATTGAAAAGATCAGGGAGACTCCTGAATATCAGAGAGCGCTTGAACTGAAGGGAAAGGGGTTCTGGATAAAGGAGGGAAAGGGAAGCGGAACCGTTTATGAGGCAAACCGGGAAGAAAAGCTGGTGCTCTGCCGGGAAGTCTTTGATATGGCAAAGAAAAATCCGATCGGTTTTGTAACCGTAGGAATTTCAGAAGAGACCATCAAAAATCTGTGCGCCAATGCACTGATCTCAGAGGAAGAAGGGATGATCCTTTTCGACCATTCCCAAAATGAAATCACTACCTATGGGGAAGTGGATCAGGATATCAAAAGCTTTGTGCAGGATAATGATCTGTTTCCTAAGGAAGAAGCTCTGGAAAGCTGCGGCGGACAGGAGTTATATCTGAAAAAGACGTCAGAGGGCGGCTGGTATATCTGTAAGGTGATTCCAAAGAAGGATTTCTGGTATTTCTTTCAGGATATTATTTATATTCCTTTGCTGCTTCTTTTGGGAATTGTTCTGGGACTGCTTCCTATCATGCTGTTGGTGTCGAATATTATCAGCAAACCGTTGGAAACGGTCTGCGAGGCTATGGGAAAATTCCGCCAGGGAGATTTCGGGCAGCAGGTGGAAATAAAATCAAAGGATGAGATTGGGCAGGTTGCCTCCTGTTTTAACCAGATGGTTGTGGATATTGAACAGCTCATTAATAAGAATTATATTATGGTTTTGAAAGAACGGGAAAGTGAGCTTGCTATCTTACAGGCGCAGATCAACCCTCATTTTCTGTATAATGCCCTGGACAGTATTTACTGGCAGGCGACGGATGTGGGGGATGAGGAAACCGCAGAAAGCATTTATCAATTATCTCAGCTATTCCGTCTGGTACTTGGCCAGGGGAAGGACTGGGTTACTGTAGAGATGGAGGCAGAACTTCTCAGGCGTTATCTGGAAATTCAGAAGCTTCGTTTCAGCCAGCAGTTAGATTTTTGCATTGATATTGAGCCGGAGATTATTGGAGAGAAGATTCCCAAGCTGATCCTTCAGCCTTTTGTGGAAAACGCGGTCATCCATGGCAGCGAAAATTCCGATACTCCCTGTATGATCACGGTAACAGGCAGGAGAAGGGATGAGTTTATGGAATTTCAGATACGGGATACCGGAGTGGGCATGACAGAAAAACAGTTGAAAAAAATCTGGGAGGAAGAGGCAGAAAAGGTGTATACCGGACAGAGAGTCGGAAGATATGCGATCCGTAATGTCCGGGAGCGTCTGGAGCTGCGTTATGGAACACGGTTCCGGCTGGAGATTGAAAGCAAGAAAAATCAAGGGACGACGGTGACGGTTGCCGTTCCGTTAAGTATAGAGGAAGAGGAATATGGGAATCAGATTGTTGATCGCAGAGGATGAGGCCATGATCCGCAATGGCATGGAAAAATATATCCGTCTGCATACCGATCGTTTTTCACGGATTTATCTGGCAAAAAACGGGCAGGAGGCGCTGGATATTATTTTTAAGCATCGCCCGGAAATCATGCTTTTGGATGTGTGTATGCCGGTAAAAGATGGAATACAGGTAATGAAGGAAGCTAAAGCTGCGGGGATCCTTCCTGAGACTGTTATCCTGAGCGGGTATGAGGAGTTTAAGTATGCGCAGCAGGCAGTGAATTTCGGAGCCAGGGGATATATGCTGAAACCCAGCCGGTCATCGGATATCCTGAAAAAACTCCATGAAGTGGCAGATGAAATAGAAGGCAGCGCTGCTGTCGCCAAAACAGAAGAACCCGGCCAGCCTGCAGTTGTAAATAAGGCGCGGGAATATGTGGAAGAAAATTATGCGCAGGAGCTGACCCTGCAAAGGGTGGCGGATGAGGTGGGGATTTCTTCGGCTTATCTCTCATCCCTGTTTTCCCAGCATCTGGAATGCGGATTTGTAGATTATCTGAATAAGATACGGATCGACCATGCATGTGACTATCTGCGGCAGAATTATTTTAAGACCTACGAAATCGCTTATAAGGTAGGATTTCGGGATGAAAAGTATTTTTCACGGGTGTTTAAGAAGGTTACAGGAATGTCTCCAAGTGAATTTAAGAAAAGCGGACAATAAAAATGACGGATCACATTTTCGAAGAAACGGATATCTGTGGAAAACAGGTTTTGTCGAAAAATCTCATTGAAGTAGGTCCTTTGCAGTGTTACAATATTAGCGGCGCCCCAAACAGGAAAATTCCGGGGGCACCGCTTTTTAGCGAGTCTTGAAAAAACAGATAGAAGTATGAGCATGCGGTAAAGCGGAATGCGAATATCCGCTTTACAAAGGACAGGGGGAGATTTATGGATGTCGAAAGCTTTAAAAAGGGACTGAAGGATGGAATCCCTATCGGGCTGGGGTATTTTGCAGTATCCTTTACGTTTGGTATGATGGCTGTGTCAGGAGGGCTTACCACCTGGCAGGCGGTGTTGATCTCGCTGACAAATCTGACCTCCGCAGGGCAGTTTGCCGGACTTGATATAATCATCACGCAGGGCTCTTACTGGGAGATGGCATTGACGCAGTTAGTCATTAACCTGCGTTATTGTCTGATGTCATTTTCGCTTTCCCAGAAGCTGCGCAGAGATGTTCCATGGGCGCACAGATATGTGGTTGCCTTTGGGGTGACGGATGAAATATTCGGAGTCAGCGCCAGCCAGGAAGGCAAGGTAAGCCCATACTATAATTATGGAGCCATGTGCGTGGCAATTCCGGGATGGACTTTGGGAACGCTTGTGGGAGCGGTATCAGGAAATCTGCTTCCGGCATTTATGGTCAGCGCCCTCAGTGTGGCCATTTACGGGATGTTTCTGGCTGTTATCATTCCTCCGGCAAAAAAGAACAAGGCGGTGCTTGGCGTTGTGATCGGAGCGATGGCAGTCAGCAGCCTGTTTGCAGTGGTTCCGGTGCTGAAAAAAGTATCCTCCGGATTTGTGATCATTATCACTACTTTGCTTGTGGCGGGAATTGCGGCTTATTTTTGTCCGGTAGAAGAGGAGGAGAATATCAGTGAGTCATAATGTTTATATTTATATTCTGGTGATGGCGGGAGTGACATATTTGATCCGAATGCTTCCGCTGGTATTGTCAAAGAAGGAAATTACCAGTCCTTTTGTGAAATCTTTTTTGTATTATGTTCCTTATGCCTGTCTGGCGGCAATGACATTTCCGGCGATATTGACGGCAACCTCCAGTGTGATATCGGCGGTTGCGGGCTTTGGAGTTGCCCTGATCGTGGCTTACCGGGAGAAAAGCCTGCTGACGGTAGCAATCTGGGCGTGTGCGGCAGTGTTTGTGGTTGAAAGGCTACTGGAATTTATAGGGTGAGGCCAGAACGAGAGTGCTTATTACTCGAAAATTAGCACAATAATGTACGAGGGAGACTGCCTGCTGTTGCAGGAAAACTTCCGTATTCTGGTTAATCTGCGTAAATAAGGAGCCGGAGTCTGTCAGACTCCGGCTCCTTATTAGACGTATTCTCTTAAAACTAACGTATTCTTCTGAAATGGACCTATTCTCCTAAAAAAGAAAGATCAATTTCTCCGTCAAATACTACGGAAGCAGGTCCTGTCATGTAAACAAGATTTTCCTGTCTGTTCCAGAAGATCTGCAGATCGCCTCCAAGAAGCTTAACGGTAACGGGTGCGCTTCCGTCTACATGTCCATTCAAAATGGATGCGACGGCAACTGCGCATGCACCTGTTCCGCAGGCAAGTGTTTCCCCGGAACCACGCTCCCATACACGCATCTGTACAGTGTGTTTATCAAGCACCTTTACAAACTCCGTATTTACTCTGTCAGGGAAAACCACATTGTTTTCAAATTTCGGCCCGATCTTTTCGATGTCAAGCCCGTCAACGTCTTCTATGTAAACGATCGCGTGAGGATTTCCCATAGAAACGGCAGTGATGTGATAAACCTTCCCATCTACCTCAAGTGGCGCGTCGATCACCTGCTCTGCTTCAGAAACCACCGGAATCTGTTTGGCGTCCAGAATAGGGGTTCCCATATTTACCTTTACCATGGAAACCTTGCCGTCCTTTACGGCAAGATCCAGATATTTAATACCGCTTTTTGTGGCAACGCTGATGCTTGTTTTATTGGTAATGCCGTAATCATATACATACTTGGCTACACAGCGAATCCCGTTTCCGCACATGGCTCCCTGGGAGCCGTCCAGATTGTACATATCCATCTCACAGTCGGCGATATCCGACGGCTTGATCAAAATCAGTCCGTCAGAGCCGATCCCGAAGTGACGGTCGCTGACAAACTTTGCCACTGCAGGCGGATTTTTTACGGTTTCTTCAAAACAGTTAACATATACATAATCGTTTCCGATACCATGCATTTTCGTAAATTTCATAAATTATATCCTCCATATTTTATATTTATACCCCTGAAACATGTTTGGCAAAGCAGACATTTGCATCCCCTCATTCCCCCTCGTTTAGAGCTCTTCGCGCTTAAAACGGGGTATGCGTATCTGCGTTCAAACACGTCCTAAGCCGGGCATATCCCCAGCCTCTCCCCTTTTCAGTATTCTTCAGTATATACGGTTTCATTTTGCTTTCTGTAATTTGGAGATTCCCTGCTTCTGGTGTCAGGGACAGCGTGAGCGCGCCCCTGAAGACATATAGTAAGTTTTTTCGTTTTCAGGGTAAAAGCCCCAGAATTTCCGGGAACGGTTCCAGGCTTCTCTTCAGAATGCCCGTTACCTGGGCGATTAAAATTCCGTAATTGGTAATAGGGACGCCCTGATCATTACAGCAGGCGATCCGGTATTTCATTTCCCGTTCATTGAGCATACAGCCTCCGCAGTGTACGACCATTTTATAAGAGGTCACATCATCCGGAAATTCCGTTCCGGAGGTAAATGTAAACTCCGGATTTTTTCCTGTATACTGCCGGATCCAGTTTGGAAGCTTAAAGGTTCCGATATCATCGCACTGGCGGTGATGGGTGCATCCTTCTGCGATGAGGATTTTATCCCCGTCCTCAAGGGTTTCCAGCGCAGCCACTCCCCGTACAGAGGATTCCAGATCTCCCTTATACCGCGCGAACAGAATGGAAAAAGAAGTGAGCGTGATATCCCCGGGAGTATCTTTGGAAACCCGTGCGAAAGCCTGACTGTCTGTTACGACCATACGGGGAGTGATTCCCTGTCTGCGAAAGTTTTCCAGAGTTTCCCCAAGCTCTGTATCCCTCACCACCAGGGAAAGTGCCCCGCTCTCCAGAACGGCACGGATAGTCTGCTGCTGCGGCAGGATCAGCCTGCCCTTAGGCGCGGCCTTGTCAATGGGAACTACAAGAACAACAAGATCCATAGGATCGATCAGATCCGCAATAATCGGATATTTATGGGTATCCTCAGGCTTTAAAGCCGCGATTTTTTCTTTTAATGCGTAAATATTTGTCTGATCCGCGGCGCTTACCCAGATTTCATGTGTGTCCGGAGAGACAGCCGCAAGCTGGCCGCGTTGTTTTTCCGGCATCAGGTCCAGCTTATTATAGACTATTAAATAAGAAATTCCCTTTGCCTGAAAGCGGCTGATGAGAGCCTCTTCCTCTTCTGTCAGACCCAGCGTGCCGTCTACAATGAGCACGGCGATATCCGTTTTATTTAAAACCTGGTAGCTCTTTTTGACACGAAGAGCTCCCAGGGTTCCTTCATCATCAATACCGGGAGTGTCGATGACCATGACCGGCCCCAGAGGAAGAAGCTCCATGGTCTTATAAACCGGGTCGGTAGTAGTTCCCTTTACGTCAGAAACAATGGCAAGATTCTGTCCGGTGACTGCGTTGATCACGCTGGATTTCCCGGCGTTTCGTTTTCCGAAAAAGCTGATATGTACCCGTTCGGAGGCGGGCGTCTGATTCATCCCCATAAAGTTCTCCTTTATATGTAAACATGAGAAAACGGCTGCAAAATACCTTTTGGCATTTTTGGTATAATGATTTAATAGATTTCAGATTATCTCTTTAGAAGTGTTTATATGCCGGTATA
>JAUNGB010000066.1 GCA_030524715.1 Eubacteriales bacterium | reverse complement strand
AGGCAGGAACGACGCAAGGAGGGCATGCCTTCCGGCATGTTAAAAAATATGAAACAGAATTAGATTTTGTAAAAAATCTGCTGCATAATTTTAACCTGTCTTTTTACCTTGTAAAAGAACCATTTGATCAAACGCCCCCAATTCCTTCAGATTTTGGATTGCGCAAATTATTTGCCCCTGATTTTGATTATATGACTATCATACGGAAGATGCCCGAGATATGCGAGCCTAACACCATCTACCGTGTTCAGGATCCGTTTTTGTGCTATTATATTATGTTCCGGATCCCGGACGATACCGAGTCTGCCTTTGCGGCGATCGGCCCGTATACCTTAATGGCGATGAATCATGAAACCATAGTGGATTATCCGTTTAATATTCCCATTCCTCCGGAGCTCATTCCGCAATTGGAAAAGTTTTATCTGGAAATCCCCTTTATTACGGATGAGACTATTTTATTGACTCTTTTATGCACCCTTGGTGAAAAAATGTGGGGAAGCGCCGATAACTTTTCCCTTAAAGAAATTCCGGATACTGTACTGGAGGATTTGAATTCATTAGTCAACATCAGGTATGTCAAAGAAGAAAAAACGCCTTATCTTTCCATGAAGGTACTGGAAGAGCGTTATTCCATTGAAAACGCTCTGATGCAGGCCGTTGCGGCGGGACAGACCGCCAAGGCTGAAATGCTTTTGAAACAGTTTACCTCCCGCCAGGCGGAACAGCGTCTTGCAGACCCTCTGCGGGACAAAAAGAATTATACGATCATTCTGAATACACTGCTCCGTAAGGCAGCCCAGCAGGGAGACGTCCATCCTCTGCATATTGACAGCCTTTCCTCAAAATTTGCCAGAAAATTAGAGCTTTGCGCTACCCTTAAGTCCCTTGACTCTCTGCGCAAGGAAATGGTCCGCCGTTATTGCCTTTTAGTACAGAACCACTCTCTCAAAGGCTACTCTCTCCTGATAAAAGAAGTCCTGATCCGGATTGATACGGACCTGACGGCCGATTTAAGCCTGTACGCCCAGGCAAAGCTTATGAACGTCAATGCCAGTTATCTGTCAACTTTATTTAAAAAAGAGACAGGCAGCACCCTGACGGAATATGTAAATAAAAAAAGGATCAAGTATGCGGTATTTCTTCTGAACACCACAAACCTGCAGGTTCAGATGATCGCACAGCACTGCGGTATCCCTGATGTAAACTACTTTATCAAGACATTTAAAAAATATATTGGAAAAACCCCAAAAGAATATCGGGATTCTGTGAACAGCAAATTCCCGTTTCAGAATTAAATTCGTTGATTGTATTTCTGCACAAAATAAATTCCCGGATAAGTTGGCCGCTTATCCGGGAATTTATTTTTTATTTATTCTTGCTTATTATCTGCATATTCATCTGTATTTATAAAGATGAAAGCCTTATAGCCGTTTTTTCTGTACGGTCTGTCCATCAGCCTACACGGAGACGGAATTTCTGGATTTCCTTCTCGCTGGATACCTTTTCAATTTCCGCGCCAAGACTCCTTAATTTCTCTTCAAAATTCTCATAGCCTCTCTGTATATAAACAATATCATCCACGACCGTTACGCCGTCCGCCGCCAGACCTGCGATCACAAGCGCAGCTCCCGCACGGAGATCCGGTGCGCTGACTCTCGCTCCGGTAAGCTTCTGCACACCGTCTATAATGGCAGAATTGCCTTCCACCTTAATATTGGCTCCCATTCTGGTGAGCTCGTCCGCATATTTAAACCGATTCTCAAAAATACTTTCCGTTACAATGCTTGTCCCCTCGGCCAAAGCCAGAGTCACGGCGATCTGCGGCTGCATATCTGTGGGATATCCTGGATACGGCAATGTTTTCACATGGGTGCGGTGAAGCCTCCTGGACGCACGTACACGCACCGCATCATCAAACTCTTCTACCTCACACCCGATTTCCTCAAGCTTGGCAGTGGTTGCCTCCAAATGCTTGGGAATGACATTCTTCACCGTTACATCCCCGCCTGTCGCCGCAGCGGCAAACATAAAGGTACCGGCTTCGATCTGATCCGGAATGATTGAATATTCTGTGCGGTGAAGCTTCTCTACTCCCTTGATACGGATAACATCCGTTCCGGCGCCCTTGATATTGGCGCCCATACTGTTCAGGAAGTTTGCCACATCAACAACATGAGGCTCTCTCGCCGCGTTTTCAATAATGGTACGTCCCGGCGCAAGGGAAGCTGCCATCATAATATTAATGGTTGCTCCTACCGAAACCACGTCAAGGAATATATGGCTTCCGTGCAGATTCTCCGCTCTTGCCACTATCGCCCCGTGCAGGATATTTACAGACGCTCCTAATGCGCGGAAACCCTTCAGATGCTGGTCAATAGGACGGCTGCCGATATTGCATCCGCCGGGAAGGGGAACCTCCGCATGCTTATACTTCCCAAGAAGAGCTCCAAGAAGATAATAGGACGCGCGGATTTTCTTAATATATTCATAATCCACGCTTACATCAGCAATAGTAGAGCCGTTGATCTTAACAGTTGAACGATTGATGCGGTCCACCTGCGCACCAATCCCTGCGATTGCTTCCAGTAAAACATTTATGTCTCTAACATCAGGCAGATTCTCAATAAGGATCGTTTCATCCGTCATGATCGCTGCCGCCAGGATCGCCAGTGCCGCATTTTTGGCTCCTCCTATTTCTACGTCTCCGACCAACGGATTACCGCCTTTAATCACATATTGTTCCATATTACACCTCTATAATTATTTTCACTCCCTGAGCATATCCGGACGTAACCCCGCTTAAAGCAACATCCGGAAATACCTCAAGCCTGAACAAATACCGAAAAAATAATGAGTTTTTATGCTATAACTAATCATGCTTTATAATTATAAATAATTATCCTTTATAAATTATAAATAACTCTTCTGTGATCATAAATAACTATGCTTTGCGATTATAAACCACTATCCTTTGTAATATAATAACTATTTATAAAAATGTACAGTTGTATATTATAGCACAGAATCTTTATTTGTAAACCCAAAATTATTTTCCGTAAACGTCCGGACTCTCCCATTTACAACAGTTACGCTTTATCGATACTTATAGTCTGTCCAAAACGGCCTGAAGACTTGCTTCCAAATCTTTCCCTTCTTCATCGACAACAATGTCCGCATATTTTTCATAAAGAGGGATTCTTTCTTCATACAAATCCCTTAATGTCTGACCGTCCCTCAACAAAACGCCGCGGCCCTTCAAATTTCCGAGACGCCTGTTTAAAGAATTTAAAGACAATTTCAGATAAATTACTTTTCCGATAGACTTCAGGTGCTCCATTGCGTCTTCGCAGTAAACGACGCTTCCACCGGTAGCAATCACAGTATTTTCCGCCTCGATAGATGCGTTTACTCTGTTTTCGATAGCTTTAAAACCCTCTATACCTTCCTGATCAATGATTTGATGCAGCCGCCTTTGTTCCTGTTTCTGTATCAAAAGATCCGAATCCATAAACTGGTATCCAAGTACCTTTGCCAATACAACCCCAAGAGTGCTTTTCCCTGCGCCTGGCATTCCTATCAGTATAATATTATTCATGATTTCCTCCGTCCCTGCATATTCTGCGGATGATCTGACGGAACCAAAATTTCCGATATGACAATAATTCCAAGTTATTTTATCACATATTGCCAAATCCTGCAATCCCCAACGAATTTGCCGGATTTTTCCAGTTACCGTTTACAGGTTATCATTCTGCCTGCCTTTCTATTCCAACTATTTATCTTTTAGTTTTCGCTTTTATTTTTTTCTTTCCTGTGCTTTTTTTAACGCTGTATCCGAATGTGCCTATCTTTCTGCCGATTCCCGTATACTCTCCATGGGAATAGACCAGCGGTCGGGCCGCATTCAGATCAAATCTTTTCCTGTCGTCCATATAGTCTTCTTCCGCATGAACAGCCAGCACATCTGCCAGGAACATATGATGGGAGCCAAGCTCCTTAATCTCCCTGACGCGGCACTCAATGGAAACCGGCGACTCCTGGATCATAGGCGCCCGCACATACTGCGCCTTTTCCTTCGTAAGCTTCATTTCCTTGAATTTATCTACGTCCCTTCCTGAGCGGACGCCGCAGTAATCCGTTGCAAACGCAAGCTTTTCTGTCGTAAGGTTAATTACAAATTCCCCGGTTTCCTTCATCATATGGTAAGAATACCTCTCCGGCCGGATAGAGACAGAAACCATAGGAGGGTTCGTACAGACTGTACCAACCCATGCCGCTGTAATAATATTATCTTTTCCCTTGCCGTCTGTCACACTGATCATAACCGCGGGAAGAGGATACACCATATTTCCCGGTTTCCATGTTTGCTTTGCCATAAAACCTCCCTGTAGAATAAAACGGTAAAGCATCTGATATACTTCTCCGCGTTCACTACTCTCCTGCGAAGCCGGACTCACGGTACTTTACGCATAGTCGCTTCCCACAAGCTGCGCTGCCTCCATTAATGCCGGGATCAACTGCTTCTTACGGGAAACAACTCCCGGCAGGCGGAAGGTTCCGTCCACAGGCTCCATATTAAAGGCGGTCTGCGCCATTTCCTGGCTCCCTTCCCCGTAAAAAAGCAATTCCGTTGACTTTTCGATAATATTTGTCAGCATAAAATACACTCTCGATACTCCATGACGTCCATACTCGCTCTTCATAAACGGTACCAGCCGCTCCTTGATCTCCTGCAGCTCTTCTCCATCCATGGAGCTGATCTGTCCCACGCCAAAGGAAATATCACCCTCAGCGATAAATTTCTTATAATCCTGATAAAAGATTTCCTCCGGAGACTTATCCTTCAGATTGCTTCCCGCCTTGAACATCTCGCTGGCAAATTTCTCGATATTGATATCCGCAATCAGGGCCAGCGCTCCCGCAGCCATTTTATCCTGCAGGGTACAGGTGGGGGAACGGAACATCAGGGTATCGGAAATGATCGCAGCGCAAAGAAGCCCGGCGATCTTAGGAGGTATCTCCATCTTCTGCTCCCCATAGATCTGATACATGATCGTGCCGGTGCATCCTACCGGCTGGTTTCTGAAATTAATAGGCTGCATGGTTTCCAGAGATCCAAGCTTATGATGGTCAATGATTTCCAGTACCTCAGCCTTCTCAATATTATCTACAGCCTGTCCTTTTTCGTTATGATCTACGAGGATGACCTTCTTTTTATGCATATCCAGAAAATTACGGCGTGAGATCGTTCCTATACATTTTCCTTTTTTATTTAATACAGGAAAAGCCCGATGACGGTGCTTGATCATAACATCCTGGATATCATCCGTATAATCCTCCGTCTGGAACGTTACCAGATTTTCTTTTTTCATGATATATTTCACAGGAATGCTCTGATTGATCAGTCTTGCAATAGTAAAGGTATCATGGGGCGACATGATGATCACAATATTCTTCTCATGGGCAAGCTGGATTACCTTATCCGTCACCTGGATACCCAGCCCCACAATAATACAGCTCACATTCTGTTCAATTGCCTGAAGATGATCTTCCTCCCTGTCTCCCATGATCAGAAGGTCATTTTCCGCAATATACTGCTTCATCATCTGCGGGTTGGCCGTACTCACCAACACTCTTCCCTCTACAAAATATCCATGTTCATTTCCTTCTACGACCGTTCCTTCTATTGTCTCCGCAATCCTTTTATACTGGGTTCTTGCCCTTGATAAAAGGTAACTGTCTGTAGTATCCATATAGGTCTGGGCAATATCTCCAATGGTAATCAGGCCCTCCAGATATCCGTCCTTATCTCTCAGAGGAAGCGTCACGATCCCGTTCTCCCGCATAATATCCCATGCGTTTTTCAGCGACATACTCTTATCCGCCTCCGGGCTTATGCGGATATCCATGTCCTTCACCTGTGTTCCGATATTAGAAAGATATCCCGGCGGCTGTATGCCGAAACGATTCAGCACATACTCTGTCTCTTCATTGATCTGACCGGCTCTCTTGGCAATGTATCTTTTATTCCCCTGACTGCTTCTGTTTTTTATATCGCAATAGGCAATCGCAGAACAAATAGAATCCGTATCCGGATTTTTATGGCCTATTACAAAAATCTTCTCCTGATTTTTCATTGAATACCCACCCTTTATTTAATCCAGCCTGATATTGGCAAACAGTGATCCCAGTGATGTTGTCGCCTGCTCCCCGGAATCCGGAAGCTCAAATACCTCTTCCTCGATCTCCTTTGCCATCATATCGGACGCTTCCTTGATACTTAAGCTGATCTTGCCGTCTTTGACAGCAATTACCTTTACTTTTACCTTATCTCCCACTGCAACCGCCTCGGAAGGCTTTTTGATTCTCTTCTCGCAGATCTGGGAAATATGGACAAGGCCGGATAATCCGCTGCCAAGGTCTACAAAAGCGCCGTAAGGCTGAAGGCTTTCCACTACTCCTTCTGTCACAAGTCCCACTTCCAGATTGGATACTTTAATTTTGCGCTCTTCCTCTGCCTTCGCCCTTAAGATTTCTTTGGCGGACAGGATCAGGCGGCCGCTCTCCTTATTTACGTCCAGGACCTGTACCTGAACAGGCTTATTCAGATAATCCTCCGTATTTTCCACATAGCTTAACGCCAGCTTAGAGGCAGGAATAAATCCCCGTACATCCTCCACATAAGCGATTACGCCTCCGTTTACGATTCCTTTTACAACAACATCCAGAATCTCACCGGATTCCTTATATTCTTTTAATTTATCCCATGCAAGAACATCTGTGGCCTCCACTCTGGACAACAGGATATTCCCATGACCGTCGTCCTTTCTTACAACCGTCGCGGATACCTCGTCTCCCACATGAACCGCCTCTTTTATATTAAAGCCCGGCTCCCTGCTGTAATCCTCTGCCGGAATAATTCCCTCTGCATAGTATTTCAGATCCAGAATGATTTCTTTTTCATCAACACTGATCACGGTACCCGTCAGGATATCTCCCTCGTCAATTTTCTTAAAGGAAGCCTCAAGTTCTTCTTCATAATCCTTCATTGTTTCAGTCATAGTCATCTTCTCCTCTCCGGATAAAGCGGACATTCCCATTCCGCTTTGCCGCATACTCATAAGAACGCAGGCCGCTGCCCGCCTTATTTGCATTCATGCCTGTTATACGCCCTCGCACGCTTATTATTATAACATAGACCCTGGAATAATGGAAATACGGAATGATAAATCCGAAACAAAAAAATCCCGGCGTACTGTTTACTCTGCCAGCAACACCGGATTTTCAGAAAAAAGCCCTATAAAACGAGGAGTGCCCCGGCAGTGGTTTACCGGGGCGATTATTATGAAAAAATTTATGTGTAATGATTCTCATTACAACGTCTTTTGTTTGTACGTTCTTCCGAACTGATATTATCATAGCAACTAAATATGAACTTTTCATGAACAAAAAGTTAACATTTGGTTTATTTGCACAATTTTTCTTATTTTTTTATTGTTTTTTTATAAAAATGATACATATTCTTTTTTGCTCTACTAATTTAAAGTTGTATATTTTGTACAATCGCATAAAAAGACATCAAAAGCATTTTAACTTTAATCAGCAAGAAGCCCCCACTTCTTAAGTGGGGGCGCACGTCACAGGATACCTTTTACCAGATCGATGAGCTTTGCCACAATTCCCTTAACTTCCTCTTTTCCGATTCCGAGCTCATCCATCTTATCGTATACCTGATTAATCTGGCTTCTCAGTTCCTCCTCATCAATATCCATATCTTTAAATTTCTTTACAATATTCAACAGAGATTCTTTTTCGGAATCTGACAGGGAAATCTGAAAATTATCCTCCGCCATACCAATGATATCCAAAATCTCCTCATCCGAAACATCCTGCTGGTCAATAAACTCTTTCACATACATGATGATATCCACGGCCTTATCCGGGTCCTCCAAAAGGGAATCGATCTGATTATCCAGCAAAATCTCCACGGAGCTGTCCTGCGCATAAACAGCAGCGGGAGCCGTACATGTAAGAACCCCTGTCATTATCAATACACACAATTTCTTTATCTTCATTTTACATTCCTCCTGATCCACAAATCCAATATTATAATTTCCATGTTTTTACAGCAATTCCTTTATCACTGGTAATTATCGCTGGTAAAGCTGACATTTGCATTCCGCTTGTCTGCATACTATTCAGCGTTCACTATATGACCGGTAACATCCGTTTGCCTCCAATGTGCTGTAACCGTCTCTGCTTTTTTCAAAGCTTTCATATTATATCACATCCAGACACATTATCTGTAAAATTTATGTGAAACTTTTCCCCGGAAAATTCTCTTCTGCCAATAACAGGTAAATCGGACATTCTTATTCCACTTTGCTGCATGATCATAAACGCAGGTCGCTGCACTTATATGTATTTGATCTACAGTATTTTATTCTATTCTACCATAATTTGGTTATTCATAAAACATTTGACATTCGTTCACTAATTTTTCATAAGTTAAACATGAATATATCACAATTTTTGGATATACTAACACCATAAAAATAATACAGCCAACATTATTTTTATAATTTTCTTTTTCATATGTTGATTACCTCTTTGAGGTAATCAACTCTCCTTCCTTTTAAAATAATAAATGCAACAAAGTAATAAAAAGCATCCGCCTAGCCACCGGATGCTTTTTATTACGTTTATTACTTTCATCAGCTTTTTATTATTTTCTAAAGGCTGTAAACGCATTGGATAATTCAGCAAACTGCTGCAGGGTTAAGGCTTCCCCCCTGATATTCAGCGGCAGTCCGCATTCCGTCAGTGCATTCTCTATCCTTTCCTTTGAAAAATCCAGTTCCTGTGAATTTTTGAGTCCGTTTACCAGCGTTTTCCTTCTCTGATTAAATGAAGCCCTGATCAGGCGGAACATAAGCTTTTCATCTGTCACCTGCACAGGAGGCTCCCTATGGCGTATCAAACGGATCACAGCGCTCCCCACCTTTGGTCGCGGCATAAAGCAATTGGGCGGAACATTCGCTACGATCCGGGGTTCCGCATAATACTGCACAGCCAGGGAAAGCGCCCCATAATCCTTTGTCCCCGGCCCCACCAGCATTCTGTCCGCAACCTCCCTCTGTACCATGATCGTAATGGACTCCAGCGGCACCTTATTTTCGAACAGCCCCATAATGATCGGTGTTGTGATATAGTAGGGCAGATTGGCAACTACTTTAATAGGCTTACCGCCGTTTTTTTCCACAGCAAGCCTGCTGATATCTGTCTTCAGGATATCTCCATGGATCACCGTCACATTATCCCATTCCTTCAGCGTATCCTCCAAAATAGGAATCAGGGCGTCGTCAATTTCCACTGCCGCCACTTCTCTCGCAGACTGTGCAAGATACTGAGTCATAGTCCCTATCCCAGGGCCTATTTCCAGAACAAAATCATCTTTTGTGATCTCGGAAGCGCGGATGATCTTATCCAGGACATGGGTATCGATCAGAAAATTCTGACCGAACCTCTTCTGGAAAACAAAATCATACTTTTGAAGCACTTCAATGGTACATTGCGGGTTTCCAAGATAAGGTTCGGTCATAAGCATTCTTCCTTTTACAATTTATTTTATTCCAAACACACTCCGGAGAATCAGTTAAAATCCTTCTCGTATAAAACAATATATCCATCACGGTCAGTCCGCTTCTTGGAAATATTCCGTCTTAATTTGCGGATTCCACCCTGAGATTTAGCAATAGCGGAATCGATCAGGTCTTTAACAGCGCCTATATTCATAGGCTCGTCCTCTTTCTGGTTCATGCCTATCAGGTTATAAAGCGCCAGCATTCCCATCTGGTCAATGGTATATCCATTTTCTTTCGTATATATTTTTGCAAAATTAACCAGCTCGTCATTGGTAAATACAGGAATATTAATCATGGATGTAAACTTTCTGGCCAGCTTCGGATACTTTGCAATAAACTTACGCATGCCGATCTTTTCATCCTCAATGATAACAGTCAGTCCGTCTGTTCGGAATTCCATGGCCTTATTCAGTTGCTCCGCCGTTTCCGGGCTCAACTGATTTGCATCCTCGATTACCAGAAAACCGCCTGCAAGTTTACTTATGATCTTTGTAACATCCTTTCCGTTGATCTGATCTGCAAAAACATATGCAACCTTAGAAGCCTCCATATGAAGTTCCTTACATATGGCAGGAACCAGCCCGGAGATCAGTCTTGTCTTTCCGGTCTCCCGTCCTCCCATTACGATAACATTTCCGGTTCTGGAGGTTTTATCCGCTGCAGCCATCTGCACATCTCTCAATGCCTCCACCAACTGCTCCTTCATTCCCGGAACCTTCACAAAGTATGTAAATAGCTTCGTTTCTTCTTCTGTCAGTTCTTTTCCTCTTGGAATCAGGTCTCTGGGATCGGAATTATCCTGGGGCTGGATAGATTCAATAAATTGTTCCAGTTCTTCTTCCTCTGTCGCAGGCTTTTGCTTTTGGACAGGTTTTGATATAGGAGCAGCCTCTTCCACCCTGTCCTCCTGCTCAGCGAGCGCTTTTTTAAGCTCTTCCTGGAAATTAAACAGCTCCGTGTTCAACCCTTCAGGTTTTTTTCCATTTTCTGAAAGATCGGCAAATCCCAGATCATCCTGTTCCGGCTCCTTCTCCTGCTGTTTGGCTTTTCCTGATGGCCCGTTCAAAAACTCTTCCTCTGCCAGCCGAAGGTCTTCCTCTGTCATTTCCTCTTCCTCGTCCAACATCGGAGGGTTGAAATTTTTCAGATTTTCAAAGGAAGCAGGTTCTTCCGGTTCCTCTTCAAGATCCATATCTTCCGTCAATGGCATTTCATCCAGAAATTCCGGCTGCTCCAGAGTCTCAGGCTTTTCCATAGCTTCCACATTCTGTTGAGCCTGAATGCTTTCCGAAGGCTCTTCCCCGGCAGCTAACGGCTCTTCTGTCATCTCTTCTTCCGGTAATGCTTCTTCTGTAGTTTCTTCCACAGCCTTGGTTTTCGCAGAAGAAGTATCTGCTGGAATTTCGATTCCCTGTGCAGTAGCTGCAGCCAGGATCGTATCCTCCAGATTAAATTCAAAATCCTTACCGTCTTCACCGCTTCCGCTGTTAAAAGGATTCTGTGTCTTTGGAAGCTCAGGCATTTCCGGAACCTCATTGACAGCAGACCTTCTCATAGACGCCGGAATCTTTAACGACGGCATCTGTATGGTCTGAGATAAATCTACTTTTTTCTCTTCCTTCTTTTCTGCCGGAGGTTTCTTATAGACGTTCTCAGCCGGCTGCTTTGCATCCTCCGGCTCAAGCTCCGGAACATCTGTAAATTCCCGTTCAGAGGAACTGCCCTTGATCATTTCTTCCTGTTCGTCTTCATTGGCAGCGTCTTCTTCCTCCAGAAATTCCTCGTCTTCCCGTTCCTTTTTCCTTCCGCCGAAGATGTCGCGGATCCCCTTTGCTATTTTTTCCTGCATGCTCTCTGTCATGCCGTTATCATCGTCTTCCCTGATACGGATACTGTCAATAACAGGAGCGTCCTCTTTAGGCTCAGAAGCATCCTCCTTCGGCGCTTCTTCTGCATTTTCTTCAGAATCCTTCAGGCTCTTCGCTTCCTCCGGCGTGATCAGCTTCGGAACAAACTGCTTTTCATACTTCTCTTTTTCTGCTCCGGTAAGCGCGCCCATACGAAGCTTCAGCTCCAGAGCCTTCATAACATACTTCCCGTCATTAAACCAAAGAACCATTTCGTTGCATAAATCCAGACATTTTTCCTTTTCGCCGGCTTTATAATACAGTTTCGCCAGCTCGTACGACCAGCGTTCCGTAAATTCCTTATCCTTATACTCTTCCAGAATCTGAATCTGTTCGTTCAGGGAAGCGTTCCTTGCCTTGTAAATCTTATACTTGAGAATATATCTTGCATTATCATTGGGGGCCACCTCCAGATATTCCTCAAAGAACTCCATGGCCTCGTCAACATCCCCCATTTTAAGGGAAACTTCAATTAAACGGTAAAGAATACTTTTACCGATAGGCGCCCTGTGATATGCCAGAAGAAATACTTCCTTACTGTCCTCGTACCGCTTGTTGACAGCATAAATCTCGCCTACGACACATAAAGTACGGACATTTTTTACCCTGCGCCAATCGATACTGTCCACTACGTTCATGGCGCCTTTATAATCCTGTTTATCCATCAGGCGATTAATTTCTTCCAGTTTCACCCTAAATTCTTCTTTATCCAACGTTTTCACCAACTTTCCATAATTAGAAATAGTTTAACACATGCTTATATACTTGTCAAAATGTAATCTGCTCCATAACACGGCAGATATGACTTTATGTTTTCTGTTCATTCCCAGGCCCTGCACTGGCTGCAAGGCTATGGTCTGACAACACATACGATATTCCTTTATTTTTCATACATTTTTAAAGGGAATGTAAACTTCCCCCTTGACTACCTGAAATACTTTATTGATCCGGAACTGATGGCTGATAAAGTCATCCAGCCCCGTACAGGTGATCAAAGTCTGAATATCGTGAATACTGTCCAGCAAATACGTCTGCCTGTTACTGTCAAGCTCTGAAAGCACATCATCTAAAAGAAGCACCGGCGTATCCCTGATCTTTTTTTTCACCAGATAGATTTCCGAAAGCTTCAAAGAAAGCGCCGCAGTCCTCTGCTGTCCCTGTGAGCCATACTTACGGATATCAATTCCGTCTGCCAAAAGGCACAGATCATCTCTGTGAGGTCCCACCGAAGTCAGCTTCATACGCAGATCTCTTTCCTGGCTTCTGGCAAGCTCCCTCTCAAAATCCTCGCTTTTGACGCTCGGCTCATAAAGTACCTCAAGCTGCTCATGCCCTCCTGTCAGATTTCCATGGATCCCGTGGATCACTTCATTTAATTCCTCTACGAATCTCCTGCGCTTTTCAATGACCTTCGTCCCGTATTGTACCATCTGCATATCCCAGATATCCAGAGTATCCCGAAGTCCCGGATTCAGATACAGATCCTTCAGAAGCTTATTTCTCTGATTCACGATATGATTATATCCGGCCAGATCCATCAGATAAAGAGGATCTAACTGGCAAAGCTCCATATCCAGAAAATGTCTCCTTTCTCCCGGGCCGTTCTTGATAATATTCAGATCCTCCGGAGAAAAGAACACCAGATTCACGATTCCGAACAATTCCCGTGCCTTGCGGATAGGGATTCCGTTGATCGCGACGCCTTTTGCCTTGTTTTTCTTCAGATGCATATCGATTTTATAGGAAAGCCCGTCTTTTTTTACATTCATCCGGATATGTGCTTCATCCTGGCCAAAACGAATAATCTCCTTGTCCTTGCTTCCCTTATGAGACTTTGTAGTACCGCACAGATAGACTGCCTCCAGTATATTCGTCTTGCCCTGGGCATTATCCCCATAGAAAATATTTGTTTCCCTGTCAAATTCCATTTCCAGAGTCTTATAATTTCTGAAATTCTTCAATTGAATGGATTCAATAAACATGGATTACCTTACCACCCTGATCTCTTCTCCCCGGAAAGAAATCACATCTCCTTCATAAACCTTTCTGCCCCGGCGTTCATCCACTTCTCCGTTTACCTTAACCTTTCCATCCTGAACAGCATACTTGGCTTCCACTCCGTCTTCGACTACACCCGCCAGCTTTAATGCCTGCCCGAGTTTAATATACTCATCCCTTATCTTAATCTCCATTTCGTTTCCCCTATCTCGCATTCTGGTTAATATTGACCGGTAAGATCAAATAAGTATAATTTTCATCTTCATCCCTGATAAAACAGGGAGCCTTTGGATTTACCAAATAAATATTGATATTCTCGTCGTCGATCACCTTCAGGGCATCGATCAGGAATTTCGGGTTAAAGCCGATGAGAATATCCTTGCCTTCTTTTTCAATATCTATTTCTTCATTCATAGAACCCATGGCAGAGTCAATTTTTAATTCCATTTGTTTATCAGTGATATGAATAATGATCGGTTTTTTGTCCCCTTCCCTCACAAGCAGGGTCGCACGGTCGATACAGTCCAAAAACTCTTTTTTATTAATTGTAAGTTTTGTCTCATAATCACTGGACAGCATCTGGTCAATACGGAAATATTCTCCCTCGATCAGCCTGGATACTACCATGGTATCGTCAAATTCAAAAAGAATATGGTTCTTTGTAAAGAAAATACTTACCTGATCGTCCACCTCCCCTGACAGTATCTTACTGATCTCATTCAGAGTTTTGCCCGGTACTACGATCTTCCGGTCAGAATAATCCTTTTTCAGAGGCATTCTCCTGATGGAAATACGGTGTCCGTCCAGAGAAACTATTTTCAGACAATTATTTTTAATTTCAAACAGTTCTCCGGTCATTAATTTGTTGTTTTCGTTAAGTGCAATTGAAAATATTGTCTGACGAATCATTTCTTTTAATGTGTATTGAGAGATAGTAATGGACTTATCCCTCTCAATCATCGGTAAATAAGCAAAATCTTCTCCTGATTTTCCGGGTATATTGAACTTTGCCTTTTCACAAGTGATCGTTGCATTGTATCTATCATCAGTTTTGATCGTTACTTCATTATCCGGAAGACGTCTGATGATTTCATAAAAGATTTTTGCGTTTAAAGCGATCATCCCTTTTTCTTCAATATGTCCGTCAACGATTGTTTCGATACCTAACTCCATATCGTTGGTGGTAAATTTTATCTGGTTGGTAGTGGCATCCATTAGAATACATTCCAGAATCGGCATGGTAGTTTTGGACGGAACTGCCTTGAGTGAGATGTTTACGCTTTTGAGCAGGCTGTTTTTGGAACAAATGATTTTCATGGTGTGTATAACTCCCTTTCTGGATAAAGTGGTTTGTGTATAAAATATATTTAGAAGAAATCCGCCGTAGCCGTCGTAGGGGCTGTGAATTTGTGAAAAACTTACCTGAAGCTGATAAACTCAAGGTTTTGGGCGTTGGAAAACTTCGTGTAAAAGTTGGCGTCAGGTGTGTGAATAAGTTGTGTATAAAAAGCGCGCAAAAAATTCCGCAAAAAGTTATACACATCAATTCACAAAAAAATTTACTTTATACACCTCGAATGTGGAAAAAGCTCCTTACCCCTGTGGATTAATCTTTTTCTTCAGGATGTTCACGGTATTTTTCAGGTTTTCGTTGGTCTCCATTTCTTTTTCTATTTTTTCTATGCCGTGCATGACTGTGGTATGGTCGCGGTTGCCCAGTTGTTTGCCGATTGATTTTAATGAGGTATCAATGATATCCCTGCAAAGATACATGGCAATCTGTCGGGGAATCACGATTTTGGTATTTCTTTTATTTCCGCACAGATCGGCTGCGGTTACGTTAAAGTGCTCACATACAACGGAGATGATATATTCCGGTGTGATGACCTTCTTCTCGTCCGGGGAAATAATATCCTTCAGCGCCTGTTCGGCAAGCTCCATGGTAACCTCTCTCTTTTCCAGTTTGGATTTTGCCATGACCTTGTTGAAAGCGCCCTCCAGCTCCCGGATGTTGGATTTGATGTTGTTGGCGATGTATTTTACAACCTCTTCATTAATATTGTAACCTTCCAGTTCTTCTTTTTTGTGGAGGATCGCCATCCTTGTTTCATAGTCCGGCAGCGTGATATCTGCGATCAGGCCCCATTCAAACCGGGATCTGAATCGTTCCTCCAGGATTTCCATATCCTTGGGCGGTTTATCAGAAGAAATGATAATCTGTTTCTTAGCGCTGTGCAGACTGTTAAAGGTATGGAAAAATTCCTCCTGGGTAGATTCCTTTCCAATAATAAACTGGATATCATCGACCAGAAGAACGTCAATATTTCTGTATTTTTCACGGAATTTCGTCATTGCCGTATTATTTCCGTTTCGGATGGTTTCGATCAGTTCGTTCGTAAATTCCTCACTGGTAACATAAAGTACTTTACTGTTTTCATTATGCTCAATGATAAAATGTGCGATGGAGTGCATCAAGTGTGTTTTTCCAAGTCCCGCTCCTCCGTAAATGAAAAGAGGATTATAGGTATCGCCGGGAGATTCTGCTACTGCCAGTGAAGCAGCCTGGGCGAATTTATTGTTGCTTCCAACAATAAAGGTATCAAAGGTATATTTAGGATTCAGGTGTGCTTCCTCGCACCTCTGGCTTTGGGACTGTTCTTTATAAGAAGAAACTTCTTTATCAGGAACATCCTCCGGAAGAATGAAACGTATCTCACAGTCATCCATACCGGTAACTTCGCTGATCGTTACCTGAAGCGGAAGTTTGTATTTTTTGCTTATGTAGTTTAATCCTACCTGTTCTGAAGGGACAAGAATTGTTACCACGTTGCCCTCAACCTGGTAAACCGTCAGAGGTTTCAGCCACGTATTGAATGAAACTTCTGATAAATCATGTTCTTTTTTGACGATTTTTAGAATCTCGTCCCATTTTTCCATCACTTTGTTCATGTTTGTCTCTCCCGGTTCATTTAGCTTCTATAAAATAAGTAGAAATCCGTATCTATTCAGCAGTATTTCGGACAGAACCTGCTGAACAGATACAACTATACTATATATAGAAGATCTTCTCCAACTACTGTCTCTCAATAGACATAGATATCCTTTTATATATTATAATAAATCCACTTTTTTATCAATGCCTAAAATGCACCAGATGGTAATTACTTTTTTGATTTGTACACACAATCCGGAGCTGTGGATAATGTGGAAACCGTGGAAATTTTAAAGCTGGTTACCATAAGATGGGGATACTGTTGAAATATGTAAAAAAAATGTGTATAATTTATTCCACTGTCGAAATGGCTCAAATAAAGGATTTTTTAGATTTCATGTGTAAAACCCCATTGAAAAAAGTGGATAGTTTTCCAGATAATCCACGAGTTATCCACAAGTTATCCACAAAATGTGGATAATCTTACGTAAACCATAATAATCCACCAACATTTGCAGGTAATGTGGAAAGGATGGGGACATCCTGACGACAAAGATACATAAGCACCCAACCGGACAAATCAGGCCTTCGGGCCTTTGGATAACTTTAGCTATTATTTATCTATTTATCTTTTTCCTAATTTTTGCTTGACGAAAAGGCAGTTTATGAATATAATTGAAATGATGTTCTAATAAGAAAATATAATGATGAAAATAGATAAAGGAGGTGCTTTACCTATGAAAATGACATTTCAGCCAAAGAAGAGATCCAGAGCGAAGGTTCATGGTTTCAGAGCTCGCATGAGTACAAAGGGCGGCCGCAAAGTTTTAGCTGCAAGAAGATTAAAAGGAAGAAAGCGTTTATCAGCATAAGACCGCAGTTTTGTGGTCTTTTCTTCTATATTTTATGTAGAGTGTATTTGAACCAGATATCCTGCAGAAAGTAATCTTCAAACACACTCTAAGAATATCCTGCAGAAACAGGATAAGGAAATAGGATTGAAAAGATGAAATATTCAGAGTCCTTAAAAAAAAATAAAGATTTTCAGCAAGTATATAAAAATGGAACATCACAAGCAAATCGGTATCTGGTGATGTATGTGCTGGAGAACCAGTACAGGAAGAATCGTCTGGGAATATCTGTAAGCAAAAAAGTAGGGAATAGTGTGGTACGCCACAGAGTCACCAGATTGATACGGGAGAGTTATCGATTGAATGAAACTTTATTTAAAAATAGTTTGGATATTGTGGTGATCGCCCGTCCATCGGCTAAGAGCATTACTTTCAGTGAAATGGAAAGCGCCCTTCTGCACCTGGCCGGAAGACATCACATAGCAGGTAAGAACGATGATAAAGAGAATTCTGATTAAGATGATTCGGCTCTATCAAATTTATTTATCGCCGATGAAGAGAACAAAATGTCCTTATATTCCCACATGTTCTCAATATGGTTTAGAAGCAATTGAAAAATATGGCGCGTTAAAAGGCGGATTGCTGGCAGCTTGGAGAATCCTGCGCTGCAATCCTTTTTCCCATGGGGGCTATGATCCCGTGCCATAAAAATGAAGGATCCTAATTAATGTGGGATTCCAGGAGGAAATGAACCTTGGAAATGATTTTAGCTACAAAAAACAGTACGCCGATCATTGGGCAGATTGCATCCATTATGGGATGGATCATGAATGCGATCTACAAAGTACTGGATGGATTGTTCGGAATCCAGAATCTGGGCCTTTGTATCATTATTTTCAGTATCCTGATTTTTGCTCTTATGACCCCGCTGCAGATCAAGCAGCAGAAATTTTCCAAGCTGAGCGCTGTTATGCAGCCGGAGCTTCAGAAGATTCAGAAGAAATATCAGAATAAGAAGGATCAGGCTTCCATGCAGAAAATGCAGGAAGAAACCTCGGCAGTTTACCAGAAATATGGAGTATCTCCAACAGGAAGCTGTGTTCAGCTTGCCATACAGATGCCTGTCCTTTTGGCCTTATGGCAGGTTATTTATAACATCCCGGCCTATGTAGGAAGTGTCAGAGATATCTTCACGGCAGCAGTGGACAAGATCGTTGCTGTAAACGGATATACAGATCTGATACAGACCTTCATTAATGACAACAATATGACAAGAGTCCGGCTGGTACTCGAAAGTGAAAAAGCAACCAGCAATTCCATTATTGACTTTTTATACGCGCTTTCTCCTTCCCAGTGGAAGGAACTCGCTGCTATGGATCAGTTTTCGGGATTTTCCGGAATCATCGACCAGACTGCTTCCGAAATTTCCAAAATGCAGAATTTCTTCGGACTGAACATTGCTGAACAGCCGTGGAACTACATCAAGGCAGCTTTCGCCGGAGGGACAATCCTTCTTGCTGTTCTTGCTTTATTGATTCCTGTTCTGGCATGGGCGACACAGATGCTGAATATAAAGCTGATGCCCCAGGCAACACAGCAGAATGATGATCAGAATACCATGGCAAATTCTATGAAGACGATGAACATGATCATGCCGATCATGTCTGCGGTATTCTGCTTTACGTTTCCGGTAGGTCTTGGTATTTACTGGATTGCCAGCGCACTGGTGAGAAGTGTCCAGCAGGTGATCATTAACCGCTATATGGATAAGATGAATCTGGACGACCTGATTAATGAAAATATGAAGAAGATGGAGAAGAAGCGTGAAAAGGCAGGACTTCCTCCCCAGAAGATTACGAATCAGGCTCATCAGAATGTTAAGAATATTAACAAAATTACCAAAGGCAGCAGCGGCGCCAACGCTGAGGAAAGAGCAAAAAAGGTCGAAGAATCCTACCAGAAAGCATCTAATGCAAAACCCGGAAGTATTACAGCCAAAGCAAATATGGTAAGAGATTATAACGAAAGAAACAAAAAGAAGTAAGAAACGGAGGGGTTCAGGATGGAGGATTACATCCAGTTTTCAGCAAAGACGAAAAGTGAAGCAATCACGAAAGCATGTATTGAGCTTGGGACATCCAGCGACCAGTTGGAAATTCAGGTGATCAGCGAGGGAAGCTCAGGATTTTTCGGCATTGGAAGTAAGCCGGCAATTATTAAGGCGCGCAAGATCGTTACAGTTTCTGAAGACGACGAAATCGAAAAAATCGTAGATTCCGTTAAGTTGGATTTTATTAAAGAGGAAAAGAGAAAAGAAACGAGAAGAGAAGCTCCGAGACGTATGCCGAGACCGGCGCCTGCTGTACCAAAGGCAGAATCACCAAAAGCTGAAAAGCCGGAAAAAGAAATAAAAGATGTAAAAGAAGTAAAGGAAGCAAGAGAGCCGAGGGAATTTAAAGAAAGACAGCCTAAACCGTCAAAAGAAAGACATCCGAAGGAGAAAAGCTTCAAAGAAAAGCAGGTCAGAGAAAACAGAGAAAAGCCTGTAAAAGAATATAAAGAGAAAGGGCTGAAGGAGAAGCCGGTAAAGGATAAACCTGTTAAAGTTTCCAAACCTGTGGAAATTCTTACTGATCCGGAGGAAATCAGGGAGATCGAAGAACGTGCAGTTGTATTCCTGCGGGATGTATTTGCTTCCATGAATCTGGGTGAAGTGGAAATCACCTCCAAATATAACAGCACGGACGGCAGCCTTGAAGTTGACTTTGAAGGCGAGGATATGGGAATCCTTATTGGCAAGAGAGGACAGACACTGGATTCTCTGCAGTACCTTACAAGCCTTGTGGTAAATAAAGGAAAAGCAAACTATATCCGCGTGAAGCTGGATACGGAGGATTACAGAAGGCGCAGAAAAGAGACATTGGAAAATCTGGCAAGAGGCATTGCCTATAAGGTAAAGAAAACCAGAAAACCAGTGGTTCTTGAGCCGATGAATCCATACGAAAGAAGAATCATCCACTCTGCCTTACAGGGCAATAAATTTGTGGAGACTGTCAGCGAAGGTGAAGAACCGTACCGTCATGTAGTGGTTAAGCTGAAAAGATATTAAATATCTGATAAAAAATATTTGATGAAAAATATTAAGCGAAAATATTAGATGAAAAAATGTTATTCTAGGTGAAAGCGTGAATAACACGTGATAGGCGTGGCTTTTCCTGGAATAACATTTTTTGTTGTACAGGAAAGAAGTTATCTGTTTTAAATGATTTTGCTGTCATTTTGATATAAAAAAGTTTCGCCTGTACGGTTGGAATATTAAGAATATTACAACCGCACAGATGGAAAAGGTTTATGGTGAGACAAAAAGAGTATAGATAGAAAGGGGCAGAAGAGAATATGGAAACAACGATCGCTGCAATTTCTACAGCAATGAGCGCCTCGGGAATAGGTATTATCCGTATCAGCGGGGAAGAATCCATGGATGTAATTTCCAGAATCTACCGTTCCAAAGGCGGCAAAAAGAAAATTAAGGAGGTACCTACCCATACCATTCATTATGGATATATTTATGATGGGGAGGAACTGATAGACGAGGTTCTCGTGATGGTTATGAGAGGTCCTCGTACCTTTACGGGAGAGGATACGGTGGAAATAGACTGCCACGGCGGAGTGTACGCTATGAAAAGAGTACTGGAAACCGTGCTAAAAAACGGCGCCAAAATAGCGCAGCCCGGGGAATTTACAAAACGGGCGTTTTTAAATGGAAGGCTTGATCTGTCGCAGGCAGAAGCTGTTATGGATGTGATCCAGGCAAAGAATGAATATGCCCTGAAAACCTCCATGCAGCAGCTTAGAGGCTCTGTTTTGCGGAAAATTAAAGATATCAGAAGCAGATTGCTCTATCAGATTGCTTATATTGAATCCGCTTTAGATGATCCGGAGCATATCAGCCTGGAAGGATATCCACAGGAATTGATGGAAGTGGTGGAAAAAGAAGCCGAAGAGATCAGCCATCTGTTGAAAACTGCCTCAGACGGAAAGATTATTCAGGAAGGAATTAAAACGGTCATTCTGGGAAAACCCAATGCCGGAAAATCCTCTCTTTTAAATGTACTGGTTGGCGAGGACCGGGCAATCGTGACGGACGTTGCAGGGACTACCAGGGATATTCTTGAAGAGTATATTACACTTCATGGGATTACCCTTAGGATGGTGGATACGGCAGGAATTAGGGAAACCGAAGATCTGGTGGAGAAGATCGGAGTGGGAAAGGCAAGGGAATCTGCAAAGGATGCGGATCTTTTACTGTACGTTGTAGATTCTTCCGCGCCCCTTGATAAAAATGATGAAGAAATTATTGCGATGCTTTCTCACAAAAAAGCCATTGTGTTGTATAATAAAACAGATTTAAATCCGGTTGTGGATATTGAAGAATTAAAAACAAAAACAGGATGTAATGTGATTCCTGTGTCTGCGGTGGAGGAAACCGGGATCCGGGAGTTAGAAGAAGAAATTAAGAGGATGTTCTTTACAGGAGATATTTCCTTTAATGATGAGGTTTATATTACGAATGCAAGACATAAGGAAGCGCTTGAAGAAGCATATAAGAGCCTTGAGCTTGTAAAAAACAGTATTGAACTGGGAATGCCGGAGGATTTCTTTTCTATTGACCTGATGAACGCGTATGAAAGTCTTGGACAGATCGTGGGAGAATCAGTGGGAGAAGACCTTGTGAATGAGATTTTCAGTAAGTTCTGTATGGGTAAATAAACTGCAAGGAAAACTGCAAAGGAGGTTTCGGTGATGATGAAGAGATTAGAAGAAAATTGTGATATTGTGGTAGTAGGCGCCGGACACGCAGGCTGTGAGGCAGCCCTGGCAGGCGCCCGGCTGGGCTTAAAAACCGTAATGTTTACAGTAAGCGTGGACAGTATTGCCCTGATGCCCTGCAATCCTAACATCGGAGGCAGCTCTAAGGGACATTTGGTGAGAGAACTGGATGCCCTTGGAGGAGAAATGGGGAAAAATATAGACAAAACCTTTATTCAGTCTAAAATGCTGAACCAGTCCAAGGGACCGGCTGTGCACTCCCTGCGGGCGCAGGCGGATAAACAGGCATACAGCAATGAAATGAGAAAAACGCTGGAAGAGACGGAAAATCTTACGATCAGACAGGGCGAGGTGACACGGCTGTTGGTTGAGAACGGCTGTATCACAGGCGTGCAGACCTATTCAGGGGCTGTTTATTATTGCAAAGCAGTTGTGCTTTGTACAGGAACCTATCTGAAAGCAAGATGCATTTACGGTGATGTGAGTACCTATACAGGACCTAATGGACTGCAGGCGGCCAATTACCTGACAGATTCTTTAAAGGAGTTGGGAATCGAGATGTTCCGATTTAAGACCGGAACTCCGGCGAGAATTGCGGGAAATACCATTGATTACAGCAAAATGGAGGAACAGTTCGGAGATAAGAGGATCGTACCGTTTTCTTTTTCAACGGATCCGGAGAGTGTGCAGATAGAGCAGAAATCCTGCTGGCTTACTTATACCAACGAGAAAACCCATGAGATCATCCGGCAGAATCTGGATCGTTCGCCCCTGTTTTCCGGGGCAATAGAAGGAACAGGTCCCCGCTATTGTCCGTCTATTGAGGATAAAGTAGTCCGCTTTGCCGATAAAAACAGGCATCAGGTATTTATCGAGCCTGAAGGGCTGTATACCAATGAAATGTATGTGGGGGGTATGTCAAGTTCCCTGCCGGAGGATGTGCAGTATGAAATGTATCATTCGGTTCCGGGATTGGAAAATGCGAAGATTGTTAAAAATGCTTATGCGATCGAGTACGACTGCATCAATCCGAGACAGCTTTATCCTACTCTGGAATTTAAAAAAATCAAAGGCTTGTTCAGCGCAGGGCAGTTTAACGGAAGCTCCGGCTATGAAGAGGCGGCTGCACAGGGGCTGATAGCAGGGATCAATGCTGCAATGGAGATTAAAGGCCAGGAGCAATTGATCCTGGACCGTTCCGAGGCATATATCGGCGTTCTGATTGATGACCTTGTAACAAAGGAAAACCATGAGCCTTACCGTATGATGACAAGCCGTGCGGAATACCGCCTGCTTTTAAGGCAGGATAATGCGGATCTGCGCCTCCGTAAAAAGGGGTATCAGGTCGGCTTGGTTGATGAAGTAACATATCAGAAACTGCTGGAAAAGGAAACGCAGATAGAAGCGGAGATGAAGCGTGTGGAAAATACAAATATAGGGGCTTCCGCACAGGTTCAGGAATTACTGAAAGCGCATAACAGTACTCCTTTGAAGTCAGGAACGACCCTTGCAGAATTAATCCGCCGTCCGGAATTATCCTATGACCTTTTGGAACCCATCGATGAACAACGACCTGAGCTTCCCTGGGACGTAAAAGGACAGGTGGATATAAATATTAAATATGATGGATATATCCGTCGCCAGATGAAGCAGGTAGAGCAGTTCAAAAAACTTGAGGCAAAGAAGATACCTGAAGAGCTTGACTATGAAAAAGTAGGCAGCCTGCGTATAGAAGCGAGGCAGAAGCTGGAAGAGTACCGCCCCATCTCTATTGGACAGGCGTCCCGTATATCCGGCGTTTCCCCGGCGGATATTTCAGTACTTCTTGTTTATCTGGAGCAGTATGGAAGGCAGAAACATTAAGGAAAACGGACATTCGCATTCCGATTTGCTGAATATTCATGAACGCAGATAATACAGAGTAAGAATAGGAGTTGAAAGAATGGCATATGATTTAACGCTGCTCAAAGAAGGGTGTACACAGCTTGGGATAGAGCTGACCTTAAACCAGGAGAAGCAGTTTATTGGTTTTTATGAATATCTTATAGAAAAAAACAAAGTAATGAATCTGACGGGAATCACAGAGTTCCAGGAGGTGCTGGTAAAGCATTTTCTTGACAGTCTTACCTGTGTGAAGGCTATAGATATAAAGAATGTCAGAACGGTAATAGATATCGGAACAGGCGCGGGCTTTCCCGGGATTCCTTTAAAGATCGCGTTTCCGCATTTAGAGGCGCTTCTTTTGGATTCTCTGAATAAAAGGGTGAATTTCCTTAAGGAAACCTTTGAGATGTTAAGGCTTGCCGATATACAGGCAGTCCATGGAAGAGCAGAAGAGTATGCAAAAAACAAAGCTTACAGGGAGAAATATGATCTGTGTGTATCAAGAGCTGTTTCTAATCTTGCAACACTTTCCGAATACTGTCTTCCATATGTAAAATGCGGTGGCTGCTTTATATCCTACAAATCAGGAAAAGTACAGGAGGAAATCAGGCAGGCGGTAAAGGCAGTTGAGATTCTTGGGGGAAAGATCAGGGAAATTCAATATTTTAACCTTCCGGGTTCTGAAATTGAACGTTCCTTAGTAGTAATAGAAAAAATAAAATCTACTCCCGCCCGCTATCCCCGTAAGGCAGGCGTCCCGTTGAAAGAGCCGTTGTCATGACTGCAGGTCGCATAACGACCTGCGGTAAAGCGGATATTCGCATTCCGCTATGCTACATGCTCATGAATGCAGGTCGTCGTATAACGACCTGAGGTAAAGCGGATATTCGCATTCCGCTATGCTACATGCTCATGAATGCAGGTCGTTATATAACGACCTGCATTCAAATTATTCTTATGGACTGTAACCTAAACACACTTTAATGTGCTTTTTCGTTTGGCAGCGCATCCTCATTTAGCTTCTTAGAGAGGTGTTTTTTTCACAAAATTCTCACATAATTATCCGATTTTTATCACAAATATTTCATACACTTTGATATGTAAAATTCCGGAATCCTATGGAATTAAAAAATATTTAGAGACAGGAAAAGGAGGAGAGTTAAGTGATCGAAGTAAGCAATCTTGTTAAACGGTATGGAGACCATACGGCAGTTGACAACCTTTCCTTTCAGATTGAGAAGGGGAAAATCTACGGATTTCTGGGACCAAATGGCGCCGGGAAGTCTACAACCATGAATATGATTACAGGTTATATTGCTTCCACGGAAGGAAAAGTAGTCATTGATGGACATGATATTCTTGATGAACCGGAGGAAGCTAAAAAATGTATTGGATATCTGCCGGAGCAGCCGCCTCTTTATTTTGATATGACCGTTCTGGAATATCTCAAATTTGCGGCCGATCTTAAGAAAATTCCCAAAGATAAAAAAACAGCCATGATAGAAGAAGTTATGGAAATGGTAAAGATTACAGATATGAAAAATCGTCTGATCAAAAACCTTTCTAAAGGGTACAGACAGAGAGTTGGATTGGCACAGGCCATACTTGGTTATCCGGAGGTAATCATATTGGATGAGCCTACAGTAGGCCTTGACCCTAAACAAATTATAGAAATTCGCTCCCTGATAAAGGACTTAAAGGAAAAACACACTGTTATTTTAAGTTCTCACATACTTTCAGAAGTAAGCGCCGTCTGTGATTATGTACTGATTATATCGCATGGAAAACTTGTGGCAAGCGATACTCCTGAGAATCTGAGCCGTTTAGCAACAGGATCCAATAGCCTTATTATGTTGATAAAGGGAATTAAATCGGATATTCAAATGGCATTGGAAAGGATAGAAGGCGTAAAAGAGGTGGATTTAAAGTTCAATGACGAGCAAAGCGCGTGGAACGTTACCATTACAACAGAGGATAATGTTGATATCCGGGAACAGGTATTTTATAAAATGGCCGAAATTAACAGCCCGATTTTAGAGATGCAGTCTAAGAAGGTTTCTCTGGAAGAAATATTCCTGGAATTGACAGAAGGGGAAAAAACACAGGATTCGGCTGAAACTGTGGAAAACTCATCAGAATCAGGGCCGTCGGAGGAAAAGGATGTGGAAAAAGGAGGAAAAGCATCATGAGTGCAATTTATAAGAGGGAATTAAGAAGCTATCTGACCTCTATGATCGGGTACTTGTTTATATTCTTTGTTCTGTTACTGACGGGAATTTATTTTTCCGCGTATCAGCTCAATGCGGCGTATCCGAAGTTTGAATATACATTGAGCGCTCTTACGTTTGTATTTTTGATCGGAGTACCCTTTTTAACTATGCGGATACTTGCAGAAGAGCGTAAACAGAAAACAGACCAGCTTCTTTTAACGGCGCCTGTGTCTGTTGGTAATATTGTCCTTGGAAAATACCTGGCATTAGTTACAATCTATGCGATTCCTATAGTGATCATGTGCTTTTATCCGCTGTTGATGTCGAAATTTGGTTCGGTGTCCTTTGGAGAAGCATATACCGGAATTTTGGGATTTTTCCTTTTGGGGTGCGCGAATCTGGCAATCGGACTTTTTATTTCAGCTCTTACGGAAAGCCAGGTAATCGCGGCAGTATTGACCTTTGTGTTGCTTTTTGCTTTTTATATGATGAATGGAATTTCCTCTTTCTTCTCTAAAACGTCTCTTTCCACTTGCATCGCATTTGGATTGTTGATTCTGGCAGCGGCTATTATTGTTTATATAATGATAAAAAACGTGTTGATATCCGTGATTGCAGGGTTGATAGGGGAAATAGTTCTGATTGTTGTTTATGTTATAAATTCTAGTTTCTTTGAGGGCGGTATCCAAAAAGTACTGGAGATATTTAATCTAAGCGGACATTTTGATAATTTTACAAATGGCATTTTTGATATAACAGGAATTGTATATTTCCTGTCGGTAATAGTAATTTGCATTTTCCTTACAATTCAATCTATTTTGAAACGACGTTGGAATTAGGAGGGTATCGAAAATGAAAATTAAAGATAAGATTAAAGAAAAGAAAAATAATAAAAATAACAAAATTGATAAAAAAATGTCGATAAAAAGCATAAATAAGAAATATCTGAAGAATGGATCTTATAGCATAATGATTAGTGCAATTTTTATAATAATCATTATTGTTATAAATTTGATTATTGGAGAACTGCCGGCAAAATATACGCAGGTTGATATCAGTGGCGAGCAGTTATACAGTATCGGAGATGAGACAAAGGCAGTATTGGATGGATTGGATAAAGATGTTACTATTTATCAGATAGCCCAAAGCGGTTCTGAAGATGAGACAATCAGTAATTTGCTGCGTAAGTATGAGGATGAATCGAAACATATAGAAGTAGTAACAAAGGATCCGGTAGTAAATCCAAAGTTTGTAACAGAATATACAAGCGAAGATATATCAATGAACAGCCTGATCGTTGTATGCGGCGAAAGAAATAAAGTTGTGGATTATAATAATATGTACGAAACATCCATGGATTATTATTCTTATAGCTATAATACAACTGGTTTTGACGGGGAAGGCCAAATTACAAGCGCGATTTCTTATGTGACTTCCGAAAATCTTCCTGTTCTATATACCTTGGAAGGACACGGAGAAAAAACTCTGGATACTGTTATTCAGGAAGATATAGAAAAAGCAAATATTGAGATTAAATCCCTGAACCTGTTGACAGAAGGAAGCGTGCCGGAAGATGCGGACTGCCTGCTGATAAATTCTCTTACGAGCGATGTTTCAGAAGATGAAAAGGATGCCATCCTTGAGTATCTTGAAAACGGCGGCAAAGCTATGATCTTTTCTGATTATAGTGAACAGTCCATGGAAAATTTTGATGCGATTCTTGAAAACTATGGAGTGAAACGGGCGGAAGGAATTGTATTTGAAAATGATTCACAGCACTATGCAATGCAGATGCCGTATTATCTGATACCGGATATAAATAGTACGGACGCTACGGCTGATGTGGCTTCTTCTGGCTATTATGTTCTGGCTCCTTATGCACAGGGAATCCAGAAATTGGAAAATGTGCGTGACACCTTGACAATAACAAGTTTGCTTACTACATCCGATAGCGCTTATTCTAAGACGAATTTGGCGAGTGATACTCTGGAAAAGGAAAGCGGAGATATTGACGGACCCTTTGATCTTGGCGTGAGCATTACAGAAACATTGGATGATGGAAAAGAAACGCAGATTGTTTATTATTCTACGGCAAATATTCTGGACAGCCAGGTGAATCAAATGGTATCCGGAGGCAATGAAAAGCTTGTGATGTCGTCTCTCAGTTGGATGTGCAGTTCGGATGAAACAACAACGGTATCTATTCCGTCAAAAAGTCTGGAGGTGTCATATCTGACATTGACAGCTTATGATACTAGCTTCTGGACAATTTGCACGATTGGATTAATTCCTGGCTTCTTCCTTGTTGCCGGATTTGTCGTATGGTTTAAGAGGAGAAGAGCATAATGAAAAATAAGACAGTAAAAATGCTTGTGGGCTTTGTTACGTTGGGCGTTTTGTGCGGAGCTTATGTGGGAGTAAAAAATTATACTGCCAAGCAGGAAGAACAAGATGAAACGGAGCACGAAGAGACCGTCGCTGTGTCAGAGGCCGATTCAGAAAAGGTAAATTCCATAATGTTTGTAATAGGAGGAAAAGAAGAGGCCTTTTCGAAAGAAGACGGTGTATGGAAAAAAACAGATGAAGAAGATTTTCCGGTGAACCAGACGGCACTGGAGGATGCTGCAGAATCATTATCGGGCATTGAGGCGGATCGCGTTTTAAATGATGTGGATGATTTGAGCGAGTATGGGTTGGATGATCCTGACAATACTATTACCATTGGACAGGAAGACGAAACGGATATAATCATCCATGTAGGATTGCTGAATGATTCTACAAGCCAGTATTATATTAATAAGGAAGATGATGAAAATACAGTTTATGTGGTTGCTTCCGGGGAAATAGAATCCTTTATGAATGTTCAGTCTGTTTATGACTACGCGGAAAAAGAAGAGTTTCCTGAAGTAGAGGCGGATTCGATAACGGAAATCAAAGTGGAAAAAGAAGATTCATATACTATGGAAGAGGACTCAGATACAGGTTTTTGGTATATCTCGGGAAATGTAGGAGATGAGAAATATGAGTCTGAAAAGGCGGATTCTGCACAGGCAAGCACTTTAACTTCGACGGTTAGCGGACTGGAATTTTCTGATATGGTTGATTATAATAGTGACGATGACGCGCAATATGGATTTGATGATCCGTATGCTGTTGTGACTATAGACTATGAGGAAGAAGAAAC
>JAUNGB010000168.1 GCA_030524715.1 Eubacteriales bacterium | reverse complement strand
TGCGAAGCCCGAAGGTCCCCCTCAAACTCCCCCTTCTTGGGCACGCCTTGCAGTATGATGGTTATTCCCCTTCTTGGGCACGCCTGTTGTATGAAGGTTGTCCCCTTTCTTGGCGCGTCTTGCAATATAAGCTTTTGTTCCGTACATGGGATAAATAGTTTTGCCGATATGATTAGTAAAAGAACGATTTTAGAGATTTATTAAATTTCCACAAGGTCACTCATAGACATTCTTTATATATTAATAACCCTATAAATTCCCCCGGAAAGTTTTGGCTTTCTGGGGGGATTTTATGGTTGCTCTCTATTCTGTTTCTTTCAAAAGCTTATCCCTGTATTCTGAGTCATTAATGATACGAATAAGATCATCCATGCGGTTGGCATGAAGAAGCTTCTGCTGCAAAGCAATAAGCTGCGTCCCTCCAGCCTCAAACCCATCTTCAAAACCATCTTCAAACCCTTCTTTTCTCAACGCTCTGGCATACTGTTCAGCGTTATAATCTTCCAGAAACATACAGACTACCTCCTTACGATGCGCCCTCAAAATATCCGTCATGACATTTTCCCGTAAACACTGCCCTACCGCTTTATCCACAGACTGTTCCGGAGAATCTCCCTGAGATAAGTATTGACGGACACAGTGAATGAAATAGGAATACTCCATCAGCGGCCTGCAGTTTTCCATCAGTTCCCTGTTCTTTCCATAGTTGATGTTCAGCATCAGGACATTACATTCAAGCGCAGGCTCAAACCGGCTTCTGTCCATCCCTTCCGGGAACTGATAGGAATCAGACAGCCTTAAGATCTCACGCTCGGGATGCTCATCCATACCATTGTAAAATACCACATACTGCGGTACCGGCAGCGGGATCAGCTTTTTGCCGTAAAGATTATAAGTACCGGAATCATTCAAGACTCGCTCGCGAGTCTTGGTGCGGGATTCGGGTCAGCTACGCTGACATAATTCCAAACCGAATCCCTGCACATCCTCGCGGAGCGTATATCAGATGGGGGATTGAATCCCGCCACTGATATAAATTTGTTATTCACCGCCTATAGAGGCGGGAGTCATCCCCATCTGATATAGCCGCTGTAAAGTCTGGCAAAATACAGCAGTCCCCGAAGGGGCATGTTAGGGTTCCAGCTTCCCTGATGCTCATACAGGCACATCATTCCGCAGATAAGGAAAGAGACGTCATTGTAATAGCCTATATAGATAACGTTTTCCAGGGTAGTTACGGTAAGCAGGTTTGTATCCTCATAAGACGTTTGATTGAGGGCGTTATATAGTTGTAAAAGTTTACGCTTATCCTTAAAAATGAAACGGAATAAGCTATCCTTGTATTCTCTCTGCACATAAGTGCCTTTATCTGGAGTAGGGGAAACCCGCGGTTTCCGTTTTACACGGTTTCTGCCTTTTCCGGCAGATATTTTCTTCGCCATGTAACTTCCTCCATTATAACGTACTTTGGGTGTTTTTTAAAGACTCATACAGAAAAATTCACGCATTCAAAGACGCCATCTCCTTGATAAATTGTATTCTCTGGGAAAAATCCGGTGAACACCGGGAATAGATAGGATAGATTCAGTATAACATGAAATAGAAGCCGCAGCTCTATGGACGTTCAATTTCTCTATAGAGCTGCAGTTCTTTTATTTTTTGTTACTTTTAAGTTTTTATAGCTGCTCTTCTTCATTCTGTTTCTTTCAAAAGCTTATCCCTGTATTCGGAATCATTAATGATACGAATAAGGTCATCCATGCGGTTGGCATGAAGAAGCTTCTGCTGCAAAGCAATAAGCTGCGCCTCTCCATCTTCAAAGCCTTCTTTTCTCAACGCTCTGGCATACTGTTCAGCGTTATAATCTTCCAGAAACATACAGACTACCTCCTTACGATGCGCCCTCAAAATATCCGTCATGACATTTTCCCGTAAACACTGCCCTACCGCTTTATCCACAGACTGTTCCGGAGAATCTCCCTGAGATAAGTATTGACGGACACAGTGAATGAAATAGGAATACTCCATCAGCGGCCTGCAGTTTTCCATCAGTTCCCTGTTCTTTCCATAGTTGATGTTCAGCATCAGGACATTACATTCAAGCGCAGGCTCAAACCGGCTTCTGTCCATCCCTTCCGGGAACTGATAGGAATCAGACAGCCTTAAGATCTCACGCTCGGGATGCTCATCCATACCATTGTAAAATACCACATACTGCGGTACCGGCAGCGGGATCAGTTTTTTGCCGTAAAGATTATAAGTACCGGCATCAATATAGCCGCTGTAAAGTCTGGCAAAATACAGCAGGCCCCGAAGGGGCATGTTGGGGTTCCAGCTTCCCTGATGCTCATACAGGCACATCATTCCGCAGATAAGAAAAGAGACGTCATTGTAATAGCCTATATAGATAACGTTTTCCAGGGTGGTTACGGTAAGCAGGTTTGTATCCTCATAAGACGTATGATTGAGAGCGTTATATAGTTGCAAAAGTTTACGCTTATCCTTAAAAATGAAACGGAATAAGCTATCCTTGTATTCTCTCTGCACATAAGTGCCTTTATCTGGAGTAGGGGAAACCCGCGGTTTCCGTTTTACACGGTTTCTGCCTTTTCCGGCAGATATTTTCTTCGCCATGTAACTTCCTCCATTATAACGTACTTTGGGTGTTTTTTAAAGACTCATACAGAAAAATTCACGCATTCAAAGACGCCATCTCCTTGATAAATTGTATTCTCTGGGAAAAATCCGGTGAACACCGGGAATAGATAGGATAGATTCAGTATAACATGAAATAGAAGCCGCAGCTCTATGGACGTTCAATTTCTCTATAGAGCTGCAGTTCTTTTATTTTTTGTTACTTTTAAGTTTTTATAGCTGCTCTTCTTCATTCTGTTTCTTTCAAAAGCTTATCCCTGTATTCGGAATCATTAATGATACGAATAAGGTCATCCATGCGGTTGGCATGAAGAAGCTTCTGCTGCAAAGCAATGAGTTGTGTCCCTCCAGCCTCAAAACCATCTTCAAAGCCATCCTCAAAGCCTTCTTTTCTCAACGCTCTGGCATACTGTTCAGCGTTATAATCTTCCAGAAACATACAGACTACCTCCTTACGATGCGCCCTCAAAATATCCGTCATGACATTTTCCCGTAAACACTGCCCTACCGCTTTATCCACAGACTGTTCCGGAGAATCTCCCTGAGATAAGTATTGACGGACACAGTGAATGAAATAGGAATACTCCATCAGCGGCCTGCAGTTTTCCATCAGTTCCCTGTTCTTTCCATAGTTGATGTTCAGCATCAGGACATTACATTCAAGCGCAGGCTCAAACCGGCTTCTGTCCATCCCTTCCGGGAACTGATAGGAATCAGACAGCCTTAAGATCTCACGCTCGGGATGCTCATCCATACCATTGTAAAATACCACATACTGCGGTACCGGCAGCGGGATCAGTTTTTTGCCGTAAAGATTATAAGTACCGGCATCAATATAGCCGCTGTAAAGTCTGGCAAAATACAGCAGGCCCCGAAGGGGCATGTTGGGGTTCCAGCTTCCCTGATGCTCATACAGGCACATCATTCCGCAGATAAGAAAAGAGACGTCATTGTAATAGCCTATATAGATAACGTTTTCCAGGGTGGTTACGGTAAGCAGGTTTGTATCCTCATAAGACGTATGATTGAGAGCGTTATATAGTTGCAAAAGTTTACGCTTATCCTTAAAAATGAAACGGAATAAGCTATCCTTGTATTCTCTCTGCACATAAGTGCCTTTATCTGGAGTAGGGGAAACCCGCGGTTTCCGTTTTACACGGTTTCTGCCTTTTCCGGCAGATATTTTCTTCGCCATGTAATTTCCTCCATTATAACGTATTTTGGGTTTTTTTTAAAGACTCATACAGAAAAATTCACACATTCAAAAGCACCACCACCTTGATAAATTATATTCTCTGGGAAAGTTCCGGTGAACACCGGAAAAAGATAGGACAGGTTCAGTATAACATGAAATGAGAAAAGTGTCTGTAAAATTTTTATGAAGTAGCTTTTGTCAACTTCACTATGTCAGATAGAGAAATTACATATTAAAGAAGTTATGAATTGCTGCAGTGTAGCTACATAATTTTGCATGTAAAAAAGCCTGAATGTCGCCCAGCAAAATAAAGTTCCTATCTCCTGTACAAAAACGGCAAATTAAAA
>JAUNGB010000005.1 GCA_030524715.1 Eubacteriales bacterium | reverse complement strand
TGTTATAATGTCGGCCTTCGTTGTTATAACTCCGGTTTTCGTTATTATTCCGGTTATCGCCGTTATTGTAGCTGCGGTTTTCGCTGTTATTATAATTTCGGCTTTCGTTATTATTATAGCTGCGGCCTTCCGGTACATGCTGTTCTTCTCTTGTTCTTCTTGGGGGCTCTTCCCTTACAGCATTTTCCTTATAACCATTCTGCGCGCCTGAAGCAGCCGCATCTTTTACAGTTTTGTCCGCATCATTTGTATTTTCGGCTTTTGCTGTTTTTTCATCTTCCTGGAGCATACGCTCAATTAATTCTGGTTTTCTTAGTGTTGAAATCCCTCTTAAGCCTCTGGCTTTTGCTAACTCCTTCAGCGTTACCAGAGACAGTGATTCATACTTTTCTCTCATATAATATACCTCTGTCTTCTATGTCTCAATATAAATTTGTTATCTACGGGATACTCTGTCGGAAACGGCAGGAACATCAGAACCTTTAGAGTGTGTTTTAGATTTTACTCCCGCCGGAAAGCAATTTTCAATAACTGAATAGTATTTGTTATAGCTGCATTTGTTATAACTATATTTATTATTACACCTTTGTCCTCAGATTTCAAGAAGTATTTCTCTTGTTCTTTCTTAAAATCATGACAGCATTTGATTTTTCCCAACGCAAAGGATCAGACATCTGGTAATTTTTACTATACCGTGTCTGATCCGGGGTGTAAAACCGCACGATTATTCGTCATTATTCACACCTGCGCCGCAAACGGTAACGATCATTATCAGCTTACTACATTTCCTACCAAAAGATAAGAAAATACATACATAATAACAGACGCCATTAAAATTCCGCAAAGAATTGCCAGAGAAGATTTTCTGATATCAATATCCAGAAGGGATGCGATCAGAGCCCCTGTCCACGCTCCCGTTCCCGGCAGCGGAATGCCCACAAAGCACAAAAGGCCCCAAAATTCATAGCGTTTGATCTTATCACTTTTTCCCATTGCCCTGTTTTCCAGCCTTTCAATAAGGCCGCGGAAAATCTTTGTTTTTTTCATCAGCTTAAAGATCTGGCGGATAAACAGTAAAATGAAAGGTATGGGAATAATATTTCCCACAATACACAGCGGAATGGAAACGTTTGGTGCAATTTTCAGCAGAGAAGCGGCTAAAAGCCCTCCTCTTAATTCCAGAATCGGAATCATGGAAATAATAAACACAACGGCTTCCGCAGATATAAACGGTGACAAATTTGTTGTAAACCACTGTACCAGTGACTCCATATTACCTCCTGATCATGTATGCCGGTATTGAGCTTCTGCCGTTAGACTTTCCGCCCGAATACTCAGCGATTTTTTAAATATTCTTTCAGGAAGGACAGGAATTTCTCCATTTCTTCCCGGGTTCCGATGGTGATCCTCAGATGATTGTGCGTTCTTCCCTTGGGAAAATAACGCACATAAATATGCTGTTCCCGAAGCGCCCGGAACAGTTCCTCTGCCGGACAGGTTTCATGGGCAGCAAAAATAAAATTTGATTTGGAATCCCCAAAAGAAAAACCAAGCTTTTTTAATTCTGCTTTTGTCCATTCTCTTGTCTCTATAATCTTACTGCAGGTTTTCTCAAAATATTCCTTGTCGCGCACTGCTGCCACACCGGCGGCAATGGCGGCCGTATTCATGGTATAGGAATTAAAAGAATACTTTACGTCGTTCAGATACTTTATCAGGACGGGATTTCCAAATACATAACCGATCCGCATTCCCGCAAGGGAACGGGATTTTGAAAAGGTCTGGACTACCAGAAGGTTATCGTATTTATCGATCAGCGGCAAAGCCGACTGTACGCCGAAATCCACATATGCCTCATCCACAATGACAATGGCATCCTGATTATGGTTCAGAATTTCTTCAATGTCTTCCAGGGGCATCTCCACTCCCGTGGGCGCATTGGGATTAGGAAAGACCACGCCGCCGTTTTCCCGGAAATAATCTTCCTTGCGGATCCGGAAGTTCTCATCCAGAGCCGGTCTTTCATAGGGGATACGGAAAAGCTCCGCCCATACGTCATAAAAAGAATAAGTAATGTCCGGAAACAGAATGGGTTTCTTTCCGTTAAAGAAAGTCAGAAAACACATGGCAAGTACGTCGTCTGAACCGACGCCGACAAATACCTGATCTTTCTCCACGTGATAAGCCTCGGCAATTGCCTCCACCAGGATCCCTGCCGTAGGATCCGGATAGAGCCGCAGGGTATCCGCAGACATCTCCTTCAGAGCGCGTTCCACGCCCGGCGCCGGAGGGTAAGGATTTTCGTTTGTATTAAGCTTGATCATATCCGGCTGGTTTGGCTGCTCTCCCGGGGTATAGGGTACCACCTTCCGGATGTTTTCCTCCCATGTTCTCATGGTTACTTTTCTCCTCTTTTTATCTCTTCTCTTTTGTCTTTATCTTTTGGACTCTTCTTTTGGGTTCTTCTTTTCTTCTCGATACACCTGCTATTGTAATCACTAAAAGCTCATTTGTCAAAGGAAATCTAAAGCGTGTTTGAAAATCTAAAGCGTGTTTGAAAATCATTCCAGCAATTTTCAAACACGCTCTAAATCTGTTCCACATTATATTTTCGATACTTATGCCGTTCTTCCAAGCTTTTTCCTGTACCAGAGACACAGGCTGCTGCAGCATTCTTTCAGGCTTGCGCGATACTCTTCCACCATAAACACAGGATGATAGGAGGTCTTTGCCTTACGCAGCCCTTCCACGCCCAGATCCTCTTCCCTGTTTACATACCGGAAACCCCGAAGTTGGTTCATGGCAAACTGCTGATTTATCATCGCATACAGCTCCGGAATAGAATCCAGCGCTTTCTCAAAATGTGTGACAAAGGTATCTTCCGTCACCGCCTCGCCCAGAGTAAACGCCATCACCTCTCCGTTTACCCGAAGCAGGCCGCCCTGAAAGCCAAGAGGCTCATAATAACGGAAAGCATTTTCCAGAGCTTTTTTCTCCGCTTCCAGAGAAGAATTCATCTCCCTGCCTTCTCTCCACTTTTCCGCCATCTCTATGCACTCCGGAATATTTTCCCTGTTAAGTGTCTCGTAGGTAAATTCATAGTTTCTTTTAAAACGGTTTACGTGATTTTTCTTTTTCTGGTATTTCTTGCCGCGAAGCTCTGCCAATGCCTGCACCTCGTATACATAATCACTGCCGTCGCGGTCATACTCCGCCTGGAACAGAGACGGATAATATTCCTCAAGAGCCTCTGCCATCTCTTTATTTAAATCCGCAAGCTGCATCTTCACGCCCAGACCTCTTGCATCCTCGGAAAGCTTCTGGATGATCTGCGGAAAATCCTCCGTATATTCTGCAATGTGGTAGACCGCCTCTGTCCCCATAAGTGTCCGGAAAACAATGACGTTATCCACAATTCCATAAGAGATATCCAGATCTGATCCCCAAATGATAATGTTTCCGGCGCTGAAATTGCATCCTCTGTTTTTCGATTTCCATAAATAGTTCTTTATTTCATCATAGTGATCCATTGTTATTTTTTGAAACTGCATCTTAATCTCCATTCTCTGTACTATACTTTCCATATTTATTAAACGCTTCTGTTGCCAGAAGGCTTCTGCCTGCTGACTCAAAAGCCTTATTTTTCTGCAGTTACTCCAGAATAAATCCCTGAAGCTGTTTCCATTCTGTACTGCTGCAGACAGCGATCGGTCTTGTCTGCGCCTGCATATCGACCCCAAAACCGTCCCGTGCTCCGGGAAGCCTGTCACCAGCCAGGATCTTCAGCCTTTCTTCTCCTGTCAGGGCAAGCAGCTTTCCTGCGGCAGCTTCCAGATGGGGCGTATGGATTCCATAATTCTGGATCCATACTTCCCCGCCCCTGGTTTTTCCTTCCAGATAACCGATAATTTTATCATTCTTTATTATTTTATACAAAAAGCTGTCCTCTGCCCGAAAGCTCCACTGACAATAAAGAGCTTCTGTTTTTTCCTCAAAGAACACATTTTTGTTGGTATAGCGCCACAGTGTCCTTGAAGCAAGCTCCAGGCCTTCCTCCGGCCATGCTTCTTCCAGCCGGATTTCCTGAGCTGCAAGAGCTTTCCTTTCAAAACTCTCCCCTTTCAGGGAAAATACCTGCGGACGGATTACCCTGCGGAATCCAAAGGGCTCATAGTATGCCAGAAGGCTGTCCGTAGCCGGAATCAGAAAAATCGTCCGGCATCCTTCCCTGCGGATTTCTTCCTTTGCCCGCATGATCAGCCGGCTCATGATCCCCTGCCCGCGATATTCCTTTAAAGTTGCCAAAGCATAAAAATAATATGCCTTTTCTGCCTGCCCGTCCATACCCCGGATCAGGCATGGAAGCTTATAGAGCACCGCTGCCGCTTCATTGCCTTCCTGATAGCAGAGTACATTCTCCGGTGAAAACGCATATGCGAAAAACTCATCTATATATACATCCTTATCTCCAAAAACCTTCTTCCAGATTTTCTTTAATCCGGGAATATCTGAAATCTGCGCATGACGTATCATGTGTTCCTCCTGATTGGCAAAGTAACTCAATTCATACTTATGCACTCTTCTTTGTGCACCATACAGTATAACAGATAGCAAACTAAAATCAATACTTTTTTTGTTAAGATTCTGTGTCCTGCAAAAAATGCAGCCGGAAGATTCTTATCTTCTTCGGCTGCTTTTCCTGCATTATTTTTATCTTATTTGTAAAGAGCTCATTCGCATTCCGCTTTGCTGCATGCTCATGAAAGCTGTTTACCGGAGAAAAATGTTATTTTCCTCCAGCCCTGACAGGCGTTCCCGAAGCATGGTGTTCCGCCTGGTGACTGTCACATTTCTGACTGCATAGGCAAGCGCCTTCTTTGTCCCGACGATCACAAGAATTTTCTTTGCACGTGTAATGCCCGTATAAATCAAATTTCTCTGAAGCATCATATAATGAGTCATCGATACCGGCATCACCACAATGGGATACTCCGAACCCTGTGCTTTATGAATGGTGGTTGCATAAGCATGAACAAGCTCGTCCAACTCTGTTACATCATATTCAATACTCCGGTCATCAAAGGTTACTGTAAGAGAACGGTTTTCCATATCCAATGCAGTGATAAGTCCTATGTCCCCGTTAAAAACCTCTTTGTCATAGTTATTTTTTATCTGCATGACCTTATCATGCAGTCTGAAGCAATAGCCGCTTCTTCTCAGGCCCATTTCTTCGGGATTTAAAGCTTCCTGCAGCGCAATATTCAGATTTGCCGCCCCGATTACGCCTCTCTGCATAGGCGTCAGCACCTGTATGGAGAATGAGGGCGTCTTGTAATAGCGCGCCAGATTATATTTGACCAGCCTTACAATCTCCCTAAGAATATCCTCGGGTTCCTCTTTCTCGATAAAGAAAAAATCCGCATATTTTCCGTTGGAGATATCCGGAAACTGTCCTTCATTGATCCGGTGCGCGTTCATTACGATCCTGCTGCTCTGAGCCTGCCGGAAAATCCGCGTCAGACGGATCACAGGAAAAACGCCGGAATCGATCATATCTCGCAGGACATTTCCAGCTCCCACAGAGGGAAGCTGATTGATATCTCCCACCAGGATCAGCCGCATCCCTGAAGGAATTGACTTCAGGAGAGAATTCATCAGTATAATGTCTATCATGGAGCACTCGTCCACAATCAATACGTCTCCCTCCAGCGGATGCTCTTCATTCCTCTGATAACCCTCCGGCGGTTTAAATTCCAGCAGCCGGTGAATAGTTTTGGCCTCAAGCCCTGTAGCCTCGTTCATACGTTTTGCTGCTCTTCCCGTGGGGGCTGCCAGAAGCACTTTCAGGCCATAGGCGCGATACGCGGAAATGATTCCCTGAGTAGTGGTTGTTTTGCCGGTTCCGGGACCTCCCGTCAGAATCATGACCTTGGCTTTGGCTGCCTGTAAAATTGCTTCCTTCTGTACTGTATCATAGGTCATATTTACGGATTTTTCAAGCCCTGTCATATCTATCGTTTCCGGAAGCCTTTTCCCGGGCGGTTCTTTTGCCAGCTTCCTCAATTTATTTGCCACGCCGGTTTCCGCATAATAAAAGGGCGGTAAATAAACGGCTTCCGCCTGCGCCGCAGGAACCTCTGTCAGAACGCCGTCCTGAATGCTCTGGCAGATCAGTTCTTTATCAGTGACCATCTGATCCATTGTCATAACAATATAGGCTTCTTCTGCTTCCAACAGGGATGACGCCTTTGACACCAGTTGCTCTCTGGATGCATACACATGCCCCTCATTGGCCAGTTCGCTTAATGTGTACATGATACCGCTGCGCAGACGTACAAAGGACTCCTTTGCAAAGCCCAGTTTTTCCGCGATCCCGTCTGCGGTCTTAAACCCAATGCCCCAGATATCATCTGCCAGCTGGAAGGGATTTTCTTTCATTTTGGCAATGCTTTCATTTCCATACTGTTTATAGATCTTAGCTGCAAAGGATGTGCTCACCCCATGATCCTGAAGAAACAGCATGATATTCTTAACTTCCTTCTGCCGCTCCCAGCTCTCCCTGATCATACGGATACGTTTATTTCCGATGCCGGGTACCTCAGACAAGCGGTTCACATCTGTCTCGATCACATCCAGCGTATCTGTGCCAAAGGTTTGGACGATCCTCCTGGCAAACTTTGGGCCCACGCCTTTAATAAGGCCGCTGCCAAGGTATTTCTCGATACCGTAAATAGTGGCTGGCATGGTTTCTTCCCATTTTTCCGCAAGGAATTGCCGGCCGTATTTCGCGTCCACTTTCCAGTTTCCCTCTGCCAGAAGTACGGATCCTACATTCACATCCAGAAGGTTTCCCACCAATGGAACCAGTTCATTGTAGCCTTTTATATGCACTTTTAAAACGGAATAGCCATTATCCGGATTCTGATAAGTAATACGCTCCACAACACAGCGGATACGGACCATCGATGAATCGCCTCCTTCCTTTGTTTATCATCTTCTATCCTTAAAAAAACGGTACTCAACTACGTTTCATTTTTTCATTATAACCTGATATAACTCTCTAATTCCTCCACTAATTCATACATCCTTGTAGCAGGTACCATAGCGGACGGACTGGTTATACCGTTTTCCTGAAATTCCCCGAATAATTTTTTAGCCCTTCGTTTTGCATCCTCTAATGATCCTTTTCGCATAATAACATCATATAAATCTTCTCTGGTTTTAGAATAATCAAAGTACTCTTTTAACTTTTCAATATATTGAGCCCTCCCATTATCAGATCTATAGTCCTGAAAATGCAGCAGAAACCATAACTCAATACTTTCATTTGACCAAGCTACTTTTATTTTACTTTTCTCTCTTCCTTCAACGCTAAATTGAGTATTATCAAAATTATCATAGGGGAAATCGTCTTTATCATAAACCAGCCAAAATCTTTCATATCCTTTCCATTTTCCCTCAGCAACCATCCGATCTACAAAATTTAGTAATCCTTTTGTATTTCTTCCTGTTCCAAAAACAACAATATGTTCTTTTTTACTGATTTCCTTATATTGCTCATTTATTTTTCGTGCAAAACCGCTCAAATATAATGGTTCCGTTTTCACTCCTTCACAAATAATCATCGTATACGGCGGTAATTTATACCGCGTACCCATTTTACTTTCTTTCAGTTTCATCTTATTCTGAATTTTTTTCAGGTCACTGCGCTTTTTTGGTTTTAACGTCAAGAAACCACCTCCCAGTTTTTTAACTGCTTCATATACGGATCCGCGCCATATCTTCCTTCCAGATATTGTTTATTATAAGCTTCATCTTTCCTCGGCTTTTCTCCGTTTTCTTTCTTGAAATCAACCAGTGAATATAATACAGATTCATTATATCCATTGATTGCTGAAAACCATATTTCATCACGTCGGAATACCTCATTACTCATTGTTGTAAGATCATGTGACGTAAAAAGAAGCTGTGCTCCTGCTCTATTTATCGTATGATCTGTAAACAACTCAATAATAGACTGCAGCAATGCCGGATGCAGCTTTGCGTCTAATTCATCAATCACAAACAAAGTTCCTCTATCAATACCATTCAAAATAACCGGCAAAATGCTGAAAATCTTTCTTGTACCACTGGATTCCTCTGTAAATTCAAGTTCCCCATCTACATCACTATGCTTTACGTATACCTCAGAAACCTTCCCATTATTATCATACTCCACCCGGATATCATCAATATCGATTCCCATACTCTGAACTACATTTATAAATCTATTCTTATGTCTTTCAATAACTTTTATCAAAACCCTTCTGTCCTGTTTAGGAATATCAAAATTTACAGTCTGCATATTCATAAAAAACTGAATTGCATCATCAACAATATCCAGATCTTTAAACATAGATATATAAGATATGAGCGGAAGATTTCCATTTAAATTATTTATATCCATATTTGCTAATTCTTCACAAAGATAAATCCCATCTTCGTCTCTTTCAAAAACAGCTCTTAAATCTCCGTCTTTAATCTCTTTCAAGTATAAATTTTCTTCACAGATATTCTTATTCTTTATGGTTAATTCATAACGATATTTTTTTCCTTTTATAAGAAACAAAATACTAAACACCGTTGGTTTATTCTCACATTCCTTATCCCACTTATAATATGCAATATCCTGTTCATCATTTTTTATTCCTGCCTGCAATTCTTCAATAGTTGCCGAAGCTAATTTTTCATTTTTATTTTTCATAAACACCATCTGAACTAATGGATTAATCACAATTTCCTTCAAGGTTTTAAGAGCCATTAAAGCACTGCTTTTTCCGCCGCCATTCGGTCCATAAATCGCACATACAGGAAGAATTGATGGTTCCCCTTCTACATTAATCAATGAATTTTCAAATTCCGTTATGGGCTTCGCTGAAAAGTCAATAGTAGCTTCATTTTTATACGATCTGAAATTAGAAAAAGTAAATTCATAAATCATCCCAACACCTCCCTGAGATTTTTTCTCATAATTATTTTATATCATAAATAAATAATATATTCAATATCTGCGAGAAAAAATCTCGTAACAGTTTTTTGTTCCATAAATCTCAGTACAGTACCTATGCTCAATCTCATTATCCCAATACCAACCAAATACTATTTATTGTATTGACACTTTCCCGGCTAATCAGTATCATAAAGTAAAGCGCTTAAGACTCGCAGGCGGGTCTTGAATAGAAATATAAAGAAGAAGGAGGCGCACCAATGAAAGAAATTTTGTTTGTTACGGATTTTGTCTGTCCATACTGCTTTGTTGCTAAAGCGGCACTAGAAGAAGCATTAAAGGAAACCGGCATTCCGGCCAGGGTGACTGTTCAACCTTTTGAGCTGACAGAAGAACCAAAAGAGCGTGTGGATACTTATCACGATGAAGAAAGAAAAAGCCGTTACCAGATTCTGGCAGAGCCGGCCCGTCAATTGGGACTTGATATGAAATTTCCCCCTGCTGTCTCTCCACGCCCTTACACACGGCTTGCATTTGAAGGATGGTTCTTTGCAGCGGACAGGGGATGTGGTAATCGCTACAGTGACCTTATTTACCGCGCCTATTTTATTGAGGAAAAAGATATCGGAAATCCGGATGTGCTCACTGAACTTGCGGAAAGTATCGGACTTGATAAAGATGAATTTAAGGAAGCCCTTAACCTGGGAACCTATTCTGCCGCAGAAAAGGAAGCGGTCGCTTATTCTCGTGATACTCTGAAAATCACCTGTGTGCCCACTCTCTACATTGACGGAGAAAAAACAAATCTTCAGGAATACACAAAAGAAGAACTGATCCGTTTATTATCCCGGCAGTAATCCCGGCTGCAGCAGTTAAGCGGACATTTACATTCCGCTTTGCTGCATACTCATAAACCGGAAAAGGGGCTTTTCTTGCGGAAAGCCCCTTTTATCTGCAGAACATTTCCCGAAGATATTGTGCTTCCCTGCGTCCGTTTACCAATTCCATGAAAGCTTTCACTTTTTCCATACTATATTTCTCTTCTTTTTCCTGAAGATGAACATATAATGCGCCGATTAAATTCGAATCATTAAAGTACTTACATGTGGTCACTTCCGGAATCGGTACATTGTGCGGATATACCCTGTTGATCTTTTTTAATTCTTCTTTGATCATCTGGAGAAATAACGGCTGCACGCTGATTCCGCCGCCAATTGCAAAGCGCTCCGGATCAAAAATAAACTGGTAGTTTGTAATCTGCACTGCAAGATGATTGCAAAAGATCCTCAGACACTCTAAGGCTTCTTCATCTCCGCAGTTCGCCATGGAAAATATTTTTTCCCCATCCAATTCTTCTGCCGGAAGCTTTTTTCTTTCTGCCACCAGACGGATCAGCCCCGGCACTCCGTTTCTTTCTGCCAGAACCTTCTGGGGATTCATACAGTCGTTTGTCTCTGTCAATATATAACTGAACTCCCCCGCCATGAAATTCTTTCCCCGGAGTACCTTACGGTCGCAGATGACAGCTCCGCCCACTGCGGTTCCGCAGATTACCGCGATAGCGTTTTTACAGTCTGACAGCGCGCCTCTCCACACTTCCGCCAACGCCGCGCTTTTTGCGTCGTTTTCCACTGTAACCGGAACATGGCAGCGATTTTCCAGAATTTCTACGATATTGATGTTTGAAACGCAGAAAATGGTTCCCGCATTATACATAAATCCGGTTTCACTGTCGATAACCCCCGGCGCGCTGATGGCGATTCCATTCGTTCCGTCTCCATGCTCTTCATAGATCTGAACCAGCATATTGATAAAATTTTAGGAGAAACCATGATTTATACATTGAAACAGTTTGCCGAGATGTTCCATACGACAGAACATACAATCCGCTATTACACTGACATCAATCTTTTACCCTGCCAGCGGGATAAGGGCAACCGCCGCATTTTTAACGAGGAATCCGTCAACTGGATGCAGGGGATTGCCTGTTTGAAAGGCTGTGGTGCATCTATTGAGGATATTAAAGAATACTGCGATTTGTGCCGCCTGCCGGAGTCCAGAGAAACACTTTACGCAAGGTATCAAATCATTCTCCGGCAGCGGGAGCAGGCGTATCGGCGCATAGAAGAAGCAAAAGCAACTGCGGCCTATATGGACGAAAAAGTGCAGCACTATGAGCAAATTTTGTCCGGCCTGATTCCTGATGACAGCAACCCGGAGCATTGGACTGAAGATACAAGGCCGGAAAAGCATTGACAATTTAAGATGGTCAGCGGTTTTTCTTCGGCGGTTTCCCATATTTCTGCGGGGTAAGGGCACAGCGATACCCATAGGTACTCATGCACATTCCGCAGGTCTTGTATTGCCATTTTTCCAGCGGTTCGGTAGATTTTCTTCCCGGATCAATGGGCGGGACATTCCGAAGTAATCCACACCATACTCGTTCAAGAGCAGGTTCGTCTGCTCAAATTCACGATGGCCTCCGGTGAGAATGACCGGAACCTTAACGGTCTGTTGCAGAAGCGGAACGGCAAGATATGCTTGCCTTGTCATTTTGCATTTCAACATATTCCGTAGTTTGAGAAAAATTATGACTTTTAATTGTTCATTCTACAATTCATTTTTCTCCCTTTGCTTTGGCTTGGATGCCTTCCCTAGTGTCTTAGATATATAGTAGGAAAGAAATACCCACATACCCATCATGGCCAGATACTCTGCAAGAATTAAAATCCCGCTCTTTTCATAGTCCAGAAAAGCAAATTCAACCTTAAAAAACATATAGGAGACAATATCTGCCTGATAAAAACAAACCGCGCCATATATGGCGATTCCCGCTGCCAGTAGCCGAAGAACCCATACAAGCGGTGTAGGTATATTCCCTCTGGATAACTTACGGAACATTCCTATAATCATTCCCCAATGCAGACCCAAGTGGATACTCATGAGTGCAAACCCCCAATAGGAGCCTGCAAGGTGCATCACTCTGGCTGTTGCCATACCGCCGTTTATGGGAAGTGTAGCAAATACATAGCGTGACAGGATGATTCCGCTATATGCCTGAATCAGCATTGCAGCAAGACAGAAAAAATTGACTACCGTGCGCAGAATACGCAGGACAGGGTATTTTCCCTTTACCAAACTGCCATACCAGCGGATATTCAAAAAGTTGTGGATCAGGAACAGGATCAGCATTCCTGCTCCTATGTATTCATGAAACGATTCGCCCGTTACTTGATAGGCCATCAGCAGAAGCAACAGCGCCGTCATCAAAAAGTCTATTCCCATTTTTAATTTTGTTTTGAATCTCATATGCAGTTGCCCCTTTCCTTTGCCATTGCAAAAATAATTACGCACCGAAATCCATTCCAAGACTGTTTACCCATTCCATTACGGCGCCCTGAGAATCGCTGCCGCTTAACCTCTGACCGTCAAGCCATGTAGCGCCGATTGTCAATTTCTCCAGATTGGAAGCGCTGGAGCCGATGCCGCTGCCGCCGGAGGTACAGAAAGGTACAATCGTCTTGCCGGAAAAATCATAGCTTTCCATAAAGGTACTGACGATTCTCGGGGCTTCTCCCCACCAGATGGGATAACCGATGAATACGGTAGAATACTGTTCCATGTTCTCCACGGAACCGGAAATCGCCGGACGGGAGGAAGGATCATTCATTTCAATAGTGCTGCGGCTGTTATCGTCATGATAATCCAAGTCAGTGTCTGTATAAGGCTCCTCCGGAACAATCTCGTAAAGGTCGGCATCCAGACCGCTGGCAATCTTCTCCGCAACGCCCTCTGTGGTTCCAGTGGCGGAAAAATAGGCTACCAGTACATTCGTTCCTGTTGACTCGGTATCTGTATCAGCCGGGGATTCCGTTTCTTCCATCTGGCTATCCGATGCGGTTTCGCTTTCCGGTTCCGATGCGGTTTCACTGCTTTCCAGCACAGTTGATTCCGCAGAAATGCTGCCCTCCGTATCCAGAGTGCTTGTTTCAGCCAGTGTTTCATTCCCGGCACATGCTGCAAGGGAAACAGCCATCACAAAAGTAAGTAAAAGTGTTGCAAATTTTTTCATGGTCTTACCTCCTCGTATAATTTTTCTCATTCCACCGCTTCCAGTGTGGCCGAAAAATCTCCGCTCTGACCGGAAAGCAGCTCCATCCCGGAATCAATATGCCCCAACAGGATTAAGCTGTCCGAATACCGGAAATCCTGATAGAATACCGACAGATTTCCCCATGGCGCATACAGGCAGAAATCCCCCACATCTGGATCGCAGCCATCAGGTTCTCCCTCTGTGGGCAGTTCCTGTGGAAGATAGCTGATCTTCTCCACCCCGTTAAAATCCTCAAAGGTCAGTTCCAGAGGCAGCATTTCGTACAATGCGTTTGCTGCCGGGGTATCATAAAGCGTGATGCTGATCTCCTGTCCATCGACTGCCATTTTCAGCTTTCTTCCCTCATTTTCCATTTTGGATTCTTCCTCCTTTTTTTCAAATCCAAGTTCCGCCAGCCACTCCTGCACTGCGGATTCGGCATTTCCAATGTCTGCCCGGTAAACGCCAAGAGCATCCAAAACCGTTACGGAATCAGGCAGGGCCGCAGTAATATCCCTTACGCCCGCCGCGATTCCTCCGGTTCCATGGGCACAGAAAGGAACAATGGTTTTCCCGGAGAGATCATATTCTTCGATAAAGGAGAAGATCGCCATAGGCGCGCTGGACCACCAGTTGGGAAAACCCAAAAAGACTATATCGTAATCGTCTATGTTATCCAGATGGTTTGCCAATTCCGGACGGGCGTTTTCCGCCTTCTCATCCGCCGCCCGCTCCATACACTCATCATAGTTGTCGGGATATGTTTCCGTCACAACGATGGGAAACCGTTCCCCTCCCACATACTCCTGAATCCACTGCGCCATCTGCGTAGTATTTCCCGGAGCCACTACGCTGGCCGAAGCGACTGCATCTACATCGCTATAATTTTCTCTGTCACCAATGGATTCATAATGGGAAAGCGCAGATTGAACAGCGGCTTCCTCATCCTCCACGATTGTGTTATCCGCCCAGGAGAAATAGGCAATCAGAATATTCTCCTGCCCTGTCTCCTGAGCCGTCTGCGTATTTTCTTCTTCGGCAGCAGAGGACTGACTTTCCTCCTCAGCCGGCTGCGAAACGCCGGATTGGGAGGTATCGGATTCCGCTGCGAGTTCTTCTGTCTGCCCGCCGCAGGCAGTCAAGCCAAATAAAATGCAAAAGGAAAGCACCCATGCAGTGAATTTTTTCAATTCATCCACCCCTTCTATTTCTTTTCATCCAGCAGCATCACGCCGTCCGCAGGATTGTGGTCAATCGCACCTACAATCCGGTGGGGAAGATAGGGTTCTTCCAGCCATGCAATGTCCTCTGCCGTCAGCTTGACGGTCAGCGCACCCACCGCGTCGTCAAAGTAGGCAGCCTTTGTTGCCCCGATGATGGGGGATGCAACGCCTTTTGCCCAGTGCCACGCAATAGCAATTTGTGACATCTTGACACCGTACCGCTCCGCCAGTTCGTGAACCCGGCTCACAATCTGCATATCCTGTTCTTCGGTACGGTCATATTTCCCCATGGCCACCCGGTCGGTACGGCTTCGCAGGGTATCCGCCTTCCACTCAGGCCGGGTCAGGTGTCCTGCCGCTAAGGGACTGTAAGGCATCAGGGACACGCCCATCTGCCTGCAAATGGGAATCAGTTCCCGTTCGTCCTCCCGGTAGAGGAGATTATAATGATTTTCCATGGCCTCAAACTGCGCCCAACCGTGGTCACGGGCCGTAAGCTGCATATTATAAAACTGATACCCATACATAGCAGAGGCGCCCAGCGCCCGCACCTTTCCGGCTTTTACCAGCTCGTTCAATGCCTCCATGGTTTCCTCAATAGGAGTTTCATAGTCAAAGCGGTGGATGATGTACAGATCCAAGTAATCCGTACCCAGTCGTTTCAGCGTTCCGTCAATCTCCCGGCGGATAGCCGGAGCAGACAGCCTACCGGGGTTAAAATAGACCTTCGAGGCAATGACCACCTTATCACGGACAATGTTCTTTTTCAGCGCCCGGCCCAGATATTCCTCGCTGGTTCCAGCAGAGTAGCCGTTGGCCGTATCAAAGAAATTGATACCCAGAGAAAGTGCGTGTTTTACAACTTCTCCGGTCGCCGCTTCATCCAGAGTCCAGTCGTGCAGGGTTCCGGCTTTACCAAAACTCATACAGCCCACGCACAATTTGGAAATTTCAATATCTGTATTTCCTAACTTTGTATATTCCATAATCATATCCTCCAATCATTCTGCTGCCTTCTGAATACCGTTTATGGCATTTAAACTGCGCGGATAGCCAATGTACGGCAAACATTGCGATACCACACGGATAAGAAACTCTTTATCGTTTCCCAGATTCATGTTTCCTTTTGCGTGAGCGATGAGCTGCGGTTCACAGCCGCCCTGCGCCATCAAAAAGCAAAATGTAATCATCTCACGCTGTTTCAGATCCAAACCGGTACGGGTATAAAAGTCTCCAAAGCAGTTCGCTGCCAGCCAGCGATTGATATGCCCATTCTTCCATGCCTCTTTCATCTGCTCTCCAAAGATCTCGGCCTGCGCTTCTGCACCTTTTTCCAGCCGGTCATCCATGGTTGTGGTAGCCTGACCGGGTAAGGGCAGGGAAATATTTCTATCAGCAAAGACCTCGTTGGTTACATTCAAGAAGGAAAGCATTCTTCCGTAGCCCAGATAATCCGCCGCCTGATAGACCATTTCCTTTACCATGACCGGCGTCATGCCATTTTCCAATGCGGTGGGCAGCATCTCCCGATAGGCGTCCAGCCCACCGCATCCCATTAGCGCAGAAAGGATCGCCAGATAGCGCGTAGGTGCGTCAAGTTGCTGGTTTTCTTCATTTACTACCTCATCAAAAGCGAAGTGTTGAAAAAGCTCCGCAAATTCCGGATCCGTTTTTCTTAATTTCATAATCGTTCCCTCCATTAAAATTTATTTGCCCAGTCCGCAAGTTCTCTTTCAGACGCGCTGTTCACCATTTTTCCGGTCTTCCAGTCTGCACCCGGACAGAGCTTTTTCAGTTCGCCAACCGTTTTTCCCATGCCGCTGCCGCCAGAGGTGGCAAACGGCGCCATCGTCTTTCCAGTAAAATCGTAGCTTTCCACAAAGGTACTGATGATGCGCGGCGCTACATACCACCAAATGGGAAAACCGATATATACCGTTTCATAATCGCTCATATTCGGAAGCCGCTCTACGATCTCCGGACGGGATGCAGAATCATTCATCTCCACACTGCTGCGGCTCTTTTTGTCCATCCAGTTCAGGTCAACACTGCTGTAAGGGACAACAGGTTTGATCTCAAACAGATCAGCACCCACTGCCTTTGCTAAATGTTCCGCGGCCTTTTTCGTTGTACCGCTTGCAGAAAAATAGGCAACCAGTTTCTTGCTCATTTCAATTTTCCTCCTTTCCCATGCTCATGCACTTTCCCAAAACCTCGCCTGTTTTCAGATACTGATAAGTAGGCATCTCAAACAGCACCGGTTTGAGGATGTTATAGTCCAGTCTGCCGCTGCTATCCAATACAGACTCATCTGCATAGGTTGCGGCGATTTTGCAGATAAAGCTCTCAAAACCTTCCGTTTTATATACATCTTCCACGATACACGCCATGGAAACAGGGGATGCGTCGATCATCGGCGCACCATCGTCTGCGATATGATAAGCAAATAGTTCCGACTTATCCTCCTTCGTACCGCTGACACAGCCTGTATAATCGGCTTTTTGCAGCATAGCCTCATCCACAATGTTGATAGACAGCGCTTTCGTATCTCGGATGCCCTGATTGGAATAATGGGTATCGCTCATGCTGACCATTACCCGGTCATGGCCGATGATGCCCAGATGTCCAACCAGCGTCCAGTTGGGCTTTCCATTTACCATTGCGCCAACTACCACCAACGGTGTTGGATACAATGCCAGTTTAGAACCAATATGTTTCTTCATATCTAAAAATCTCCTTTCCAACATTACTGCTCAAAACGAATCCCATGCAGGCGGCGTACTTCGTTCAGACTTGGCACATCCAGAATAAGGCTTTTGCCCGTATCCATACCCACGATTATGCTCATGTCCTCCTCCGTCAAAATGAAATCGTCCACATCATAATTCTGGCGGATGCGTTCCTCATGAACAGATTTCGGAATCGCAACAATCTTACTCTGCCGCAGCCAGCGGAGAAGCACCTGTGCGGGAACCTTGCCATACTTCTGTCCGATGGCCGTTAATTCCGGGTTCTGAAAAATCCCGTTTTGCCCTTCTGCAAAAGGAGCCCATGCCATCGGCTGTATCTGATACTGCGCCATTAAGTGCCGAAGCTCCTTTTGCTGACAGAAGGGATGCAGTTCAATCTGATTGACAGCCGGTGTGACTTCATGGCTGAGAATCAAATCCAGCAGTCTGTCTGGAAGAAAGTTGCAGACGCCGATAGCTTTTACTCTGCCTGCCTTTAAGAGTTCCTCCATGGCCCGCCAGCTTCCGTGATAGTCCCCGTAGGGCATATGAATAAGATATAAATCCAGATACTCCGTCCCAAGATTAGCAAGGGTTTTTTCAAAAGATGCCATGGTTTTCTCATATCCGGCATCCTGAATCCAGACCTTGGAAACGAGGAAAATTTCCTCTCTGCCAATGCCGCTTTCCCGGATTGCTTCTCCCACTGCTGCTTCATTCCCATAGCAGGCTGCAGTGTCAATCATCCGATAGCCTGTTTTCAACGCGATTTTTACGCTTTCTTTACAAATCTGCTGATCGGTAATCTGGAATACGCCAAAGCCGAGCAATGGCATCCGGATTCCGTTATTCAATTCAATTTCATTCATGGAACCCCTCCTTTGTTTTCTTACCGTTTTTCGAGGCATTGATGCTGTGCCGCAGATAATCCAGCCTTACAAGCTGTGCTTCCCTAAAATGAATTTCATCCAATGCACATGCACGTCTTTGGTTCAGCATCTGAAGTCGCTGTACTTCCGTATGATCGCCATCCAAAAGAAGCCGCATATATGTCTCAACTTCGCTGTTGGAAAATCCAAGATCATGTAGCGTCATAATCATACTGAGACGCTCCAAATCACTGTCGTCATATTGCCATGATCCCATTACCTTCTTTACCTCATGGCAAAGCCCCCATTTTTCATATTCCTCCAAAATTTTAATTGGAATATTATAGAGCCTACTTGCTTCCTGCTTCGTCATATTCCCTCACCTTCGTTAAAAAAATATAGGTGCCCCTACCGGACACCTATATTATACTGACAGCCCATTAAAATGTCTAATGCCTATATTCAATCGTGAGAAATGCCTAAAATGTATTCTTTCATGTGCTGTGTGAATTTTGTATTTGCTGCCGTAAGTGTTTGATTCTTTTTCCAAACCAATACCGTACCGGTTTCAATACGCGGTACAAGCGGCACAAAGCAAAGATTCTCAAAGGAAACACTAAGGTCAAAGCATAACGCAACCCCCATTCTTTTTTCCACCATATTGGCTGCATTTACAATGAGGTTATACGTTGCAGCTATCTCTAACTGTTCAAAGATACTTCCAAACCAACTCGCCAATTCGTTTTTTACCAATTCCCGGTGTGCTATGATAAGGGGAAACTCCCTTAAATCATCTGGCGTAACTGCATTTCGCTCAGCCAATAGAGAATCACTTCGTACCAATATGCCCCAACGATCCTTTATTGGCATACGGATAAACTCATATTTCGATATATCCACAGGCTCCGTCAAAAGCCCCATGTCCAAAAGCCCCTTTTCAATACGCTCCTTAATTTCATCGGCTGTGGCACTGTAGATACTGAATTGAACCATCGGATAACTGGCCCGGAAAGCATTCATACCTCCTGACAGGATTGACATGCTTCTGGCCTCTCCACAGCCAATGGCGATTTCTCCAGAGATGATTTCCTCTTTATGTTGGAGTTCCTGTTTTGTCTTTTCGGACAATGTGACAAGTTCCTGCGCACGCCGTCGAAGCAATAGCCCATCCTCCGTCAAGATAATATTATGCTTACCACGGTGAAATAGCTGTACACCCAATTCTTCCTCCAACTGCATAAGCTGTCTGGAAAGTGTGGGCTGAGTAACGTGCAAAAGCTGTGCGGCTTTTGTGATATTTTCTTCTCTGGCAACCATTAAAAAATAGTTGAGGACTCTCAGTTCCATGTTTTGCACCTCGCTTATCTGCATATTTGCTCTTATTGTAGCAGTTTTCCTTGCTTTTGCAACATGGTTTAAGTCTAGAAATACGTTTTATAAATATCTCGGCGATGAACAGAAAAAGGGGATGCCGAAAACCAACGCCTTCAACATCCCCAATTCACATATATGACCGCAATTCGCCTTAGGACAGCCTTTTCCCTAATTCATAAGCCAGCTTGGGGAATTTGGATCGCCGGGTCATCTCGGGCGTTCCACATCCTGCGCCAAGCACCATGCCCATATCCATCAAGTTCAAATATCGGACAAGCGTTTTATAATGAACTTCCAATGCCTCAAATGTCCAATTATCATCATTCCACGCAACAGCCAGTAGCGCAGATTTCATCCTCTTTCTCTGGATACTGCTATTGAATGCACAAAAACGGTCAATCAGCGTTTTTAGTTGAGCAGACATACCATAGTAATAAAGGGGCGTAACAAAGACCAGCATATCCGCATCCAAAATCATTTCCCGAATGCGATTCATATCATCTTTCTGCACACAGGGGCCTTCATACCCACAATAGACACAGCCAGTACAGGGATGAATTTCTGCATGTGCTGCAGCGACAATCTGAACCAAATGCCCTGCCTCCTTTGCTCCGCGAATAAACTCCGCAGCCAGTAAATTAGATGAGCCGTTTCTATTGGGGCTTCCTTCTAACATTACGATTTTCATACCATTTCCTTCTCCCATTTTATGTACTTTCAGTATAAGGTATAAAGGGCAGTATAGCAAATACCCGTTTTTTATTCTTTATAATGCTCGAAAGGCATATCTTATTTTTTCGGACAATTCTTGTTGATTTCTTGGCAACAAAACAAAGGAAACTTCTCAAAATAAGACTTACTTTCACACAAAAAATATGTAAGCTGTGTCACACAGAATTAAAAGATAATTTTAAGGAGGACGCAGCTATGCTACAAATATCTGAAATCGTAAAGAAAACCGAGGAAATGTTCGACCTGTTTAATAAGCATTTTTATAGTAACGAATTAACCCGCCCGGCCATCACCGTATCCCCGGACGGAGGGCGCGGCGCATACGGTTGGTGCAGTATTCAAGAAATCTGGAACGCAGACGACGAGAAGTACCGGGAAATCAACCTCTGCGCCGAGTACCTTGACCGGCCTATCTTTGAACTGGCCTCCACGCTCTTACATGAAATGTCCCACCTCTACAATCTGGAACATGAGATACAGGACGTAAGCAACAACGGCTATTACCACAACATAAAATTCAAGGCCACCGCCGAGGCTCACGGCCTGCACATTGAAAAGCACACCAAGTACGGCTGGACGGTTACAACACTGGCCCCGGAAGCGGAGGCTTGGATCAAGGAAACCTTGGGCGAGGCCGGGATCAATGCCAGCCGTCTGCCAGTAGAGGGAGGCTCCAAGGGCGGCAGCAAGAAATCTATTAACCGCAGTATTAAATATGTCTGCCCCTGCTGCGGCACCATTATCCGGGCAACGCGCGAGGTCAATGTAATCTGCGGAGATTGCGGCGAACCTTTCGAGCGGGCATAAAATACCGATACCACCGGCCAGCCGAACCACCACGGCTGGCCCTTTTGGTTGCTTTTGTACCGGTGAAAAAAAGAGAAATTTCTTCAAAAAAAGGCTTGCTTTCACACCAAAAATGCGTAAGCTGTCACTCACAAGGCAAGCAGCCAGTACAAAACATCAAAAAATGAAAGGTGGATAATATCTATGAAGACAGGAAAAATCACAGCAAAATTAAGAGACGCGGTTCCGGTATGCCTCATGGTAGGAGAAAAGGAAGTAAAACGGTACAAGAATATTGAATTACCGGACGCTATCAAAGAACTGGAAATGGTTGACTTCCATTTCAATGTACCTGCAGACGGCAAAATCACTTTTGAAATCCAGTATGCAGACGGCGTATTACCAGAGGTATTCCCGGCAGCAAGAGCGAAAATGACACGCGCGGAAAAAAACGCCATGAGGGCAAAAACACAGACCGCGCCGGAGTTGGATACGGCAACCGAAACCACCGGCGCATCAGAGACCAGCGAAACCACCGAAGAATCCTCCTCAGCAGTAATCGAAAGAGCACCTGCCAGAGAGCTTCCTGCAGTAATCATCGAACCGGCAGCTTTTTTCAAACCGGAAGAAGCACCTGCAAACACTACCGAAGAAACAGCGGTTCAGGAATCGCCCATTGAGGAAGCATCAGCAGAAAATGCGGCAGCCAGCGAAGATACCAACGAAAGCAACAATGAACAGAACCAGGAATCCGGCACTATGGAAATATTCTATAATGTAACCGGGCCGCGCAGAAAGGAACTTGTAGCAGCAATCAGCGAATTTATCGGCGAAAAATCCACATATCTGAAAGCTCCGACATATGCTTACACAATCGGGAATTACACCGTAAGCAGATACGGAACCCTTACCGGAAAGGAGAACAAGGCATTGGTGGAAGCACTTGCAGCACAGGGCTTCAAAGCAGCATAAAACAATTTACTCTCCGGCCCCGCTTCGGCGGGGCATTTCTATACTCAGATATAAAATAAAGATATGTTTCAATCCACTAAAAATATCCGCTAAAAAGTATCAGATTATTCTCTATACAGAAAATACACAAAGTATACTTTTTAGCGGTTCTTTCTCGCGGTCTATCTTCTTTTGACAAGGGTGTTCATTTTTTCGTATATAGTTATTCATACAAATAAAGTCTGGAAATTTTCATAAGAACAGGGTCTTTGAGAACCATGAAAAGAAAAGTGAAAAGTACGATATAGCCCATAAATAAGGCTTTTTCCGTACTTTCCGAAATATTTATAATGGATTAGATTGTACTAAACTTTGGGATTTTAGACATATAAGTATGATGATACAGCTCAGCCTCTTCTTCTTTGAGAGCGAATTGTATCTGCGCCCGTTCCATCTCCTGCCGGCTCTTGTAATTAATGTGGTTGCTCCGCATTAACTCCTCTCCTGCAGTCTCTCTTCCGGTCACTATATTATTTACAAGGCCAACCATCGACACGATCTGTGCGGCTGTAAATTTATGTATACTCTTTTCCTGTTTCTGATCTATCTCATATTGCCTGCTGAAACGATGCAGTTCAATGCGGTTCAGCCGTTTTAACGCCATAGGCCCCAACATCACGTACCTGTTTTCTTTTTTAACGCATCCGAAGCAAACTTCATGCGCATCCTGATATATTACGGCATTCTCCTGACTTACAGCACGCTTTATCAATAATTCCCGTAATTCGCGCGAACAGTACAGGGGATTACTTTCATTCACAGAACAAATGTCCGTAATTTTTTCTCCCTGGCAGACTCCGACTCCGATTCCCCAAATCGCGCCGACCTGTGTTAAAGCGTAGCTGTACTCTTCCATAAACATCTCCTTAGAATTCCACTCAGAAATCTTTCTGTATTAGAATGTGTTTATAAATTCATTCCCGCAATCTGTACTCCCCACTTTGCGGAATACATCTCGCAGAAAGCAATTTTCAAACACTCTTTAACGCTGCTTTGTACTCTTCTGTCTTTTCTCCGGTAATACAAAGATGAAGATCAGGGAACTGACCAGAAGCAGCCCCGGATAAAACAGATTTGGAATCACATCAAACGCCGACAGTTCATATCCCAGTTCATTGGCCGCAGACAGCGCCACCAGCATCTGCGCTCCGTAAGGGATCACCCCCTGGAACACACAGGAAAAGGTATCCAGAATAGAAGCTGCTTTCTTTGGGGTAATCTCATACTCTTCCGCCATCTCAGCGGCAATGGGATTTGCCATGACAATAGCCACTGTATTGTTCGCTGTAGCAATATCCATGATACCTACCAGAAGTCCCATGCCAAGCTGCCCGCCTTTTTTGCCCTTAAACACCTTGCGGATCGCAGAAAGCAATGCGTCAAATCCGCCGTATTCCCTGATCAGGGCGCACATTACAGAAACCAGTATCGCAACCATGCTTGTCTCGAACATCCCTGCAGCGCCGGAACCCATACTGCCGATCAGATCTACAGGAGCGATCTGCCCTGTTGCCAGCATGATCACTGCCCCGGACACGATTCCAAGCAAAAGAACCACAAACACATTGATTCCAATGATTCCCCCGATCAGAACCAGAATATAAGGGATGATCTGGATCAGATTATAATCCTGGGATACTGTGCCGCTCAGATCTGTACGAAGCGACATTGCCAGAATCAATACCAGAGTCACCAGCGCAGCCGGAAGTGCGATTCCAAAATTTTCGCGGAACTTATCCTTCATGGCACAGCCCTGCCCGTTACATGCCGCGATCGTTGTATCGGAAATAAACGACAGATTATCTCCAAACATGGCTCCGCCCATAACAGAGCCGACACAAAGAGCCAGATCAAAACCGGATGCAGAGGACACGGCGACTGCGATCGGCGTGATAAGAGTAATGGTTCCTACCGAAGTTCCCATTGCAGTGGACACGAAACAGGCCACCACAAACAATACGGCAACCGCAAACCTCGCCGGAATCAAAGAAAGCATGAAATATGCCACGCTTTCCGCGCTGCTTCTCCCGACAACCCCGACAAACGTCCCGGCTGTGAGGAAGATCAGGATCATGGTGATAATATTCTTATCTGCCAGCCCCTGCGCCATTACCTCCAGTTTATCATCAAATTTTAATTCCCTGTTCTGGAGACACGCCACCAAAATGGCAGCCAGAAATGCCGTCACGATCGGAACGTTATAAAATCCCATTGGGATCTTCATTACATACTCAAATAAAATTCCCAGTCCCAGATACAAGACCAGAAATACGCCAATCGGCAGCAAAGCTTTTGGATTGTTCTTTTTCATTTTACGATATCCTCTCATAGTAAAATATACTTAACTATAGTGTATTCCAATACCATTTAATCACATTATAATACAGCCAGTAAACTGCTCTAAAACTGTATTTGCGTCATATCCATTCATTTGCCCTTTAGGAGTTACTTTAATACTGTTATCCTCATTATTCATAAGGAATAAATTATAATCTTCATTTGCCTCACTTAAAATAATCGGTGAATGCGTTGTCACAATAAACTGTATATTAGGAAAAGTAGTTTTTAAAGTACTTAAAACTTTTCTCTGCCATGATGGATGCATATGGAGTTCTATTTCATCAATCAAAACAATTCCTTCCCCTAATAACGGATTTTCTTTATTGGGGTTTGCTAAGGTCAGTCGCCTTGCCAAATCCCCCAATAAAGCCAATGTACATTTTTCTCCGTCAGACATCTGAGAAACATTTAATCTGATATTCCCCTTATCAATTTTCATCTCTAAACGCGGCTTACGGGCTATTCTTAAATTAGAACACTCATCCAACATAGATAAAACTGCAGTTCTTACCGCATTCAAGGAACGATCCTGATAACTTAAATCTCCAGTTTCAATTTTTTGTTCGTTTTCGTAATCTTCCTGATTACGATACCATTCAAAAAATGTCCGAAAATCAATTTTATTTTCAATCGCCTTTTCAAAAGCAGAATAAATATCAAACGTATGATGCGTACGCATCTGCAAAGGAATGTCCAACACAAGCCTATTAGTTCCATAATTAACAAAAACAGGAATGTCTTTTTGCATTTTGTCCGTAATATATTTTTCATGAAAAATATCAGCAATCTTCTTGAGGGAATCCTTATCATGACATTTTTTCCCTGTATTACGAACCATCCTTCGGTAATATGGTATCTTTTCCCCTTCAAGGTCTATTAATGCTTCTATTTTTGTTTCTTTTTTTCCATTTTGTATATCTTCTAATTGTATTGTATAATTTTGTCGTAATTCTTTTCTATTCACAATCTGATTGATAATGTTTGCATACAACAAATTAATTGACCGAAGAATTGTAGACTTTCCAGTACCATTGATTCCAAAGATAACCGAGCTCTTTCCATTAAATTCAATCCGTGCTCTTTCAATCGCTTTAAAGTTTTCCAGTTCAATATATTCTAGCTGCATATCGCCCTCCTGCATTCCACTGAAATTATAACATCACTTTATTTTTGCCAGTAAATCATACGTATCCCTCAATAAATTTTTATCCAACAGGTACCTATCTTATCATTTGCAATTCGTTTTACCCTTTTATCCGTAATCCCCTTTTCTAAAAAGAAGGCGCATATCCGATCATAAATCTTTTCTGCCATGTCGGAAGCAGCATTTTTCCCTTCCATCCGGAAATAAAATTCTGTATCTCCCTTTTGAAGGGCCTTCTCTACATATGCAAGCGCTTGACTTTTCATCCAAAACGCTTTTTTATTCACTTTAAAGTAATTATACTGCATTGAGGAACACGAGGGAAGCTGTGTATCTGCATTATGTTCTTTGATTATCAATTGATCAGACAAATTAAAATAATCATACGGAATCCTTTTGAAAGATGATCCGATAGCGCCTATATCCCATGTAACATCAAGATGATAGGGCTGTCCGTCTATATTAACCAGGTTCCAGGCATGAGGAACCGTTTTCCCGTTTTTCATTGATTGGCCGGTCACCACAATACACCTTACATCAACTGCGTTTAGTAATACTTTCACCGCTTTTGCAATTCCTTCACATTGTGCCCGGTGATGTGCAAATACTCCAAAAATATTATGGGAAGCAATCATCCGCATCGGTTTACTTCTGTCAATCCCTTCCTCATCATATGAAATATTCCGGCAGAACCAGTCATGAATTTTTATTTCTTTTTCATAGTCTGTACCTGAAGTCAGATTTAACTTACCTGCAAGAGAGTTCACTTCTTTTTCTATTTTCCGGTTATACTCTTTTACCTTTTCTTTTGAGAAAAAATATTGCGGACAAATAGCAAAGTGTCTAAACATATCGCTGGCATAGCTGCAGGCAGACTGGTTCAGATAATAAATCAGAGGATTATCTTTTGTCATTGCGGCAAAAATCCGTTCAAATGCTTCTTTTGGAAAAACACCCCTGACAGGAATAGGAATAATGTCCTGATGAGCCATTACCCCATCATAAAACGCACGATAAACCGCCTGATCCTGCTTATTCAGTTGATGGTAATAATAGCGGTCCACGATCACCAGAGCACCTTCTCCCTTTTCCTTTGCATTAGCTTTTATTCGCAATCCACTTCTATACTTTCTCATAAAGGCAAACAGCTTTACTGTTCGCCCTCAAAATATGCCATTACCACCGTAATGTCATCCCCACAGCCCAATTCACTGGTTTCTGTCAACCATTTCTTTAAATTTGCCTGAACCGTCTCTGCTCCATGCTCCTGTATCATACCATAATAATCACTGCACGTTTTCTGAAATTCTTCATCTGACGTATAACTATTTGCAAACCCATCTGTAGATAACATATACATACAGGATTTTTTATCTTCTCCATCTCTTCGCCGGATAGAAGCCGCCGCTTTTCGCCATGCATCCGGTTTGGACAGAGAATGTGTCTCCGTCCCCAGAAACTTTTCCGGCTCCACCAGTGCAAACACGCCGTCTTCCGTAACCAGACTGATGTCGCCATCTCCAATCTGGAAAGAAAAAACAAAGGTATTTGTAATCAACATTCCCAGCAAGGTCGTGCCATAAAGAGTATAGACTGCCGGCCATTTGATGTTCCCGGCGTCATCCAGCATTCCCTCTTCTTTGTTTTTATAATAAGATTGCTTTACTCTTGCCTGCCATTCCTCACAGATATCCTGTGCAAAACGCATGTCCCCTTCCCGATTCAGGAAAGTAATCAGGTTCGGCAGACCGGCTTCATCAGTATCGTAGCTTTGCAGGTAATTTTTCATCACTTCACAGAAGGTATTTACGGCAATAGTAGCCCCTCTGTCGCTTCTGGGACATTTTTCACTTCCGTGTCCGTCCGCAACTGCGATAATCACAATATCTTCGGATATCTCGACAATCTTTTTGCTGTCCTGGCATGGCAATCCGTTTCTCTGGTGGGCGGCGCCTTTAACAATACCGTCACATAAATAGCGTTTCATCCAATTCCCTCCCTTACCAAACAGCTCCCTCATCAAAATCATCAGGATTCGGAATATTACTCATATCAAGTACCAACGGCGCCCCATTATTTGCCGGTACAAACGGATCATCGGCAGGTACAGAAGCAGACGGTGTGGATGCGTTTGGCGCAGATGCCGGAACGGAATTCATCGGTTTACTGGAAGGAGCAGACACCATGGATGCAGTGGTAGATGCCCATTTGATCATTTTTGCAAGTGCAGTCGCATTATTTGCCTGCAGAACCAGTTCTTTATTTCCGGTAAATTCGATCAGGACTTCATCGTCCGCATCCTGTCCGATGGAAATAGCAATCTTCACCGCTTTCCGAAACCAGGGCATAGCTTTTAATTTATCCAGACTTTTCTTATAATCATCCGTTGGCTGACCATCGGACAAAAGCACGATCACCGGCGGCAATGCCCTTGCCGGCATTGGCGGAATTGAAAGCTGTGCAGCAAGCAGGTCAAATGCCTTACCAAGCTCTGTCAGTCCCTTTGCTTCCATGTCCTCCCAACTATAATTTTCTACCGGCACCGGATTAGAGGTAATCCAGCTTGCACCGGATGAAAACTGAAGCGCCCGGATCAACAACTGTGCGTTCGGATTATTATCTGCTGAATTTCTCATTTCCGGGATGCATTCCTGGATTGTATTATTCACAATCCCTATTTTTTCTCCATACATGGAGCCCGAACAGTCCACCACCCAAAAGAAATGTATCGGTCTTGTCGCCAGTTCTCCGCCTGGTCTCTGTAATTCCTGCATAACCTGATCCTCCTTCAGTTTACTTACATTTTTTCTAAATCCCCAAGTGACTTTTTGGGGCATTATTTGAATTCACCCATCGTCTGGGGGAAAATAATTTTTACACCTTTTGCAATGCCGGCCGTCCGTCCGGGTTCCACCGGAATCTGCGTTCCATCCGCTTTCTGATAGGTCCAGTTCATTTTGTCTTCGTTCCTGATACCCCAAATGGCAGGATTCTTCGGATTCTGTACCACACTGCCCACTACCGTATCCATATCAAAATCCTCGTACACATGATGGTGCGCCAATTTTGTATCCTGATACAGCAATATACGGTTCTTTCCAATGATCAGCTTCTTCGGTACCGGAACCACGTTCTGACAATTCCAGCAAATATGGGCGGCACCTTTAGCTTCCAAATCCTCATCATAAAAGAGCTGTGCCCCGCAGGAGCAGCGCAGCATTCCGCTCATCATATTTGCAAACAGCGTCATCCATTCCGGCTCCGTGATACGCTTACTCGGCTCATTTAATCCAACAGTAAAGGCTTTTGTAAACATCTGACGGAGTTTTTCCGGATACAACGGCCAATAGATATTGGCATTATCATGAATACCCTTCACCGGTCTGTTGGACTTATTATCCGGATCAAAAATAAATACCGGATCTGTTCCGTACAGTTTCACTCTGGCAGCCATATCCATACATTTGATACTTGCTTCCATCTTCCCTTCCAGCGGATGATTGACCATAAAAAGATAAAACAGCAGAACAGACAAGGAATAGCGGTCCGTATCCTTCGACGGTCTTTTCTCGCCCCGGACAATTTCCGGAGCCATAAAGCCAGGTGTGCCAAGTACCCCGCCCGGCTTGCTGTTATCAAAAGAAACATTGTCATTATCACAGATCAGCACATCACCGTTGTCCGGATTGAAAAACAGATTTCCAAAGGAAATATCCTGATATTTTGCCCCCATAGCGTGTAATTTCTGGTATCCTCTGGTCAGATTAAACGCCGTCCTGCACAGTGTATAAAAGGATGGATTGACCCTCTTCTTCATCAGATCCACGATGCTCTTATAATTCTTTGGTCTAAGAGGCATAATATAACCAAACAGTTCTCCCTGTGCCGGGACAATCATTTCCATTGGCCACAAAAAACACGGCTCCGGAGAACCCTTGGCAACGATAGTTTCCAAAATCTTCTTCTGCCTGGCTGTGGCGCTTCCTTTGAAATACCATTTCAGTGCGTAATGGACGCCATTACATTTCACATCATACACTTCTCCCTGGCCGCCAGCCCCCAGAAGGCTTGCGATCTCATATTTATTCCCACATTCCGATGTAAGAATGGTTCCATTTTTTAACTGTCCTTCCATTACGGTATCTGCCTCCTCTGCTTTATCAACTGTAATGCCTGATACAATACATTTCCGTCTGCAACTACCAGACAATAGCTTTTATTTCCAAACTGCATCTCACAGGCGTTACTGTATGGCGTAATTGCTGTAAGATAACCATACGTCTTATCAAATCCCCATTCCTTTGCCTGAAATACGACCCTCTGGTTTGTGACGTACAGGATTCCCCGGTGCTGCACCAGTTCTGTATGTTCGATCGTTTTTCCATAACCGGAGTTCCACCTTGTTCCTTTAAACAATCCAGGCATGCTGTGCCCATAATGACGGTACTGCTTCACCGTCTTTTCTTCCAGATTGACTGCTTTATCAATAAAATGAATCTTTTCGCCACGCTTCAGGAACAACTGATCTGTATTCAGGATCGGAAGTCTTCCGGACATGATCTCGTTCCTTGCCGCTGCTGGAAAGATAGATGTAACTGTCGGAATCTGATTTTTATTTCCAAACAGGGCGTCGAAAAATCCCATGTACATCACCTCTTTCCTTTTATCCTACCGCCTGTTTTGTCTGGTATGGTCGCATATCAGGCGACAATCTTACACAAGCTGATACTTGATCCTATTCTTTCTGGCATATTCCTCTGCATAAGAACCAAAGGAACATTGGATAATAAATTGCTTATCCGTACCGGTAAATGCGTCCTGCCCAATCAGCTTCACACTATCCGGAATAATCAGAAAATCCAATGAGCTGCAGCCGAAAAATGCACCATCTCCAATCGCTCCCAGATTCTCATGCAATTCTACTTTTTTTAAACTTGTACAGCCTTCAAACATACGATCTGGTATTCTGCCAATATTCTCAGGTATCGCCACATGATCCAATGACTTACATTCTGCCATCAGACCATCTCCCAGCCAGAACACGCTTTTGGGAATCTCAACTGTCCGAAGTCCCGTTCCTTTCAACGCTCCATCACCTATCGTCTTTAATGCCATAGGAAGAGAAATAGATTTCAAGCTGCCACAGTTCTCAAAAGCACCATCTTCTATCTCTTCTATACTCACAGGCAAAACCACCTGATGCAGTTTATCACAGCCTGAAAAAGAATTCCTTCCAATACACGCTATTCCCTCGGTCAAAATGGCTTCCTCGATGGGCGAATTGCTGAAACTGTTATCTGCGATCTCAATCACCGGTGTATTCCCGGATCTGTTCTGAAAAATAATCGTCTGATTCTTTTTCCCCCGAAAGCCTGTAACTGCAAGACCTTTTCCCCTGCGACTTTTTTCATAAGTAAAAAGATCCCCATATGCCTTTCCAGAAGATGGCTGTTCTCCCTGAATCGCCGGTCCGCTTCCCTGCTTCTGTACGGAAATATCACAGGCTTTTCCCAGCACATTCGCTCCATAGCAGGAACACCATACCGAAACAATCCAGTCTGCATTGACACGACTCATTCCAAAATCATCCATCAGCTGCTTTACATATCGGAAAGCAAAAGTATTGTTGATATGGGACGCCATCTCAATATCCTGTGCGATTCCCATGTTATAAGCCATCAAAAGCAAGTTCACATTCTTCGCCTGATCCGGGAATAAATCCTTCACCAGCGCTGTAAATTTCTTTCTATCATCCAGAGATGCCTGATGTTTCCGAAGCATCTCTTCAAAATCCTGTTCAAACAACAGGCTCACCACCTCTCAACTTTTATTCCACACCAAGCGCTTTAAATACTGCCTCCTGCGGAGTAGAGTAAAAAATCAAGCTAAATGCACCTACCAGATCAGATGGTACGGTTCCGATATCTCCTGCGGAAGTAATCGGAAGCAATACTTTTTTCGCACCACTATCCAGGCACACCTGAAACACATTTGCCAGTTCTTCTACTTTAATCAATGTTCCACTGATACTGATCTCACCAAGTATTGCCAGACTGCTAAGCGTAGGCTTTCCTAATGCCGCCGAACATATAGCAATCAAAGTTGGAAGCGCCAGTTTACTGGTAATTCCCAATCCATTCAAGTCCTGATAATTGATAATATAGTCTTTTGTTGTGGTACTGATTGCTCCTGAGATCGAATTACCATTGGCTTTCAGATAATTGAAGGCTGTATTTGTTGCTTCCTTTGCATCACGGTCTGTGCCGATACCTGTCCGTTCAAATTTCCCATTTCCCGGAAGCACCTGTGTCTCCAAACGATAAACACCAATCATACCGGATTTTCCTCTGGATACCGTATAAATATTGCCCGGATTGCTCATTCCTTCCGGTATCAGTTTCCCGCCACCGGATTCTGGTACGGAAACATAGCGCTCTTCAAAAGTCTCATTGTCTATATAAGAGAAATTTACATCATAAAATTCCATGCCGCCGATTTTTTTCAACTGTTCTTTTACTCTGCGGCGCATTTCCAACGCAATTTTCAATAATTCTTCTACTTCATCCTTTGTAACCTCTCCGTCTGGATAGATCAATTTAACCAACCCGCCAACTGTTTTCTTTACTGCAACAGTATCCCTTTGATTTAAATTTGACCCCAATCTGAAATATTTTTCTATTACATCTCCAAACTGTTCTTTTCTCATTTGTCTTGCAAATTCAGAAAAATAATCTGTAATAAATCCATAATCATTTGTAAATTTATTAGGACGGTATGGATTCATTTCCCACCCCGGAGCATAACAATGTATTCTATCAAGAAATGCCGTATCATAAGCCATCATCTCTGGAAAAGGTTCAAAGAGATGCGATGTCTTCAATAAAACATCCACACTTTGATTAATATTTCCCACAAAAACCATAGATGCAGATGCTGCTTTTTCCTCACGCCCGCGATTAAATGAACCTGAGTTCATATAGTCCTTCATTATCTGAATACCATCTTTATCTTTAAATGTGATACCGGCAACCTCATCAAATGCTACGCAATCCCATAAGCCTACCAGTCCAATCTGCTTTGAAGCCATATTATAAAACAAATTTGCGACCGTAGTCTGTCCACCGGAAACCAAAATACTATTTGGCGAAATCTCTTTATAGATGTGAGATTTACCAGTACTTCTCGGACCTAATTCACAATAATTGTAATTATTTTCAACCAACGGAACCATGCGAAGAAATAAAATCCACTTTTCTCTTTCATTTAAAAAATCCGGTTCCATACCAATAGAACGCAGCAAAACATCCATCCATTCCTCTTTCGTAAATGCTTTACGCCCGCTCTTTATTTCATCCATATCAATATGCGGCATCTGAATCGGCGTCAATTTACGAATACGGATCGGTGTTGTATTCTTCTTATCTTCCTCGATAAATTCATAATCCAACTGCAAGATACACCAAATACCGCCACAAAGGAGGCGGTCATATTTTGACGGATAATCTGGATGAATTGGAATATTCTTGATACCCAAATTAGAAAACTCCGCCTCATATCGATCCTCTTTAATATTCAGATGAACCGTAATCTTATCAATAACTGTATAACTGCCACGTTCCCGAAGAATAGAAAGCACCTTCTGCGCTTCATCCGGACGTACAAAATTATCCGCCAGAATACGTTTTACATTATTCACACCCTCTTCGATGATCTCTTCATCATCCGAGCTGCAATACTGACCAAGAAGAAACTCCAACACATAAACAGGTACATTGGCTCCTTCTTTAATATGCTTTGTTAGATCCTTGCGAACAATCTTTCCATCAAAGTACTGACGTAATTTGTTCTTTATTATTAATCTGGTATCATCCATTTCCATAAATTCGTCCATAGTCTCTCCTCTCTGGTATATCGTTCATTTCTGTATCTCCCACTGACCAGAACGCCTGCTGCCATTTCTTATAAGCACACCTTTTTCCTGTAACCTTGGAAGTATTCTCTTAATTGTTCCTAATGAAATCCCTGTCGCTTCGTGGAGTTTCTTTTGTGTGATTCGAGGGTTCTTCTTTAGCACAGATAAAATCTTTTTTTCATATTCAGTTAATTCAAGTTCAGTCGCACTTTTGGTCGCATTAGTCGCACTTTTAGTCTCATCTATCGGCATTTTATCGGCATTTTAAGTCTCATTTAGCAAACTGTTGGTATCACTGATACCACTCTCTGACTTCACCAAACCAAAGTCAAAGGAGTATTCATCATCCAGAGGCACAATAATTCGGAACACATCGCCTTCTATAAACTGCGGTTCCTGTCCGGAATAGTACTTACTGTACTTGAACAAATTGCGGACACCAGAACCAAGTTGATCCGCATATCCTATATTTCGAAAAAATGAAGCTATGATCGGATTCTTCGGATTTGGCTCCAGATTATCCACCGTAATATACCCTTCCTTCAATGCGCGGTTTGCATTTTCCACATACATCTTATCTTTTTCAACGACAAACTTTGCCGTATAACTACTGGAAAATTCCCGATGCATCAAAGTATTGCTAACCATTTCTCTCACAATCGTGTTTCTCAGACTCTTGTTTACCGTATCTTCCAAAAAGAACTTGTCCGGCAAATGCTTTCTTCCGAATTCAAGCAGCCTGTCGTAACTTTCAATCAAATTTGTTTTAATAATCTCACGGTCATCATACCGATCCACATTCACCTTCCGAACAAGTGCATCCGTCACATAGGCTGGTGCCACATTCAGAATCACATCGTCTTTACCCAGTAACATAATTGCAGCAAGATTATAGCCCTCTTCTCCGGTTGCTATATCACGCCCATATAATCCTGCACTTTTCAGTAATTCCTGATCATCCATAGCTGTCCATGGATGCTGTCCGCCTGCATGATTCTGTGCCATTATCCGAATTTTAGGTAGTAAATCCAACCGTAAATCTTCCATTTTCGCATATGGAAATATTTTCTTTTCTGTGAAGATGTTCTGTTTGCGAATATACATCTGAGCAATCGCACCAGTAGCAGTCACCTTCACATCCGCATCATCTACCCGATCATATATAACTTTCTTGTAGCTGTGAACCTCTGCACTTGGCGGAATATGAACATGAATAATGATTCGCTTTTCATCATATTTGATAATCTCGGGGATTAGATATACCGTAGGTGTCAACAGTGTCGGATTACTTATCACTTTTATAAAATTATTCACCATATCAGGTGCTGCCTTTTCTGGTACCCCTACAACAGTTCCGTCATCAAGTACTCCCATGAAAAGATCGCCACCAAAACGATTTAAGAAAGAACATACTGTTTCATAGGTATCTGATTCAATTTCATTGCCGCAACGTTTGAATTCAACTGCAACGTTTTCTCCGATAGTAAGGATGGATTGTAAAGCATTCAAATCCATTTTGGCACCTCCCGTAAAGCATATTATTGTTATAAAATACTCACAGCAGCACTTCTCTGTCTTCTTTTAGCTGACATAAATACATAGTTCTTTATCATTACTGGCCGTCTTTTATTCAAAATCACTTCTATTCCTGCCACAGCCTGATAAACTTCAAAATCTGCACCTTTGGTAATTGGCTCACTGCATGATTTTTCAGTAATGCCAAGCATGCCAGTTTTGTCAGTAACAGAATCAATCAGTTTCTTGCTTCTATAGCAGATTTCTTTATCGCATTCTTGTTCATGTATATTTCTTCCCGAATTAATGGTTCCAGAGATCATCTATTAAGCTCATTAATATCATTGTAGCATAGAATTGTATCTTTTGGTATTAAAAAATGAGGTTCGAGTAATTTTCCTCCATGGTAATTTATTTTTGTGCTCATGCCTGTGCGGCATTTTGATGTATCACAGATCTTATCTGTCTGTATATTTCAAGCCCCTGTTTTTTCCCGAAGCGGTGCAGAGAATTCAGGTAAATAATCTTCGGTGTCTTAGCTGTTTCCATCATATTCTGGATTTCCGGCATTTTGCTGGCATAATCTGTTTCACCGAAGATTTGTCTCAGAATCTCCTGTAGTCTCATTCGCTCGTCATATCTTGCCTGAAACACATCAATGTCCACTCCCGCCAGTTTTTCCTTCAGGCGTTTTACCCTGTCACTGTTATCATTACTGGCTATCAGACCTCTCTCGACGGATGGGGATATGATAATTTTGTTGTTGGATGGCAACCTCACATCCCAATAATCACGCACTGCCTTGTATCCCTGATCTTTACTGATAATCGCCACCTGGTCTTTATGACCGGCGCCATAAAATTCTCCCACTCTTGAGGCAATATAGAAATCCAGACCATTCTTTCCTGTCTTTTTCAGCTTGCATGTATCAAAATGACAGCCCGATCTCTCAATATCCTCCAAATATCTGCTTTCGCAGCTATGGGCGGCGTTACTGAAGAATATGGTGAGATAATCGCTCACTTCCAGATAGTCTACACCACGGAGTCCGCCGCTTCTTACATTTTCAAAATCCACCAGAAAATACATACCTTATCCTCTCTTCCTGCCACGGCTGTTTTTCTTATGCTCTGCGATTTCCTCTGACCAGTTGCCGTCAAATACTTCTTCCATACTGTCTGCCTGTACTGCCTTTGACACTGCCCTGCCTACGGCTCTAAAATTGATGGCAACGCCTTCCGGGTCATTTTCATAGGTTACAGAACGGTTACGGGCAATCCCGATCTTTTCCGCCTCTTTCCCGGCATCGATATTAGCGCCAAGAAACAAAAATTCCCATCCGCATTCTTTTTTTGCACTAATTTTTTTCCTGATCTGTTCATAGGTAAAGCTCTCACTGGAATTTTCCAATCCGTCTGTTGTAATGACAAAAATAACTTTTTCAGCTTTATGGGCTTCCGGAAGATGTTTCTGGACATTGTCGATCTTTTCTATCGCTGCCCCCACCGCATCCAGCAGCGCCGTACAGCCCCGGACATAATATTCTTTTTCTGTCAAAGGCTCGATAATCTCAATGGGGAACCGATCATGGATAATCTCCACCTGATCATCAAACAGCACTGTCGTCACATTCACCTGCTTTCCCTCTGACTTCTGTCTCGCAAGCATTCCATTAAATCCGCCGATCGTATCTCTCTCCAGTCCTCCCATAGAACCGCTTCTGTCCAAAATAAAAACCAACTCCGTTAATCCTGTATTCATGTGATTACTCCTTTCCTGATCGCTTTTCAGATCATAGTGGTATCCCCTTACGGGCTTACCTTTCGATCGTTTATAATCACATTTTATATACAGAACCAACTGAGTTGGTCGCATACCAGGCGACATTGACATTTCGCCTTTCCTTTTTGCTTAACCAAACTCCGGCTTTTCATTTGTTTTACCCTTTTATTTGCTGTTTATATGTATAGTTCTCTTATCCCACCATAACTAGTATAGGATAAATCGTACTACAAATCTTCACTCTTTCTTCTTTTCCTTTTTCTTCTAATTGCTTTGAAAATAATTGAACAACAAGATTGTTATATTCATAGACGGGGATTTTTCCATTCGTATCTATAACCAAACCAACAAAATCTCTCAACTGCGTTGTTCTATACTTTGGATCATTTAAATGGAAACGATTAATGTGCGCACCAACAAATCTCCGTTCTTCATCCGTTATCTTATGTGTATTATCTTCCAGTGGTTCAAATTCCATTTTCAGCACATCGTACCGCAACCGCAAAAAAGCACCGTTCTTAGCCTTTATATTCATAGGCTGTAACAGAATATCTGCATCTGCCATTTCACTATAACTTTTCTGTAATTGCCTTAATGCCTTACATGCTACCGTACATTGTTTTCTCTGATTTTTTTCACAATTACATTTTTTCTCAAATTCGCAAACTGCTTGTGTACTTATTTTTCTACTTTTTTCTCCTTTTCTTTTAAAAGAAAGATTACAAGTAGGACATGCCAAACCGATATTGGGAATACATTCCAATAACCTGTCTGAATTTTTCTTCTCAATGGCATGTTCCAGGTGTCCAACATATTTTCCATCCGGTCGTATTCTGGAATAGCAATACATACAGTAGCCGCCGGTTGTATCGATTAAAACTTCTTTTAAATTCTCTTTTTCCTTTTCATCAGTATATCCATATCGTCGCCACTTTTTATACTTTGGTTTAAATACTGGAATATCTAAACATAATAAACTCTGCATATTTTACCACTCCACAATCTGCTTATAAATCAGTGCCTGCGACGCCGTCAAACATTCCTGATTAATTTGCTCTAATTGCTTCTCATCCATCTCTGTCCACACACCATTAATTTTTTTACCTAACAGATTTTGTAATTTTGAAAAATTATCATCCTTGCTTTCCTGTTTAAAGCCAAAAACATGCTCAAAAATCATTTGGACGGAAGAATTACTATCGTAATCACCGATATCGCGGACTTCAAAGTTATCTCCTAGCAATGCAATTAAATTCGCATTGTCTGCTCCGACCAATAAATCCGAAGAATGCGTTGTCACCACAAAATAGTAATGCGGAAACTTCTCTTTTAAAAATCCCCATATTTTCCCTGCATATCTAGGGGACAAAAACTCATCTAACTCATCAATAACAATCCATGCCTTTGATGATTTCCTTCCAGCCTTTTCAAAATATAATAATTCCAGTATAATTCGTACAATTGCCTGATATCCGCTCGACAAAACTCCTTCTCCTTCTGGAAATCGTACTTCTCCCATATCATTTTCTGGAATTCTCTCAAACTTTAGTCCAGTCAATTCATAAAACAGCTCTTGTAGCTCTTTTTCGAAAAGAGTATAAATAATCTCGATTCTTTCCGTATTTGTACCGTAACAATTAAAAGAATCTTTTAAATTAAAATGCTCTATATCTAATCTGGTTTTTAATATTGATTCTTTATATGGTGGAATTTTTTCTGTTCTGGAAATATCTTTCACACAAAAATTTCGATTTACTGCATCTACAAAATACACCTCTTCTGTTTCATTCAATTCCAAAATCAATCTACGCAATAACTCTGATTTCCCAGTGGAATTATCTCCAATCAGAATGCTATCCTCGTATCTTAATTCCTTACTACAAATTTCTGTTACAATTTGAGATATCATTTCCGCACCAAATGCCATAAACTGCTTTCCACCTTCCGTTTATTTTTTTCATTTTTGTAGTTCCCTGTCTGCTATTCTCTTTATATTCATTATTGTCTAAAATCTTATCACATACGTCTTGTGTAATCGGTAATTTTATCCCGAGAACGGTAAATACTGCATAAAAACTTTCCAACAATGTAACACTCGATGACATTTTACGATGGAGTGCAAATAATTTTACAAATTCATCTAAATTATTCTTATATTCTAATATCTCCGTTTTAGAAAATTGCATAGCCTCTTCGGAAAAATGATCTAATAAATCTCCATAAGAGCTATGATAGTTTTCTATTGAGAACTCATTCTTACCAGAATTATATTTTGCATACTTCTCAAGAGCACAAAAACGCAGGAGAATTTCCATATCTTTCCCTTCCGGATGTTCTCTTCCCCATATATTTCTCCATTCACTATTTTTAGAATTGAACTCCTGAAGCATGTCATAAAACGCACAGTTATAAATCCCATTCCGCTGCTCCTGATCAGATAAAGTTTTTCCACCTTTATTCAAATTCGAAAATATCTTTCTAAGAACAGCTTCTCTGTTTTCCTCTGGATCAATCTTTATTTCTATTACCGTTATTGTCGTGTAATCCACTTTACGTTTCACTTCAATCGGTAAATTTCTATAATCCACATTTATCTTCTGCTCCTGTGCGTCTATCATATTAATATGAAGTTCTTCCATAGATAGCTTTTCATGCAGCACCTTTGAAAAGGAATTATCATTTACTTCCAATTCTGAAAAATCAACCGCTGAATTTTTCTTAACATTCAAGAAATATCCTATATAATAAAAAAATAAACTCATCACTCTCTGCTGTCCATCTAAAATCTCTAGCTGATTTTCTTTGTTACGACATGTATAAATTGGTGGTATTGGGAGTCCATTTAACAAGGATTCTACTAACGCAACCAAACGCTTTTTATCCCATCTATATTTTCTCTGATATTTTGGAATTACATACATATTATCGTCAACGCTTTCAACCAATGTGCGAAATCCAATATCCGATTTATACTGCTGAATCATTGCTTTCTTAAAAATTCCACTTTCCATAAATAACTCCTCCCCGTCTCCATAAGATACCGCCATACCTGATACCTCATTATTCACGTACTTTTTATCTTCTTCATGTTGTCTATATCATTGTAACATAGAATCGTATCTTTGAGTATCAAAAAATGGTGTTCGAGTGATTTTCCAGCGTTTTATTTCGCCTTTCCTTTTTGCTTAACCAAATACCGGCTGTCCATAGGCATACAGCACGTCATTTATTTCAAACATATCGTAAATTTTATTCTGCAGAAAATACGCCACTATAATGTCTGTTTTGGAGCTTCTGGATAGCGCAAACCCGGCGCTGCGGAGCAAATCCTTTGCTTCATCCAGGGATAACTCCAATGCTATTGTAAAAGCCAGCACTGTTTTCTTATTCGGTGCATAGTTAATATCTTTCCGGATCTTTGAAAAATGTCTCCGGTCAACATATGCTTTTGTATAAACCTCAGAATCTGTCAATCCTCTCTCATCGATCATACGAAGAAGACGTTGGGAAAATATCTCTTCCATCTGGTTCATCAGATCATCTATGCTCCGGTTCGGCGCCATTGTCTGCGACATTTCTTTGGTAATCTTCGTTTTCTGCATGCTGCCCGCATCAAATTGTTTAGGGACAGACATATCCGTCTCATAGTCTGCAGGCGCTTCCTGTATCTTCTGTTCTTTTCTCTTTTTCCGGATGCTTGTTATTTTATCAAAGATAGACTTCATTTCCTTATCCATCTTAATATCATCCGTTCCTGGCTCATAGTATTTGTCTATGTACCTTCCAACTTCCTCAATCAATTCTTTTTTTGCTATATGCTTCACACCTGCCTTAGAGCATGTTCCTATTCTAAATCCAGTTTGAATTTTTCACAGCTACTTTATTCGTCATAATGATTCATCCCTCCGAAAATACCCGGATTACTATGTCCTTTCTTATGGCCCTTTTTATCATAATGATTCACACTGCCAAATAGACCCGGACGGCTGCTTCCAACTTTATTCCCATGATCATCATAGTGATTCATTCCACCAAATATCGCAGGATTACTGTGTCCTATTTTTTCACCCTTACAGTTATAATTATTCATCCCTCCAAATAATCCCGGACGGCTTTCTCCTATTTTCTTACCTTTTGCGTCGAAATGATTTACAGTCCCAAATAACCCCGGCTTGCTGTATCCTTTTTTGTTCATATTAACCTCCCCCAAAACCCTGTCTTTATTTACAGTTTATCAGTCATCAGTCCTTTCCTGGTCGCATACCAGGCGACATTTTAGAGGATATTCTTATCTTATTCACATCAATCAGTCCTGCTTTATATGTAATATCGGCAATGAGCTTATTTCTTCCCCATATTGCAAAATTTTTTATCGCTGTCCTGTTCATCGTTTTCTCCTAAGTAATCCATCTCTTTATGATACAATTTGAAAAATATTTTTATTATATGTAGAAGAATCCGCAACCGACACTCTGCAGTTCAACCATCTCATCTTTGTATTCATGCTTCTCTGCAGTTCTTCCATAATCATCTTTTTTGTTCGTGTATGTCCGCCAAAGTTTCCTTCTAAAAATAAAATTACATACTTTGTCTTTTTATCATCCGCAAAATCTTCTGAAAGTACTGTAGTTATTATTTCTTTCCTATCATTCAATGACGATTTTCTATCTCCAAAAGACCTCGCACCAGCCAATGCCGCCAAAGTCATCGCGACCTTCTGAGACACTTCTATACCAAGACTCTCCCGGCCTTCCGTATCGACTGTTGTTGATGTAGTGTTTCGTTTTTGATTATTGGAAAAAATTCTCCAACGGCAATTGCCTTCATCTCCCAGACAATTTTTACTTCAATAAAGGATATCGTATCTTTTCCCACAGAAATAAAATCTACGCCTTTCGATCCTGAAAGTGCATTAAATAAATCACGATAGTATTTTGTATCATCAAACTTAATCGCAATGTTATCATCCGGAAATCCGAACTTTAATCCACTTTCTTCTCTAATCTCCATAAATGATCCTCTGTTCTCTATCATACATTGCATCAAATTCCTGCATAATCGCATTATGCTTTAAATCTGATGCTGTTTTTTCCAGTTCAATTTGTTTAAAACATGGTTTACCAATATTTCAGTCGATTTATCTTCTATCAGAAATTGAAAATACATTTATTCCTCCGTGCTTTCAAAATATCTGCTATACCACATATCTCCCACAGGTACGCCTTCCTCTGCCAGTTCCTTTACAAAAGCAAATTCGGAAGCTCTTTTGATTTTTGAATAACCATCTTCACCTTTTGTCAACACCCATACATCGTCTGGTCCCAATGCATTAACAAAGAACGGGCTGTGAGTTGTAATGAACAATTGTTTGGAGAATCCATTTCCTGCTCCCTTTTTCATTTCTTCTGCAAGATCTCCTAAATAATGATGATATAATCCATTTTCGGGCTCTTCAATGAATACCAGATGACGCGGATTCTTTTCATGAAGCAGCAAATAATAGGCAAAAAGCTTTAAAGTCCCATCTGACATCCGCTGCGAATAAAATGGGTTCTTGAAACCTTTTTCATAAAAGCGCAGCATCATTTGCCCATTTTCAAATTTCTGAGGTTCAATTTTTTCAATCCCGGGAAGTTTTGACTGGATTTCCTGCAAAACTTTTTCAAATTCTTTTCTGTTTTCCCGATACATATACTGCGCCACATTATTTATATTGCTGCCAATCCGATCAAGATATGCCTGTGGGGCTGCTGCCTGGATTCTTCTTGCTGCATCCGGAGAAAAATAACACAAATACCAGCTTCTTAAAAAGTTAAGAAATTTTTCAATACGGTTATATTGTTTCATTGCTCCCAAAGTAACGATTCCGAGACGACGAATATCGGAAAGCTGCACATCCACTTTTTTTCCAATAATGTTTCCGTCATCATCCTGACCTCCGTCATCATTTCCCTCAAAAGCATACCCTTTTCCGTCCTGCAGATACATAAAACTTCTTGGCCATCCATGCCGTTCTACCCTCTGGCGAAGTCTCTCTCTTTTTACATAAGGACGTCCCATCCTGTCTAAATCAATCTCCAGCTCATACGTAATGGGGCGTGTATTGCTTGATTCCCTGTAGTACAATTCAGACAAAATAGGCTCAGTCGTCCCCTGCGAAATAAGCCTTTCAAACCCTCCACGATTATTTGCATCGCAAGCGGCCTCTACTCCCATTTCAAGGCAATCTGCTATAAAGCCAAATGCATCTGCCAACGTACTTTTTCCATTTCCACTCGGACCAATAATTGCAACCAGATTACTCAAGGCCCGTGCTGATTGGTTGGTTCTCGTTTTTCCTAATACAACATCTTTTAGGACTCCATAATTTTGAATCTTGATTCCCTCGATTTTCCCCATATTGCTCTCCAATCGTCATTTATACGTTTATATTATTTCCTGCAGCACTCTAAGTGACATCCTCCCCTACTTGAAGAAGTAGGGACTTCCTCTTGCAAAAGCAAGCAGTCGGTTCTCGTTCGAGTAGTCCACTGACTACAGCATAAGCGAGCTATCCCCGTGTGCCCCACGGTTTTGTTTCATAATTATGCAAATGCTATCCGCATTCCTTCATTTCTGATATTTATCGCAGCGTTTTCATCTCTATCGTGATGCGCTCCACATTCAGGACAATCCCATGCTCTGATACTCATATTTTTTGTCTCAGAATTTTTGTATCCACAACAGGAACAGATCTGGCTGCTTGCAAAGAATTTATCTACTTTTATAAGCCTTTTACCCTGCTCTTCCAGTTTGTATTTCAAAAATGTTACAAACATTCCCCAGCCATTATCAGATACAGATTTTCCAAAGTTTAATGTCTGTGACATTGCTTTCATATCCAAATCCTCCACACAAACACAATCATAGACATTGGCTATCTGCCTTGATTCCTTATGTAGAAAATCTTTCCTTTGGTTAGCAACTTTTCCGTGTAATTTCGCTACTTTTATTCTTTGCCTGTTTCTGTTTTCAGAGCCCTTTTGCATGAGCGAGAGCCTGCGTTGTTCCCGTTTCAATCGCTTCTCTGCCTGTCTGTAATACCTGGGATAAGCCGACTCGTTTCCATTGCTGTCCTTGTACAGCCCATGCATGGAAAAATCCAGGCCTAAGAAATTACACAATTCTTTTTTCCGTATTTGGCTTTCGTACTCAAAAAGAACGCTTGCATAATATTGTCCGCCCGCAGTTTGACTTACCGTCACTGATTTCAGTTTATAACCGGATGGGATCCGTCTATGCTGTTTCAATTTCACAAATCCGATCTTCGGGAGTTTTATATACCCGCTTTCAATCGAAATATTTCCGTTTATGCAATTCGTCGTATAACTTTTACGATTCGATTTCTTAGACTTGAATTTCGGAAAACCCATTTCAGGCCTTCTAAAAAAGTTGTTATATGCTCTCTGCAAATTCATTTGAGCATTCGCTAAAGAAAGACTGTCTACTTCCTTCAGCCACTCATACTCTTTTTTATATTGTGCCGGTGTATTATTCAGTTTTTTTCCTGTTTCCTTATAATATTTGATTTTATCAGCTAACATACGATTGTACACAAAACGTACACAGCCAAAAGTTCTGGCAAACAAAACCTGCTGCTCTGAATTTGGATATATTCTGAATTTATAAGCTTTATTCGCCATTGCTTCACTTCCTTTTTCTATCTTTTTGATCCTGGCTCTCGATATATTGCTTTATAACCTCAATTGGTGCGCTGCCTGTTGTAAGCAGGCAAAAACTCTGACTCCAGAAATATTCTTTCCAAAGTTTTTGACGTATTTGAGGAAAGTCTTTTTTCAGAAGTCTGCTGCTGGCACTTTTATTTTTTCAAGCATCACGGGGACGCAATTCATCCCCCACCTAAGAGGTGTGAGACTTCTTGCTTAATAAGGTTAAAACTCTATATGAAGAATTTTGAAAAGTTAGCCCCTGTTTTTTCCTGAAGCGGTGCAGAGAATTCAGGTAAATGATCTTTGGGATCTTGGCTGTTCCCATCATATTCTGAATTTTCGGCATTTTGCTGGCATAATCTGTTTCACCGAAGATTTGCCGCAGAATCTCTTGTAGTCTCATTCGCTCGTCATATTTAAAAGCCATACCCATTTTCTGTCTGTTTTCTATTGAATTTCCGAGACCGCTCGGATTCATTGTAATCTATTTTCTCTGTCTTCTTTTAGCTGACATAAATACATTTTCTTCCTTGTATCCCTGTAAATGTGTATCTGTACTCCATATCATAATCGTCCCTATCGCCGGTGTCTTTTGTTTGTATTGTTCATACGCATAAACAATAGACATATCTCCAACTCCGATCTCCTGTATGGCATTTTCTTCAATATGATCTGCAAGATACAATAATCCTTCCTTATCCAGTTCAACGCCATATAATTGCCACGGTGCTTCTCCTTCCGCCGTTTTTCGAAGATACTCTCCAAACTTTCCTGCAATCGTTCTTCTAACATTACCATCCGATATATGTGCAATATGATTGCCAGTTTCTATAATCGTAGCCACCGGAAGAATCAATACATCTTTTGACTGTAATACTTCCTTCCACTGTTCCCTAACAGTCTCAGCATTACCACATCGCCCCGGGACTTCCAATAAATTTAACATAACAGAGGTATCTATAAATCTTACATTCATTCGTTACACCCCCAGCCATGAATAATCTTTTGTATACTTAGACTGTTTTAAGGCTGATAGCAGGCTTTCATCAATCATTGCATCTCCTAAACCACCTGCTGCCAGCATTGCAGGAAAATTTTCAATATCTATAAAAGATTGAATCTTACTCGTACCTCTTTCTTTGTCTCTATATACCACAGAAACCCCAATTAATTCATTTTTCTTATATGCATTCAATAAAGTGGCATTATGTGTAGTTATAATAATGTCAATCTTTCTCTCTGTACCAATGGTAATCAATTGTTCGACTAACTTGTATACTCTTGCCGGATGAATACCATTATCTAATTCTTCAATCATGACCATACTGCCAGGTTCCCCGATTAATACGGCAGTTAATACTGCGATACAACGTAGCGTACCATCCGATAATTGGCGGGCATCAATCAGTTCTGTTGAATTAAGATTCCTTTCACGCAATGCAAAAATCACATCGCCAATCTTTGTTTCAACGAATTCAATATCTTCAACATCATTTTCAGGCAATTCCTTTACTACCTTTAGCAACTGCTCTTTTTTTGACTCATCTTTACACATTTCATTCAGAACTGCCGAAAGATTATCACAGTTTTGTCGTAACTCTATATCTGACATTCTCACATAATCGCGGATTGCTGATGGTACCGGATCTAACATTCTAATATTTTTCAAATGGATTACCACTCGTTCCATCCATGCAACTATCATTCGTTCTTCTTCCGTATCCCTTCTCATCTTGAGTACCATTTGTGGTAAAATTGCAGAAGAACGCACACAAATTGTATCTGGATTATTCCCTCTGATTCCATTTTTATATTGTACTTTAATTTCAGCACGACCTGATTCTGCTTTTTGGGTTTTAAATACTTTATTACTTTTAGGTCCCAATGTATCACATTTTACAAGATACAAAGCTTCTTCTTCAATTCCAACGCGGTCTCCTGCTCCAATTTTCATTTCGTATAATAAATCATTTGTCTCATCGAGATCAATTAAGCATCCCAATTTAAATGCATTTGTTTTAAACCTTGCACATCCTCGACTTCCGCCACGTACAACAGCGCCTGTACTTTTTGTTCCATCAAGGATCGTACTCAACTCAATTCCCGTTGCTGCTTTTGCAAGTATGGCGATTCCCTCTATCGCATTACTCTTACCGGATGAATTTGTTCCAATTAATGTTGTCAAGGCTTCTATATCCAATTCCGCTTTTTCAAAACTTTTGAAGTTTTCAAAAGTAAAACATTTTATCATATCATCTGCCTCCTAACTTAAAATAATTATCATATATCTCTCTAATTGTGCTTTCAATTTTCTTTTAAATTCTTTATCATTACTGGCTGTCTTTTATTCAAAGTCACTTCTGTTCCTGCCACAGTCTGATAAACTTCAAAATCTGCACCTTTTGTAATTGGCTCACTGCATGATTTTTCAATAATGCCAAGCATGCCAGCTTTGTCAGTAACAGAATCAATCAGTTTCTTGCTTCTATGGCAAATTTCTTTATCGCATTCTTGTTCATGTATATTTCCTCCCGAATTAATGGTTCCAGAGATCATCTGTTGAGCCCATTAGAGACCATCTTTGGGACCATTGAGACCATTAGGAACCATCTTTTACTATCTATTAAAATCATTAACGACTATTTTTTAATTCATATCCTGTCTATCAGCATTTTGAAAAGCTTTTTATAAGATACTGCCACATCTGATACCTCATTATTCACGTACTTTTTATCTTCTCATATTTCGTATATCATTGTAGCATAGAATCGTATCTTTGGGTAATTAAAAAATGGTGTTCGAGTGATTTTCCATCGTTTTATTTCGCCTGTCCTTTTTACTTAACCAAATACCGGCTGTCCATAGGCATACAGCACGTCGTTTATTTCAAACATATCGTAAATTTTATTCTGCAGAAAATACGCCACTATAATATCTGTTTTGGAGCTTCTGGATAGCGCAAACCCGGCGCTGCGGAGCAAATCCTTTGCTTCATCCAGGGATAACTCCAATGCTATTGTAAAAGCCAGCACTGTTTTCTTATTCGGTGCATAGTTAATATCTTTCCGGATCTTTGAAAAATGTCTCCGGTCAACATATGCTTTTGTATAAACCTCAGAATCTGTCAATCCTCTCTCATCGATCATACGAAGAAGACGTTGGGAAAATATCTCTTCCATCTGGTTCATCAGATCATCTATGCTCCGGTTCGGCGCCATTGTCTGCGACATTTCTTTGGTAATCTTCGTTTTCTGCATGCTGCCCGCATCAAATTGTTTAGGGACAGACATATCCGTCTCATAGTCTGCAGGCGCTTCCTGTATCTTCTGTTCTTTTCTCTTTTTCCGGATGCTTGTTATTTTATCAAAGATAGACTTCATTTCCTTATCCATCTTAATATCATCCGTTCCTGGCTCATAGTATTTGTCTATGTACCTTCCAACTTCCTCGATCAATTCTTTTTTTGCCATATGCTTCGCACCTGCCTTAATATTGCCTGTTCCCATTATGAACCAAATTTGACTTTCATGCTGATCTCCTGCCCTATGAGGATTCCTTTTGAATTGCTTCCATGACCGATTTCCTCTGTTTTCGCAATGGGAAGCTGTTCTCCCGCATATTTCTTTACCAGTTCTACGATATCGGGGAAGCAATGCTCTTCTTCCATTCTGGTAAATGTGCCTAAAAGAATCCCTCTTATTTCCCCGAATACTCCGATCTGCTTTAGCTGATTTAAATAAGTTACCATCTGCGCAACAGTTCCGCCGCGGCTTTCAAGCAGCAGAATCTTCCCTTTCATATCAGGCCAGAACGGAGTACCTGCCAATTTAAGCAGACACCTTATATTTCCTCCGACTACAGTTCCATGCATATGTGATTTTTGTACAAATTCATAATTGAAAGAAAATAAGTCCTCTTTTCCTTCAAATACGGAGCCGGTAAAATTGGAAATCTGCATCCCGGCATCTTTTCCTGTGAGATTTTTTATCTGGTACAGGACGGACGCTTTTCCTGTTTTTGCATAGATCGCGTTGATGACTGTCGTAAGATCACTGTAGCCCCAGAAAATTTTTTCGCTTTTCCCAATCTGTTCATAGTCCAGATACGGCAATATTTCATTGGCGATATCTCCGCCGGAAATATCAAAGATCGCTTTGATCCCGACATCCTGATAGAAGCTCATAAGACTTTCCGCACGCTCTTTTGCAGTACCACTGAAAACAGAATCTCTTTCATAGATGTACTCGCTGAAAACCGGAATCAGCCCCAAATGAAGCAGCGTATTTTTCAGTCTGTGGAGTCTTTCCTTCTGTACCTGCGGCTGGCCGTTGGAGCAGCACACAATCGCCGCCCGGTTTCCCTTATCCAAAGTAATCGTTCCCAAATCCATTCTGTTTTCCCCATCTCTTTCTATCGTAAAATGTCCTGCATATGTCTTTCATTGCTTTAAAGTGTGTTTGAAAATTCATTCCCGCTATCTGCATCTCTCACTTTGCGGAATACATCTTTCAGAAAGCAATTTTCAGACGCACTTTAGATTTCCAGCGCGGCAAAAAACATTTCATAAAAATCATCCTGCCCCTCCAGCATGGGAGAATTTTCTCCTCCGCCGTTTGTACTGCGCTTCATTTGGGCGTAAAATTCCTCGCCGGCATTAATCAGATCCATATCATAAATTTCATAGCCCAAAGCCCTGCACTCCCGGCAAAACGCAGAAACAGGGTTCTGTTCCGTGCGGGTCGCAAGAAGCCTTGCCCGGATTTCTGGATTCCGAACGGCTTTACCCTGTAATTCGTCAAGCATCTCCGAAATTGTCATGTACATCTTCTCTTCCTCCCTTGTTCAAACCGTTTTGTATAATGAAATTGTATCATTGAATATTTCCTTTGTACAGAATTTTCCGCGCGCCCACTTTCTTTCTGTTTATAGAAATCTGCCTACTTTTTTGCTCAAAAATAGGCGACAGAGAATTCCTCTTCCTTTGGAGTGCAGAAATTGTCGATATTTTATAGTTTTTGCATTTCAGTGCACAAACTTGATTTTTTCATAAGTTTATGCTAAACTCTTATCACAAGGAGGTAGGTCAAATGATTGATACTCATAAACTTAAAAAAAGAGATTTATACTTGAATAAGATTATAGCATTTCAGGACACCGAACCGGTGAAGGTTGTTACCGGAATCCGTAGATGCGGCAAATCCAGCCTGTTGAAGCTAATGATCCTCCACCTGAAGGAAAATGGGGTTACTGACGACCAGATTCTTGAAATGAATTTTGAATCATACGCTTATAAGAATATGAATAGTGACTCTTTCTACGAATATGTCAGGCAGCATATCGTACGAAATAAAAGAATGTACCTCTTCTTCGATGAGGTTCAGCGTGTTCCTGACTGGGAGGATGCTGTTAACTCTTTCCGTGTAGATTTCAATTGCGATATTTATGTCACGGGTTCAAATGCCTATATGCTCTCCTCCGAATATGCCACCTATTTATCTGGAAGATGCGTAGAAATAAAGATGCTGCCTTTGTCTTTCTCTGAATTTTTAACATTCCACGATTTTGAAATAAGAGAAACGAAAAGTGCTTTGGGCGGTACACGCAAACAAGCTTTTGATAAAGCGGGAGAACATTATGAACTCTATGAGGTTTTCGATGCATATATGCGATTTGGTGGAATGCCGGGTATTGCTGACGTAGGCTTAGATCAGGAAAAAGCACTGGTGCTGCTTGAAGGTATCTACTCTACCGTTATCGTAAGAGACATTCTCGAACGTGAAAACCGCAGAGGTCAAAAAAGAATCACTGACCCTGTTCTTTTGAAAAAAATCGTCATGTTCCTTGCTGATAACATTGGAAGCAGCATTTCTGTTTCTTCTATCGGCAACACCTTGGTAAATGAAGGACTTCTCGAAGACGGGAGGCGAAAAGGGACCCCAAGCGCTCACACTGTTCAGGCTTATGTGAACGCACTGCTGGAGGCATATTTCTTCTACGATATCAAAAGATTCGATATCAAAGGAAAGGAATTCTTACGCACCCTCGGGAAGTACTACATTGTCGATATCGGACTTAGAAACTATCTCCTTGGATTCAGAGACCGTGATAGCGGTCACGCAATAGAGAATGTTGTTTACTTTGAACTGCTTCGTCGAGGCTATGATGTCTCTATAGGTAAGATTGATAATTCCGAAGTGGATTTTATCGCAACAAAGGCAGACGACAAACTTTATGTTCAGGTCACAGAATCGATGACAAGCGAAGATGTTCGCAAACGAGAATTAACACCACTCCGGAAAATCAGTGATAACTATGAGAAGATAGTTCTTTCCTTGAATACAGGAATGGATTCTTCCTATGATGGTATAAAATCAATTAACCTGATTGACTGGTTGATTTCAGAATAAAAATCCGTTTGTAGAAATTCACAAATAATCTTCTTATTTTCCCGCATTATGCTAAATGAGATTTTTCTTGTTTTTTGCTATAATAAAGCAAATGCTGCCACAGGCATTTGCTAAAAAATAAACGACAGAGGGACACTTATGGGAATCATTTTTAACGAAAAAAGCAAAACAATTACGTTACACACCAGAAATACGTCCTACCAGATGAAAATCGGAAATCTGGATTATCTTTTTCATCTTTATTACGGACCCGGCATCTGTGATGGGGACATGAGTTATCAGATTATGCAGTACGACCGTGGATTTTCCGGAAATCCCTATGAATCCAGAAATGCCAGAACCTTTTCCCTGGACGCGCAGCCCCAGGAATTCAGCACACAGCAGCAGGGAGATTTCCGTACTACAAGCATTGAGGTCGTAAACAGTGACGGCAGCTATTCTTTCCACGGCAAGGCCGTTGATTTTAAAATCTCCAAAGGCAAATACCAGTTGGATACTCTTCCCTGTGTTTTTGCCAATGAGGGAGATACCGTGGATTCACTGGAGGTTACTTTATCCGATGCGGTAAGCAATGTCCGGGTCGTGCTTCTTTACAGCGTGTTTGAAGAAGCCGATATCATCACCCGCGCCGTAAAGGTGAGCAATTGCGGAAGCGCTCCTGTTCATCTGAGGAAGATCATGTCTGTCTGCCTTGATTTCCTTAACGGCAGGGATTTTGATCTGGTCAGCCTTCCGGGGCGCTACGGCCAGGAGCGCCAGGTAGAGCGTCAGCATATGACTCACCATATTCACACCATCGGAAGCGTCCGCGGCTCTTCCAGTCATCAGCAGAATCCTTTCGTCATTCTTTGTGACAAGAACGCCACAGAGGATTATGGAAAATGCTACGGCTTTTCCCTGATGTACAGCGGTAATTTCCTTGCGGAAGCAGAGCTTGACCAGTATGACCAGCTCCGTCTGGTAATGGGAATCAATCCCAAACAGTTTGTCTATGAGATCAAGCCTATGGAGGTCTTTGAAGGGCCGGAGGTTGTTATGGCTTTTTCTGAGAACGGTTTTACAGGACTTTCTCATTTGTATCATGACTTCTACCGTTCCAATCTCTGTAAGAGCAAATTTGTCAAAGATGTGGAGCGTCCTGTCCTGATCAATAGCTGGGAAGCTGCATTCATGGATTTTGATGACGTCAAGCTGGTGGAGATCGCCAAAGCGGCCAAAAAAATGGGCGTAGACCTCCTAGTCATGGACGACGGCTGGTTCGGCAAGCGTGATGACGACAACAGCGGTCTTGGAGACTGGTATGTAAATGAGGATAAGATCAAATGCGGCCTGCATAAATTAGTAGAACAGATCAACGATCTGGGGATGAAATTCGGCATCTGGTTTGAACCGGAAATGGTTTCAGAGGACAGTGATCTTTACCGGACCCACCCGGAATGGGTTATGCAGATTCCGGGGCGCCACGCAGTGCGCAGCCGGAACCAACTGGCTCTTGATATGAGCCGCAGGGACGTACAGGATTACCTGATTGAAAAAGTCAACGGCATTCTGGATGACGCCAATATTTTCTACGTAAAATGGGATATCAACCGTTCCCTCACGGATATCTGGTCCAATGAACTTCCGGCAGAAAAACAGGGCGAGGTATACCATCGCTATATTCTCGGCCTCTACCGCGTGATGGATAATATCATCAAAACGCACCCGGATATCTTGTTTGAAGGCTGCAGCGGAGGCGGCGGACGTTATGACGCGGCTATGCTCCATTACTATCCGCAATACTGGGTAAGTGACAACAACCACCCCATCGACCGTCTGAAGCTGCATTACGGAACTTCCTTTGTATACCCGGTTTCTACTATGGGCGCGCACATTTCCGACAGCGGCAGGTTTATCCCCCTCCGCACAAAAGCAGTGGTGGCCATGTGCGGAACCTTCGGCTATGAGCTGGATGCAACCCATCTTTCGGAAGAAGAACAGAAGCTATGTAAGGAACAAAGCGATCTGTTCAGGAAATATTATCATATTATTTTTACAGGCGATTACTACCGCCTGACCAATCCCTTTGAAGTGGGAAATATGACAGCATGGCAGCATGTGACCAAGGATAAGAGCGAGTCTCTTTTAAGTGTGGTCGTTACAAACCTTACCTGCAACGGCCCCCAGGAATATATCCGCGCCAAGGGCCTGGAACCAGGCGCCATGTATACCATCAACGGCGGAGAAGAAGTCTATTCCGGTTCGGCGCTTATGAACGCAGGACTTCCCATCAACCGTGAAGTACCCGAATACACCGCCTTCCAGTTCCATTTGCAGAAAAAAATGTCTGCTGAACCGGCTTAACAATGTTCATACTTTTTTAACAGAGATTCTCCCTCCACTGATACATTAGAGCGTGACGATACAGAATAAGACTTTTAAAGTCTTATTCTGTCAAAATAATCCTTCAGGTATTCTTCCACGGAACGTGTCATTTCTTTTGAAAAATCGGAATTATATTTCCGATTGCAGAATGCCTGCATCCATTCTTCATAGGATTTGTTCGTTTTCTCACGGAGGAACATCTTCTGATGTTCCTCCGGCTGCATAGAACGGTATCCGTTTTCATGCACGATATGGCAGAGCTGCGCCCGCCTGGGCTTCTGTCTGTCCATCTGCTGTTTGGCAGGATACCCAAATACAAGCATTGCGGCCGGAAAAACATAGGCCGGCAGATTCAACATTTCCCGATGGATCTCGCAGTTTTCCATAATATCTCCGATATAACAGGAGCCGATTCCAAGGCTCCATGCGGCAACCACCGCATTCTGGGCAGCTATTACCGCATCGGAAACCGCCAGCATCAGATCTCCCGCTCCCGGACGGCGCGGCTGGCATCCGGTTTCCTTATATGCCTCATACCATTTACTGCAATCGGCGCAGAAGATCAGGACCATCTTCGCTTTTGCAATGAAAGGCTGGTGATCGCAGGTTTGCGCAAGCCTGTCCTTTTTCTCCTGATCCGTGATATCAAGGATTGTATATAATTGCTGGTTGCCCGCCGACGGCGCCATCATTGCCGCTTCCAGAATTGTCTCTTTATCCCCGGCCGGTATTTCTTTGTCTTCAAAAACGCGAACGGATTTACGCTCAAAAAGCTGTTTAATTGTTTCGTTCATTTTTTAATATACTTAGTCCTCATAGCCGTTTGGATTGTGGGACTGCCAGTTCCAGGAGTCGGCGCACATGTCTTTAATATCGTATTCTGCTTTCCAGCCAAGTTCCTTTTCTGCCTTGGTGGCATCGGAATAGCAGGTGGCGATATCGCCGGGACGGCGCGGTTTGATCACGTACGGGATCTTCACGCCTGTTGCAGCTTCAAAGTTTTTCACAATATCAAGAACACTGTAGCCTTTTCCTGTTCCAAGATTGTAAATGCTCAGTCCGGAGTTGTCTTCGATCTTCTTGAGTGCCTTTACATGGCCTTTGGCAAGGTCTACAACATGGATGTAGTCTCTCACGCCGGTACCGTCCGGGGTGTCATAGTCGTTTCCGAATACGCCCAGCTCTTTCAGCTTTCCTACGGCAACCTGCGTAATATACGGCATCAGGTTGTTGGGGATACCGTTTGGATTTTCTCCGATGGTTCCGCTCTTATGAGCGCCGATTGGGTTAAAGTAACGGAGAAGCACTACGTTCCACTGCGGGTCAGCCTTCTGGATATCAGATAAAATCTGCTCCAGCATGGATTTGGTCCAGCCGTATGGGTTGGTACACTGTCCTTTCGGGCATTCCTCTGTGATCGGGATGATCGCCGGATCTCCGTATACAGTTGCGGAGGAAGAGAAAATAATGTTTTTCACGTTATGCTTTCTCATAACATCCACCAGTGTCAGAGTACCTGCAATATTGTTTTCATAATATTCCCACGGTTTTGCAACAGATTCGCCTACTGCCTTCAAGCCTGCAAAATGGATACAGGAATCGATCTGCTCTTTGTCAAAAATTTCATTTAAAGCATCTCTGTCCAGAATGTCCGCTTTATAAAATTTCACCGGCTTTCCTGTGATCTTCTCTACACGCTCCAGGGATTTCTCGCTGGAATTGCTTAAGTTGTCAAGAACAACCACGTCATAGCCTGCAGCCTGCAGTTCCACTACTGTATGGCTTCCAATGTATCCTGCTCCGCCTGTTACTAAAATTGCCATGATGTTTTCCTCCTTATAAATACTAATTGTATCTGTTCAAGACTCGCTCGCGAGTCTTGGTGCGGGATTCGGGTCAGCTACGCTGACATAATTCCAAACCGAATCCCTGCACATCCTCGCGGAGCGTATATCAGATGGGGGATTGAATCCCGCCACTGATACAAATTTGTTACTCACCGCCTATAGAGGCGGGAGTCATCCCACATCTGATATAAGTTTCGTGAACCGCGCGTCTAAAGCTACGCGGATTTCTACTATTCTTTAAAACTCTACATGGATCGCGCCCTGCTTACGGATGTGCATGATAAATGCAGATCCTTCCCCAAGAGCATTGTCAATATATGTACAGAATTCCTGCGTATGCTTCTTCGGAATAAACGCCGCAATAACTCCGGCAAAGCCGCCGCCGTGAACACGGCACGCGCCGTCGTTGATCTTGGAAAGGAACAGTTCTGTCAGTGCAAGCGCGCTGGTAATAGACTGTTCGTTAGGCGTTTCATTGAGATAGCAGTTCTGCAGCCATTTCCAGGAAGAATTGCCGGAATTGGTAATCTCTTTCAGAAATGCCTCTCTGTCGCCCCTTTCCAATGCTGCTACCTGAAGGTCTACGCGCTTGTTTTCTTCAAAGAAATGGAGCGCCCGCAGAAGAGCACGGTCACCGCACTTTTTGCGGATATCTTTAACATTTGCAATAACTGCTTCCTCGTCTACCTCCTGCAGCACCTCTTTGCCGAAATATGCAGCTACACTCTTCATTTCATTGGGTACCGCAGAGTACTCCGCGCTTAAATCCGCATGGCCTTTTCCGGTGTTTACGATTACAAGATCCAAATCCAGATCGTCAAAATCACAGTCAACCTTACGCATTTTCGGTTCTTCTTCATCTGCAAAATCAATCGTGATAATGCCGCCTACTGCGCATGCCATCTGATCAAGGAGCCCGGAGCCCTTAAGCCAGTATTTGTTTTCTGCATACTGTCCTGCTTTTGCGTAGGAAACAACATCTCCGGTATTCTTGTTAAACAGATAGTCTACGATGGAACAAACCAGCATTTCAAAGGATGCGGACGAGCTTACGCCGGAACCGCCGATAACGCTGCTGGTCACATAAGCGTCAAAACCATGAACCTCAAAGCCCCTGTTTTTCAAGCCTGTTAAAACGCCCTTTGTTAAAGGAAGCGTTCCTGTCGTCTGGTTTGTAGGAGCCAGATCCGCAAGATCGATCACCAAATCCTGCTTGTAGGTTTCACTGATGATCCTGATGGTCTCAGTGCCGTTGGCAGCCGCTGCCGCTACACAGTCCATCTGAATGCTGCCTGCCAAAATTTTCCCACGGTTATGATCCGTATGATTTCCACCGATTTCCGTTCTTCCCGGTGAAGTAAAAAATTCAAACTCTTTATCGCCAAATTCCTTCCTGAATCCATTTGCCACCATTTCATAGCGGGCGGCGTTCTCCTCAGCCTTTCCCTTTCCATACATCTGTTCTAAAAGCTGAATGGCAGAATCCTGACTTAATAATTCCTTAACCTGTTCCGTTTTCATGTCAGACTGTACTCCTTTACATACTTGTTATCGTTTACATCTGTAATCCGCTTGTTACTGACCCATAGCCCCTGCAGCCAGTGCAAGGCCTGGAGCGTGTTTGAAAATTGCTCTGGGAGTGAAGTAACTGTTACTGCGTTACCGTTCACACCTGCGGTGCAAGCAGCAACATCTGCTTGACTTGGTTTATAATATGATTATAATGAGAAGAAAGAGTTGCTGCAACGAATATTTTAGACAGTTTTATCAATATATTGAGGTGTTTTATGCAGATTCAAACCGACCGAAACCAAAAAGAGATCAAAGCGCACGGAACTTATCTTTTCCCTGTAAGAGTCAGCCATGAATGGCTGTCCAACTATGAGCGGCATACCTTTATGTGGCACTGGCATCCGGAGCTTGAGTGGACATATATCCTGGAGGGGGAGATCCACTATCAGGTTCATGACCAGGAGCACCACCTGAGAGCCGGCGACGGAATCCTCTGTAATTCCAACATGCCCCATACCGGAAGACCGGTAAGCGAAGAGGACTGCCACTATGTATCCATCACCTTCCACCCGCGCCTTCTGGAGGGATATAAGGACAGCTTTTTGAAAGAGAAATATGTAAACCGGATCGTAGAAAACCCGTCGCTTCCCTGTCTTGTGCTGTCCCCGTCCAGCCAGTGGCAGGCGGATATTCTTGTTATGCTCAAAAAGATCAATGAGCTTTACCACAACCAGAAGGAGGTGGAGGACTATGATTTTCAGATTTATCTGCTTTTAATGGAGATCTGGAGGCTCGTATGCTGCCATACCTCTAAAACCCTGGAAAATCAGATCGCATCCAAAAACCTTGTTCGGCTGAAACAGATTCTTACCTATATCCATGAGCATTACCCGGAAAAAATAGCGCTGTCGGATATTGCGGCCGAGGTAAACATCTGTCCCAGCGAATGCTGCCGTTTTTTCAAAAGAACCATGCACGAGTCTCTCTTCGATTACCTTTTGAACTATCGTATTGAGCAGAGCCTTGCCCTCCTTGCAAGGGGGGAAACGGTCACGGAAACGGCATTCCAGTGCGGTTTTTCCACCCCCTCCTATTTTTCCAAAACCTTCCGGGAACGTACCGGACATACTCCAAGGGAATACCAGAAGCTTGCTATACCTCCAGCAGTTCCATGATCTCCTCCCTGCTCAGGCTGCCAAGCTGGCCCGCTTCGCCGCCGATGACCTGTTCCGCAAGGTTTTTCTTGGTTTCCTGAAGCTTCTGGATTTTTTCTTCAATCGTGTTCTTGGCGATCAGCTTATACACGGTTACTTTCTTTGTCTGTCCGATACGGTGGGCACGGTCAGTGGCCTGATTCTGCACTGCAAGATTCCACCACGGGTCATAGTGAATGACTACATCCGCTCCGGTAAGATTCAGGCCGACGCCTCCCGCCTTCAGGGAGATCAGGAATACGGGAGTATCTCCCTCATTAAATTCTTTTACCATCTGCAGGCGCTTTTCCTTGGAGGTGCTTCCCGTGATCGTATAATAGGAAATTCCTGCCTCGTCAAGTCTGTTCTGCAGGATTTCCAGCATGGAGGTAAACTGGGAAAACACCAGCATCCGGTGTCCGCCGTCCATAGCGCTCTGGATCAACTGAAGGCAGGCTTCCAGTTTTGCGGCCTCACCCTTATAATTTTCAAAACACAGGGACGGATCGCAGCAGATCTGGCGCAGCCTGGTCAGCTCTGCAAGAATCAGCATCTTATTTTTATTAAATTCCGCATCGTTCTGGCGGGCAATGCTCTCTTTCATATGGACTACCTGTCCGTCATAAAGCTTCTGCTGTACACTGTCGAAACGCACATACCTGTATTCCTCCAGTTTTTCAGGCAGGTCTTTTAAGACGTCCTCTTTTAACCTCCGGAGAATAAAGGGGCTGACCATTTTTTGCAGGCGTTTCACCGCCGCTTTATCGCTGTTCTTTACAATAGGGGTTTCCAGTTCACGCTTAAATACTTCATAGGTGTACAGGAAGCCGGGCATCAGGTAATCAAAAATACTCCACAGCTCGCTCAGGCGGTTCTCGATGGGCGTTCCGGTGAGCGCATAGCGGGTTCGGCTTTTAATTACCTTCACCGCCTTTGCCGCCGCTGTCGTATGGTTTTTAATATACTGAGCCTCGTCAATGACCTCATACAAAAATTCTTTTTCTTCATAAAATGCAATATCGCGTTTCAGAAGGTCGTAGGAAGTTACCAGGACGTCAGACTCCTGCCAGGCGTGGATCTTCCCCTGCCTTTCCTCCTGTGTTCCTGTGATCAAAGAAATCTTCAGATCAGGGGCAAACCTCTGAAACTCCTCTCCCCAGTTGAAAACAAGAGAAGCGGGCGCCACAACCAGGGAAGTCCCTGCCTTTCCCTCTTCTTTTGCCGCCAGCAGCACGGCAATCACCTGAAGAGTCTTTCCAAGTCCCATATCATCCGCAAGGATTCCCCCAAACTGCCATGCCTCCAGGGTACGCAGCCATTTATATCCGTTTTTCTGGTACTTGCGCATAATTCTGGAAAGGCTTGCCGGTTCTTCAAAATCAGCATCCTTAATGGTCTTAAAGCCTTTTACCACCTCACGGAAATGACTGTCGCGGCTGCTGTAAACGCTGTCGTTTTCCTCCAGCATTTTATCCAGATAAAGAGTCCGGTACATGGGAAGGTGCATCTTGCCCTTTACAAATTCCCTGGGCTTCATATGCATGGAAGACATCAGTTCAGAAAGCATTTCCAGGGAAGGATCCTCCAGATTTACAAAGGAACCGTCCTTTAACCGGTAGTATTTCTTCTTTGTACGGTAGCTGTTTAAAATATCCAGTAATTCCTTCTGTGGAATATCCTCCGAAGCAATATCAAGTTCCAGAAGACCTGAGGACACGGAAACGCCTACGGAAACCTTTACCCTGTTGACCGTACGGTATCCAAGGAATTGCTTCGTACACCTCACTTCTCCCATTTCCATCAGTTTTTCCGTTCCCTCTTCCATGACATGGTAAATCAGGGATTCGTCCTTCCCGCAATGTAATTCATCTTTCTGCCAGTCAATTTCCGGGAACCACTGCAGGACCTGATAAATGATCTCTTCTTCTCTTGCCCTGTCCCTGAACGGCTCTATGCCGCCCGTCTCACGATTCTTAATGACGTCCAGCACAGAAACCTCTTTTTCTCCATATCTGGCATATACTCTGCAGGAGGCATTTTCCTTCTCCGCATCAAGATAAAAAATAAAACGTACGTCAGGAAGAAGATAGGAACGAAATCTCTCCGGCTCTGTTTCTTTTACGTCCACGATATCCTGAAGCTGGGGCAGGATCCTGTGATAAAATTCAGACATATGATTTCTTCCCACAAGGAAAGAAAAGCCGTTGTCATTGGCCATGTTGGCAAGAGGTTCGATTCTGTCCAGAAAGGCTCTGTCTACACGGTTCAGATGATCATTCTCAATATAATAAGCCGTATCCGTCCCAAAATACAGCGCCGGAAGGGCGCCTTCCACCTTCACTCCGTGGAACTCCTTATCTCCCTTTAATTTTTCGGCAGATATGCGCATAGTAACCTTGGGGTTATGCTCCGCGCAGGATACCGTTCCCTTCTTTTTGAAACCACTGTCCTTATCCTCAAATTCCACAGTATCCTCTGCCAATTGTTCATAAAATTCGTCCAGACGCCATCCAAACAGGTTCAGGTTGCTTCCCACACTGGATTTTTGGTACCCATAATAATTGCGGGATTCCTGAAGTCTCTGAAGAAATTCCTCTTCCTCCCGTACTATCCGATTGATAAAACGTATCCAGTTCTTTCCTTTTTCGGTAAAGTTGCTGAGACTGTGATTGATTTTTGTACTTGTCCCATAGAGTTCTGTGGAAGAGTCCTTGACATATCTGCAGAAATCATCCAGCTTTTTGACCACAAAAAGCCTGTTTTCGCCTATCTTAAAGGATACGGAAAGCTTATCATCCTTTCTCATAAGGCGGGGAACAAGCTGAAGGCTCTCTTTTTTGGAAGCAACGTCCGCCATCATGCGGTTTGCCCGTTTTTCCTGATAAAAATTAATAAGCCTCTGTCCCTTTTTATCCGTGGCGTCGCCCAGATTAGTAGTATTCAGATACGTCTCCAATACTATTAACGCGGCTGCCGTATAGGCACATTTTGTGTTTTTTGAATACCATCCATAATAGTTTCTCCGGCATGTGGGACATCCGCAATCCAGATTCAAAACCTCTGTACGGGAAAACATAATCCTTACAGGAAAGCTGTCCGCCCCTTTTTTTCCTGTTGCTTCCAATTGTCCCCTTGGCTCGCTGTTATAAGGATCAAAACCGCTGAAAATCCTCTCTACCTTCAGGCTTCCCTCTCCCAGCAGTTTTCCGCCGCTCTTAAAAACGGATGCGGATATTTCCATTGAATTTTTGATCCTGGTACCGTCAAAATAGCTGTAATTTTCCAGTTTTTTAAGGCTTTCGTTATTCACTTCGCCTGCGGAAGGATCAGAATCTTCCGTCCAGGAGCTTCCAAGAAGGGTGTATTCTGTATTCCGCCTCTGCTGTTCTAAACGGGCCGCCTGGTCAGCCAGACGCTTTTGTTCCTCCAGACGCTTTTGCGCTTCTTCCTGACGGTATTTTTCTTCTGCTGCGATCGCTTCTTCCTGACGGCGCTTCTCTTCGGCCTTTTGTCTTTCCATTTCTTCCCTCCGGCGGCGTTTTTCTTCGGCAAGGCGTTTCTGTTCCGCAAGCTTTTGCGCTTCCTGCTGCATTTTCTTTTTCTCAGCCTTACGCTGCGCCTCTTCTGCCTTCTGCTGTCTTATCTTTTCACGGCGGGCTTCCTCCGCAAGACGTTTCTCATTCTCTATACGGCGGGCCTCTTCTGCTTTTTGTTTCTGTTCGGCTTCACGGCGGGCCTTCTCAGCTTTTCGTTTCTCACGGGCAAGACGCTTTTCCTCCCGTTCCTTTTCCAGCCTGAGGGCCTCTTCCTTTGCCTTTACTTCTTCCTGACGGCGGGCTTCCTCTGCCCTTGCTTTTTCCTGACGGCGGGCTTCCTCTGCCTTCGCTTTTTCCTGACGGCGGGCTTTCTCTGCTGCCTGAGCAGCCTGCATTTCTTCCTGGCGGGTTCCCTCCGCCGTCTTCTTATCCTGGCGCTTCTTCCTGGCAGCTTCCCTCTTTGCTTTCTGGCGTCTTTTTTCCTCAGCCTCCTGCTTTTCCCTCAACCGGGCTTCCTCATCAAGCTGCCGCCATTGTTCCATGAACATTTCCTCTGTCTTCTGCTCTTCCTCTGCCCTTGTCTTAGCTTCGATCGCGTACAGAACCGCTGCCATATGCTCGCAATTTCTTCCGCCCTTCGCCGCCGGACAACTGCAGCTTCTCCGTCCAAGGCTGCCGCCGGAAATTTTAACGGATACCTCAAAGCGTTCCCTTCCCAGTACGGCAGCCTTGTATCCGCCGTTAATTTTCTCCAGATCCACAACCCGGTTATTTAAATATGAAGCTCTTCCTCTGTCCAACGTGTCCTGCTCAAACATCTGCTTCCACTCAATCATCGTACATTCCTCTGTGTCTCTTCCATATATTGTCCTCTTACATTCATCCGGTATCTTACCCCTTCCTTACCGGATGCCAGTTCTCATACCTGCTTACTTTTTATCTGCCGTCCGGCTCCCATACATTCTTAATCCTTACCTGCCGTCCGGCTCCCATACATTCTTAACCCTTACCTGCTGACCAGTTCGAATACTTCTTCATAGCCGGCTTTTTCCGCCAACAGCTTCAGGCCTTCAAGGGCCTCTTCCTCCGAGTAGCCATGCATCTTCAAAAATTCTTCCCCCTTTTCGCTTATATACTGATAAAAGCGTATGGCTGCCGCAACTTCATTCTTGTTGCTGTAATCAAGATCCTCCAGCAGAAAATTCTCCGCCTCATTGATCTCTCCCCGATCGACCATGTCCTTATACTCATCCATTCCTCTTCCGGAAACCTGGTACTTATTTTCCTCCGGCAGTTCAACCTGAACATATTTTTTCCCAAGCATCATAGAAAACAGCACTCTTGCCACTTCCTTGATTATCCTCATGATATAATCTTTTTCATCACTGTACAGCATACAACCTTCCTCTCCATTCTGATCTGCTGCTTTTCCTGCCATGCCAGGTTACCTCCCGGCAGCCTGAAATATTCCACCTGAAATATTCCGTCAACGCAAAAAAATGCCCATTCAGCTTCCATCTCAAATCCGCAGAAGCAAAAAACCGCATAAGATACTAACTATTGTATCCTATACGGTTCTTTTGGTCAATGAAAAACTCGCTTAATCAGCTTACTCAAAAATTCTTATAAATTCTGTTTTCAAAATTATTTAACGATCATACCGGTCTTTCTGTCACTGAACAGAGCTACTTCTGCCAGGAAGATGATGCCAAGGATCAACTGCTGAAGCTGCGTAGGGATCATCAGCATGACAAGTCCGCTTGATAAGACCTTATAAGTCAGAACACCCAGTATAATATTATAAAATCTTACCTTTGCCCCTCCGTTAACAGGCATTCCGCCGAGAACCAGAGCAATCATGATCTGAGTCTCAAGCTGATTACCGGCAGTAGAGGTAACGGAACCTACCTTTACAGAGTTTACAAATGCCGCAAGTCCGGTAATACAGCCTGCTGCCGTATACACCAGCATCTTCGTGCGCTCCACGCGGATACCTGCAAATCTTGCTGCAGTCTCACCCGCACCAATGGCTTTCAGCCTGGAGCCAAGGCCGGTAAACGTAAATACCATATAAGCAGCCACGAAAATAATAATTGTAAACGTAAGCATAAACGGCAAAGTATTATATTTTGAAATATCACTGGCGCCGTAGACCGGGGATGACGTTGTAGCATAGGCGCATACGCCGCGGAACAGATACATGCTGCAGATCGTAACAATGAAACTGGTAATCTTTCTCTTTACATTGAAGAATCCATTCATCAGTCCGATGAGCCCGCCGGTAACAACTCCCCCGATAACAGCAAGGACAATATTGTAATGTGACAGATAGCATACCACAATGGACGCCACGCCCAGCATGGAGCCCTGGGAAAAGTCCAGGCCACCCATGGTCATTACCATAAATACGCCGATGGAAGAAATCAACAGCATATAGGACTGGCTGAGAAGCAGTGATATATTTTTAGGCTGAAACAGTCTGCCATTTGTCAGGATTGCAAACAGAACACAGATCACAACGAAGCCTGCAATAGGGAGGACGGTACGCACAATGGGCCGCTCCAGAAATGGTACTTTCTCAACCGATTCTTTTTTTACGTTTGTATCCATTTTTTTACCCCCTTATATCATTTTCTCGATGAGATCCGTATCTTTCAGATCTTCTGAACGAAGAAATTCACCGTTGATTTTACCGTCTTTCATGATCAGGATACGGTCTGCCATACCAAGCAGCTCCATAATCTCTTCCGAAATCATAATAATGGATTTTCCATTCTTTCTCATATTGTTCATCATCGCATAGATATCAGCTTTAACCTTAACGTCGATACCACGGGTAGGAGAATCCAGAATGATCAGATCAGAATCCTTTCCAACCCAGCGTGCAAGAACAACCTTCTGCTTGTTTCCGCCGGATAACGCAGATACAAACTGATCTACGCCTGTCATCTTTGTACTCATCTGCTTTGCAAATTTGTCTGCAAACTTCTTCATGGAACTGCCCTTAAGGAATCCGTTTGTTTTCAGATCCTCCAGGGAAGGAAGGCATATATTTTCACAAATCGTATCATTAATGACCAGGGATTCATTATCTCTGTCTTTGGATGCATACGCGATACTGTGTTTAATCGCGTCCGGAATAGAGTTAATGGGAGTTCCGTCCCCAAGAGTCACTGTACCCTCACGGAAATAGGATGCGCCGAATAATGCCTTCCCCACTTCATGCATACCGCACTCGGAAAGCCCTCCGATTCCAAGAATTTCGCCTTTATGAAGCTCCAGCGACAGATTGTCAATCTGTCCCTTCACTGACAGGTTCTTTGCGGAAATAACCACTTCATTTGAAATTTTCTCGCCGTAATCAGTACGATAGTAATTATCCCCGATCTCACGTCCTACCATCAGGCTCTTTAATCTGTCCGGAGTAGCTTCTTCCTTGGTGATCGAGCCGATATATACGCCGTCACGAAGTACGCTGATATTGTCAGACTGCTCAATAACCTCTTCCAGGTCATGAGAAATAAAAATAACGCAGCTTCCCTCATCTCTCAGTCTGTGCATTACCTTAAACAGTTCCTCACGTCCCTTTTGACCCAGAGCAGTGGTCGTCTCATCTACTACCAGAACCTTTGGATTAAAGTAGGTGGACTTCACAATTTCGATCAGTTTTCTGTCCTCAAAATTGTAATCATCGATTACCCTCGTTGAATCGATATAATTAAATCCGTATTTATCAAGATACTCCTGCGCTTTCTTATTCATAGCGGAAGTATTTTTGATTCCATGGTTTGTAAACATATCTTCATTGCCGAGAAAGATATTCTCAGCTACAGTCAGGCCCGAAAGCGTACCGATCTCCTGTACGATGATCGCCACTCCCTGATGGTTTGCTTCTACCTGGTTGGATGCCGTAATCTCCTTGCCTTCCAGCGTAAAGGTACCGGAATCCTTCTTGTAAATACCGGTAAGGCAGGAGGTAAGCGTGGACTTACCGGAACCATTTTCACCGATCAGCGCATGGATCTCTCCCTTTTCAAAGGTAAGAGAAACATGATCCAGGGCATGTGTGATTCCGAAATGCTTGTCTATTTTTTCTGCTTTTAATAATAATTCACCCATGATCGTCCCTCCTATTTCACCACAAGGCCTTTAACCGGCTTGGTTGTCAATGCAACGATGATCAGCAAAGCCGCGCCTGTAACCACATTCTGAATTGTGGTCGGAGCGCCCAGCGCAACGAAACCATTGAACATCAGCTGAATGATCATCTCACCAATTACGATCGCAATTACAGGATGGCCATATTTTTTGAACGCCAATCCAAAAAAGGTTCCCATCAAAGGTGTAAAGTTGCGGCTCATAGAGGACAGATTGGAAGCAGACGTCATAGAAGTACCGAAGCTGATAGTCAGAATCGCCTGAAGCCCAAAGAAAAATCCTGCCAGGGTAAAGGCAACAACCTTATACTTTGCAACATTTACACCCATATTCTTTGCAACCACCTCGTTACTTCCAATCGCATAAGTATAGGTGCCGACCTTGGTGTATTTCAGAATAAACGCACAAAGCATGTATGCAACCAATGCCAGAATCAGATTGGCCGGATAATCTCCGAATGCCCGGTAGTTTATATCGAGAATAACATTTTTGCCGTTGGTGGCATATACACTCAAAGCCTCGTAAATCAGAGAAAGTGCAACTGTTACTATCAATGAAGAAATATGAAGCTTAATGTAAACAATTCCGTTCACAAGGCCAATTAATGTACCGCAGATCAATGGCGCAATAATCAGTCCGAGATATCCGAACTTCACACTTGCATTACAGGCAATAATTGAGGAAAGCACAATGTTCGCGCCCACGCTCATATCAAAAGGACCCATTACACAGATAAAATACAGGCCGCAGCCGCCGACTGCGTAGATCAGAGCCGACTTCATATAGGTAGCCAGTTTATCCGGGGAGCCAAAGGTTGCCGGAGCAAGGATTTTAAACACAGCCCAGAAAACCACAAGCATGACGATCAGAAGCATAATCCCGTAATACTGGCTTTGTTTCAGTTTTTTCATAACCATTCTCCTTATCCATTTATTCGCCCGCCCAAAGCCCAAAGCCAAACATTTACCTGCTTGGCTTTCAGCTTCAGGCGGGCGCAATTTGAATCACCTGTTGTTCTCTGCCTTATTAAAAGGCAGAGAACTCTGAATCATCATGATTAGTTACTGTGACGGGAAATAACGTCTTCGATGGAAAGGGAGGTTGCAGCTTTGTTCAGATCTTCAAAGCTATAGCCGGCCATCTCAACAATTTCTTCATCGGTATAAGGATCATCTTCTACAAAATACTGCTCATAATTTGCGTAGTCTTCGGAAGAGGATACATACAGATACGGGAAGAGGATCTCATATCCAAAGCTTCCTTCTTCTTTCACATAGTTGCCCTGTACTGCATTGTATGTAATCAGGAATGCATACAGCGGATCGCAGAAATGTCCGCCGGATTCTGCAAACATGCCGCCTGTCTCTAACTGCTCTGCCAGGTCATCCAGGAAGTCAGTGGAAACAACATCGATCTTACCGGTAAGTCCCTCATTTGCTAAGGCTCCAATGGAACCAACCAGAGGATCTCCGCCGCCGCCTGCAACAATCAGGGCATCCATATCAGGATTGGAGTTATAAAGGGAAAGAGCTGCCGCCGCGCCTTCCTCGGAAGAGGTATTTGCATAAACCGGCTCGGTTATTGTTGCCTGATCGTCAGGATTTGCCTCGTTCCACTCGTCAACTGCCTGCTTATATCCTTCCCATCTCTGCTGGAAAGTAGCATCGCCAACGGTCCATGCTTCAAGACCAATATTTCTGTCTCCATTTTCAAGAAGAAGATTTACAAGTGTATAGCCATTGGTAACCTCATCCTCATGAACTGCGCCGAGATAATACTGGGAATTGCATGCTGTCTGATATACTTCCGGACTGTTTTCCTCAGAAATGATCCTGAAGAACTGGGTCAGATATACGCCGTTTGCATCACAGGTCTGAATAGCAGACGTCATTTCAGAATCTGCGGAGTTACAGATAATAATACCGTCGCATCCTGCTGCACAAAGCTGCTCAACAGAGGAAGTAACCTGCTCAGATACGTGCCCCTGGTCAACATACATTACATTTACGCCAAGAGCTTCCGCTGCTTTGTCAATGATCTTCTTACACTGGCTTCCCAAAACATCGGTAGAACTCCAGATGGAAACGCCGATGGTAATGTCATCAGCCGCTGATACTGTAGTAGCTCCAACGACAGGCAGAGATCCGATCATTGCTGTTGTTGCTGCCAGCGCAACAAATTTCTTCATTCTTTTTTTCATGTTGCAAACCCTCCTAAATTAAATTATAAATGAAAGCCGGACTATGATTTCTTTCTCCGACTTGACTACGGATATATTAAATCATAATCCGGCTTTTCACCGTTAGGACATATTTGGAAATTTTAGTCGCACTTTTTTTGACAATTGCCTGTTCAAACACGCTCCATCTGGCTGCGATACTCACTTGGGCTGATTCCCTGCTTTTTACGAAATACACGGCTGAAATAATTATAGTCGTCATATCCCACCAGAAATGAGATCGTCTCCAGCTTCTTATCCGGATCACGCATAAAGGCTACTGCATGCTCCATCCGCACCCTGGTCAGGAAGGCAATGATCGTTTCCCCATATTTCTGGCTGAACATCCGTGACAGGTAACTGGCGTCCATATGATATTCCCCTGCCAGGAAGGTAAGCGTAATATTCTCATAATAATTTGTTTCAATATACTGATGGATCTGCTCTACCTGCTGAACAGCAGAACCTGTATTATTCTGGGTATCGTTCTCCCAAAGGCTGTCAAGGATAATATTTAATGTTGTAATCAGCGCCCCGGCGTCAAGACATTTCATATAATAATCCACATTGTCCATTGCCTCTTCTATCTGCGCTGACATTTCAGGCCGCTGATTCTGCACATAACGGAATAAAATACTCGTGACTCTTCCCACATACTGCTTCACATCCAGAAAAGACCAGCCGTTTTCATCACAATGTATTAAACCAGAGGTTTTGAAAATCAGTCTGGAAGCCTCAGATTTCTGCCTGGTGACCAGAAGATGATACAGTTCTTCCTCCATACGGGAAGATACATATTTTCCGATGGACGATGAAGAAGGGACGCTTCCTGTTTCGGAGCAGCGCAGGATACAATGCGCCCGCCTGAAAGGACGGGTCACAAGCACCGCGATCATCTCCCGATAAACCGTGCCGATATCATCCAGAGAGCTGCTCTGCTCATGAAGTACCACAGAAACAGGACCATAATCCTTTTCCGGAAATTCTTCCAATATCCTTCCGGCAAGCCGCTGCAGCATCTCGCCATCTGCCGTACCCACAAGCAGAAATTCGCTCATTTTAACACTGTAATTAAATATAACCGTATGATTCTCTTTGCCGAAAAGCTCTTTAAGTCTGGACTTAATGCTCCAGGACATCTGAAGGATATCGTGATCAAATCTGGCTGAAATATCTGAAATATCATAAAATTTCACAAGCACGGTAGCCAGTTCGGAAAAAGTCCTGGTACTGGACACATGAGCATGCGTCTTTGCCTGACCGTAAAGCTTCTCTGACAGTAATGCAGAGTATTCCCCATCTTCCAGAAAAGAGGAAATCTTGTATTCCTGAAGGCGGGTGTTCTCGTCATGTACCTTGGCGGTCTCCCGCTCTTCCAGGATCCCCAGGGCTTTTGTAAGGACATTCACCAATTCTTCCTTGCCCACAGGCTTCAGAAGATAATCAATTCCCCCGGAAATGAACACCCCTTTTACCTTCTCAAAGTCATCATAACCGCTGACAGCTACTGTAATAATATCCGGATATTCCTTGTTTATCCGTTCCAGCATCTCCAAACCACTCAAAAATGGCATATTGATATCCGTAAGAATAATATCAGGTTTCTCTTTTGGAATACGTTCCATTACCTCTTCCCCGTCACAGGCAGGTTCCAGAAATTCAAGGGAATACTCTTCCCAATGAAGAAGATTTCGGATATTTTCCCTGCTCCAATACTCATCATCCGCTGCAAGGACTTTATATTTCTCTATTTTCACTGTAATTCCTCCTTGTCTGCCACAGGAATGGCAGGAACTGTCAGCTTCACAACCGTCCCTTCCCCCGGCCGGCTCTCAATCCAAAGTCCATACGCTTCTCCAAAAACCTTCTTCAGACGGGCATTGACATTCAGAATGCCAATAGAAACACCGCTCTCCACCCTCTTAAGGTCATTTTTTTCCAACTGCCGGTTCATATCATCCGCGTCCATTCCGATTCCATTATCCGCCACAGTAACGACCAGATTTCCTCCTATATGCTCCGACCGTATCAACAGCTTTTTATCCTTTCGCCGCACATTTCTAAGTCCATGAGAAAGCGCATTTTCCACCACAGGCTGAATACAGATACGGGGAAGGCTGTCCTGCAGCGTATCACTGTCAATCTGATATTCATATGTTATGGATGATCCATTGCGCACATCCATCACATAGAGATAATTCCTGACATGTGCCATTTCCTTCTGCAAAGTGGAAAGCTCATCAGTCATATTCAGGCTGTAACGGAAAATTGCGGAGAGTGAATGACACAGGCCGCTGACCAGGGTACAGTTCTGAGCATTGGCAATTCCGCTCATTGTATCCAGCGTATTATAAAGAAAATGCGGATTGATCTGTGCCTGCAACATTTTAAGCTCTGTACGTTCCACCAGCAGCTTCTGTCTGTATTCCTCTTTCGCCATATACTGTATTCGATCAAGCATCTCATTAAATTCCGTTCCCAGGACCTCCAGTTCCTCAGACCATCCCACCGGCTGTACGCGAAGCTGCGTCTCTCCGTTTTTGATCCGTACAATGCTGTCCTTCATCTCTTCCACAGGCTTGGTCATCCATCTGGAAAGCAGGAACACAAAGGCCACAAGCGCAACGATCATTGTCGACATAATAACCACCAGAGTATGGATAAGAGACTTTTGCGTAGCTGTCAACAGAGATTGAGGTACCAGCACAAAAGCATCGAGGCTATAGCCCTCCTGCTCGACCCGGATCAGATAGTTGTTCTCGTATTCCTCCTTCAGTTCTCCTAGATCATAGCTGTTCTCAATATCCCGGGCAAGCTGCTCCTGTATTACAAGCTGATCTGAGGATACATTTCCCGCCATAGCCACTACCTGATCCCCCACCGGCTGCAGCCACAGGCAAACCTGCTCCAAATCCACATATTTTTCCATGATCGAAGTAAGAGCGGCGCTGTCAATATCGCAGATCATATATCCGATCTGTTTCCGCGTTTCGTCGTAATTATGAAGCTTTAATGCAAACCGGACAATATCACAATCTTCCTCAGGATTATAATAGCCCGAGATCAGCAGATCCGTCCGACCGCCATGTACATACTCTTTCAGTCTCTCTGCATTCGTATCATAGTCTGCCAGATAAATGTTTCTGGGAAAATTGACCGAATTATACCGGTAAGCGCTCACCAGGTTATCCTCCGTATCATATAAATACAAAGCCAGAAGCCGGTCATCCTTTGTAAATTTTCTCCTCCCAAAATACCAACTGCTCCAATAATAATCCTTCAGATTGCTCTCGCCTTCCGCAGCCTCCCTAAGACTTTCAATTAAATCACGTTCATTGTAGATCGTCAGCATTTCACTTCTCAAATTGCGGATAAACGAAGCAATATCTGCCTGCATTTTCTTCAGTGAGGTCTCATGGTCCGCCACACTTTCTGCCCGTATCTGACTTCTCAGAGACTGATGGAACAGAAAAGTCTGCAGCAGAAGGGCAAACACCACACTGCCAATACAGAAAAGCAGGAGTGCTTTCCGCATAGTCCATCTTCTACGTTTCATTTTACTTTCCTCTTCAGGCTTATCCCCAAAACCTTATCAACCATCTCCATATGGGGCCGATCTGCATTTGCCTGGAAAACAGCCGCATGCTCCGTATCTCCGCTGCGGTCTGTAAAGGCCGGGAACAGAAAGCCGCACTCCGGCCTGCCCGGCTCATATTCGCCCGTCAACGGGCAGATCGCGCAGATCAGATATTCAAATACTTCCTCTGACTCCCACATCCGTTCTTTATCAGACGCCTTTACCGGAACATCATATCTGTCATGGAATACCAGAATGGCATATTCTCCGGACGCATGGTAGTTTTCCATTACAACGTCATAAAACGTGTCCATCAGCGCGTCATTCTTCAGCCCGCATTCTTTCATTGCCATGAGCAGCTGCCACATACTTCCCGGCTTTATATCTTCCGGTGCAAATTTATATTTTTTAAGCTTTACATTTGTCTCAGAAAACGGAATCGTTTTTGCCAGTTCAAGATTTCTTTTTCTCTCAGATGGGGATAATTTCAGGAAATTGGTGTTAAAGCTCCCGTCAAAATCCCCGTCCTTATCCACATAGCATCCGGCAACTCTTGTAAAGGATGTCCGGGCAGGCGTCATCCTCCTTGTCAGCTCCAGCATATCTTCTCTGTTTATCATTATATTGGCTGCCTTTCTATAGATTTGCGAACTCCCCATTGGCGGCGGGCCGGTGGGATTGCGGTAACCTTACTTTCAATATTATAACTGTTGAAAATGTATGTCAACAAGTTTCCTTTATTCTTACTCTCTCTGCTTCTTCTACATAGCAAAAACAGCAGGTTTTCCATAACCTGCTGTCTTTGTTATTCTTTATCATTATTTGTTGCTCTTCTTTATTCGCCTAAATGCCAGATATCCTTATTATATTCCTCAATGGTGCGGTCTGACGAGAAGAAACCGGCCTTACTGATATTGATCAGGGTTCTCTTTGTCCAGTCGAGAGGATTCTGGGCGTAGTCCGCAACCGCCTGTTCCTTGCGCACAATGTAAGCATTGAAATCCGGCAGAGTCTGGAACCAGTCTTTATAGATCAATTCATTTTTCAGCCGTTCCAGATTTTCCTGACGGCCGCAGGAAAGCATGGCTTCACTTGTAAGGAAATCAATAGCTCTATGGATATTCGGGTCAACCTCATACCATTCCCTGGCGCTGTAATCCCCATGGCTATATCTCCTGATAACCTGATTGCTGCTCTGACCAAAGATATAAATATTCTCGCTGCCGACTGCCTCTGCGATCTCCACATTCGCCCCGTCCATTGTCCCCAGAGTCAGGGCTCCGTTCAACATAAATTTCATATTTCCTGTACCGGACGCCTCTTTAGAGGCAAGGCTGATCTGTTCGGAAAGATCACATGCAGGGATCATCTTTTCTGCCGCGGTCACGTTGTAGTTCTCTATAAATACGATCTGCATCCATTTGGAAACCTCCGGGTCGTCCCCGATCACCTCAGACAATGTTAAAAGTGCGTGGATGATATCCTTTGCTATGGTATAGGCAGGAGCCGCCTTCGCACCAAAAATTGCAGTTATGGGAATCTTCGGCGTATGTCCGGCCTTGATCTCAAAATACTGATGGATCAGGTACAACAGATTCAATTGCTGGCGTTTATATTCATGCATACGCTTGGACTGGATCATAAACATACTGTCAGGATTTACAACAACCTTCTGTGTATGCTCCAGCCATGCGGCCAGCGCAGCTTTATTATCATGTTTAATATCCGCAAGCTGCTTCAGTACCTTTTCATTGTCTGTAAAATCCATAAGCTTCTCAAGCTCTGACGCATCTTTTTTAAATCCCGGTCCGATGAGCTCTTCAATCAGCTCTGTCAGCTTTGGATTGCATTCCAGAAGCCAGCGCCGGAAGGTGATACCGTTTGTCTTGTTATTAAACTTCTCCGGATATAATCTGTAAAAATTATTCAGCTCACTGTTTTTCAGGATCTCCGTATGAAGCGCGGCAACCCCGTTTGTACTGTGTGTAAAATGAATATCCATATGCGCCATATGGACTATCTGGTACCCGTCGATAATAGCGGTGGAGGTATCTTCCGTCCTGCTGCGGGCAGCCGCATCCAGCTTTTCAATAATCGGCATCAGCTGCGGAACCACCGTATCCAGATAATGCTTCGGCCATTTTTCCAGAGCCTCCGCAAGGATCGTATGATTTGTATAAGCGCAGACCTTTGTGACGATCTCCGTCGCTTCATCAAAATCGATTCCTTTTTCCCCGAGAAGGCGGATCAGCTCCGGAATCACCATGGACGGGTGGGTATCATTGATCTGAATGGCTGCGTAATCATAGAGATTGTGAAGATTACTGCCCCGCTCCACACACTCTTCCAGGATCATCTGTGCGCCTGCACTAACCATGAGATACTGCTGGTAGATCCGAAGAAGCCGCCCGGCTTCATCAGAGTCGTCAGGATAAAGGAATAAGGTCAGGTTTTTCTCAATATCTGTTTTGTCAAAGGAAATCCCTTCCCCGATAATGGATGGATCGATAGTATCCAGGTCAAAAAGGTTCAGGTAATTGGTACGTCCTTCATAGCCGGTGACCGCAAGCTGATACAGCCTTGCTTCGTAATCTTTTCCCGCAAGAGATACTGTGTAGGTCTTTTCTGTTTTTTTCGCCCATTCGTCGCCGCCCAGCCAGAAATCAGGCGTTTCGCTCTGAAGCTGATCACGGAACTTCTGGTGAAACAGCCCGCAATGATAGCGAAGCCCAATACCGTCTCCCGAAAGGTTCAGGGTAGCCAGAGAATCCAGAAAACAGGCAGCCAGTCTTCCCAGTCCACCGTTTCCAAGGCTTGGCTCCGGCTCCACCTCTTCAAGAGCCGCCATGGATTTTCCATGTGCCTCCAGACAGGCCTTCACATCGTCATAAAGCCCAAGATTGATCAGGTTATTGCTCAGCAGTTTACCGATCAAAAATTCAGCGGAAATATAATAAAGCTTACGTCCCCTTACAGGAACTACATGCTTCAGGCTTTCTTCTTCTACCACCTTCATCAATGCGGTATATAACTCTTCATAAGAGCACTGTTCGATTTCCTTTTTACAGCTTACCGTTAAAATGTTTTCTATGTTTTTTACGCCATTTACTTTCATTCTGGTAAAATCCCCTTTCTGTAAAGCGGACATTCACATTCCGCTTCGATACATGCTCATGAACGCAGGCCGCTGCGCGACTTGTCAGTTCAAACAATGTGGAATAAGAATTACTGATGCTTTCTGTCTAATGCTTTCTGTTTGATGCTTTCTGTCTGATGCTTTCCATACTTTATTTTTATCATATCCATGGATGAAATGCTTGTATAATCCCATCAAAATATTGTATAATCCTATCATCATTTATATACTGGAAGTAGGTGGAAATTTTTGAAAAATAGAACAAATACAACAATTATGAAAGATCCTGCCTATCAGGAGACGAAGCGTCATTCTGATACAATGTTCGCATTTAATATATATCCCTGTACGATTCCCACTGATTTTACATTCGTGCCGCTGCATTGGCAGGAAAGTATGGAGATTATATATGTAAAGCAGGGAAGCGGGATCGTTCAGGTAGACCTTACGTCATATACGGCACAGGCAGGCGATATCTTTTTCGTATTGCCGGGGCATTTGCATGGACTTCGGCGTGTGCCGAAAATGCGTATGGAATACGAAAATATTATTTTTGATATGAACTTTCTTGGAAGTGATAATGTTGATCTTTGCAGCCAGAAATATCTCCGGCCAATCATAAACGGAACCATACAGTTTCCGCCACGTATTGGAAGGGAGCATCCATTATATGCTCAGGTTTCATCATGTCTGGACGCTTCCGACCGTTTGTGCTCCCTGCGTCCCAACGGATATGAACTGGGAGTAAAAGGCAACCTTCTGGTTTTGTTCTCCATTCTGCTCCAGACAGCGGAGGATAAGGATGAGTACCCGGCAGACCATAAAAATATGCAGAAATTAAAGACCGTACTATCCCGGATTGAAAAGGACTATAATAAAAAGCTGACCGTGAACAGTATCGCAGATGAATGCGGGTACAGTCCAAGCCATTTTATGCGCTGGTTTAAAGAAGCAACCGGAACCGGATTTGCCGGATATCTGATCGAATACCGGCTTAACCAGGCTGCCCGGGCCCTTCGAAGCTCCAATGTTTCTATCTTGGAAATAGCACAGCAGACGGGATTTGACAACCTGTCAAACTTTAACCGGCTATTTAAAAGAAGATTCGAAATGACCCCGAGCCAGTTTCGGCGGCAGGAGCTTTAAGCCTGACGCTAAGAGAACGCCGCCATAAATGTCTGACCGGCGTTCTCTTTTACCAGAGCGTGTTTGAAAATTGTTCTAACAAGAAATGGTGTTAATTCTTCTATTATACAGTTCCTTGTTTTTCGTCCAACCGTACCTCACAATCCTTCCGGTAAAAGGCAATTCCATAACAGATAATATCGCGGTATCCTTCTGTCCGGAGTTCCGCTATATATCCTTTGTCATGAATCTGCTGTACAGCAATTTCGGCATCGTTTTCCAGATCATCTATCCCCTTCGATGCTTTTACTTCGAGAACAAATGCTTTTCCCCGCAGGGATGGGCTTCTTACCATCAGATTTTCATAAAGGCAAATGTTTCACTGTACGCCCCTCTTTTGTACTCCTGCCAAAAGAGGACCTGACGGTCCTCCTTCTTCGTATACTGAACACACTATTATTTTTCAAAAAGGAATCGTTCCGGCAGGGTTACATTGAAGCCTTTGGCTACGTCGCGCAGATTATCGGCAGTGATGGTCTGAAGCTTATTCGGGCAGACTGCATATACCTTCAATAAGATTTCAGCAGATTTTTCCACGGTATGCATCAGACCGAAGGTCAGGTCGAAATCTTCTCCGGAGCAGAACATTCCGTGATGCGCCCATACCGCAACGTCATAGGACTTCATCAGCTCGCTGGTTGCCACTGCGATCTCACGGCCGCCGGGAACCATCCAGGGAACCACGCCCACACCGGAAGGAAAGACTACCGGGCATTCTGTTGCTGATTCCCACAATTCCCTTGTAAAAATCTCATCCTTTAACGGCAGGATAAACGTCAGCGCAATAATATTTGTTGTGTGGGCATGATAAATAACCCTGTGCTTTCCGTCTGTCACCTGTTTTTTTACCTCATGGTTCATAAGATGGGCGGGGAGCTCACTGGTGGGCCTTCCGCCTTCTACAAGGCCCCATCGGATACGGTAATTTTCTCCCTTTTCATCCAATTCAATAATCGCAATGCAGGCTTCCGGATCCACAATGATATTCCGGAAATATTTTCCGCTTCCTGTTACCAGAAAAAATTCTCCCGCCAGCCCCGGAACAGATGTGCCGATAGGCTTCCAGTCGTCATGGTCGCTCAGACGGGGACGGATTTCCTCCACCTCTTCTTCCTTTAAACGGTAAGAAAGATTTCCGCCGTTTCTCTCATGCCAGCCCTGCTGAAATCCATCATCCGCCATTTTTACAAAACCTTTTACGAACTTCGTGTCTAAAATTTTCATTTTTCGCTCCCCTTTCCATTTTCGCGTTTTTGCTGAAATTATTATATAATAATAATCAGTGAAAATCAATGTTTTGAGGTAATTAGTTAGTATTAGTTAGTACTGTTCTATCTTCGAAAACGTACAGGTATATTTGCCACTGCCTACTTCTTTCATTGTTCCATCCGGCAAATATATTTCGGCCGTAGTGTTACACGGAATCTCCACATCCATTTGGAAATCATCCCCCTCTTTTTTCCAGTTACATCTTACATAACCATATCCGGTTTTAAAACTTCGGCATGCAGATGTAATACTGGCATCAGGTTTTGGGCATATTCGTATTTTTTTATAGCCAATTTCCAACATATCTATACCGCCGATATATCGGTACATCCACTCTGCGACACATCCATACGCATAATGGTTAAAACTCATTTCCAATGGATTTTCCTCTTTATCATAACTGTACCAGCTTTCCCATACAGTCGTGGCGCCTTTTTCTACTTCATATAACCAGGACGGAACTGTATCCTGCAATAAAATTTTATATGCCAGATCAGTACGCCCAATTTTACAAAGTGCATCCAGCAAGAATGGCGTGCTTAAAAATCCTGTATCAAGATGATAATTTCTCTGTTCGACGATTGTACACAGCTTTTCAGAAAAATGCTTCTGATATCTTTCCGGAACAAGATCAAAGTATATCATCAAAGCATAAGCTCCCATTTTTTCAACTGGCATATTCCCATTATCGTCGATCACCCCTTTTTGAATTGCCGCCTTCATTTTTGACGCTATCTTAGAATAGTATACTGCATCATCCTCGTTCCCTACCGCCAAAGCAGTCTCAGACATTTTCTTTACTGAATTCCAGCCAAAAACAGGCGCCGTATATATAGCTGTATTGCGACATACAAGAAATGGGTTTTGTCCCGGTTCATAAGCATCGTCATCATACCCATCTTCTGATTCGCTGGGAATCAGCCATTCACCAAAATGAAATCCTGTATTCCATAAAAATTCCTCAACCTCATCCGGGAGAGTGGATCCTTTTCTATGTGTTTTCGACTGTTCTATAATGTAATCCGCCCAGGCTTTCATAGAATCATACTGATAATTAAGAATAGCAGCGTTGCCTGTCACATGATAAATTTCATACGGCACAAGTATGGCTGCATCGCCCCATCCTGCGCTGCTTACCATGCCATCCGGGCAATCTTCCACCGTTTTTAAATATTCACATCTCGAAGGATATCTGCCATCATAAGGAACCACTACCGGAACTTCACCGTATATTCCCTGCTCACATGCAAGATTTTCCAGCCATCTTCGTAAAAATGGCGTCATCATTTCGTTATGGCAGGCTGTGCGGCAATACATTGCAATATCTCCTGTCCACCCCGCTTTCTCCCTTTGCGGACAATCAGTTGGTATGGAAATCATATTTGCAGTCTGTGACCATACGGTATTTTCGTATAATTTATTCAACCGTCGGTCAGAACACACAAAATCTCCGGATTTATCCTTATTACTCGACAGAACGACCGCAATAAAATCTTCTTTATTTATCTGTCTGATTCCTTCTATCTTCACATATCTGAATCCATAATAAACAAAATTGGAATGATATACGCTCTCTTTACCATTGCTTATGTACACATTTTTCTGACACTGTCCATGAGAAGCAGGAGTAAAAATGCTGTCAAAATAATTTCCTTCTTTATCAAGAACTTCAAACATTGTCATCCCAATTTTTGTTCCTGCCGGTTCTTTACACCGTATTTCCACTGTTCCTGCTATATTCTGTCCAAAATCGAGAATTGTTTCGCCTCGTGGAGAAATAATCACATCTTTAACAGGCAGTCTCTTTACAGGTATCACAGGCGCGTCTTCCTGCGGTACAAGATTATTATATCCATAATCTTTTTCAACTGCATCAGACCATGCTGCGTCATTAAAGCCAGTGCAGCACCATCCATCCTGTTCCATCCTCGCATCATATAATTCTCCTGTATAAGTATATGCAGAAATCACAGCGCCATCCGACACCCTGACGTCCTTATCTGAAAGAATAATTTCCCGTTCAGAATCCTCATATTCTACTAAAATCTGGAACAAAACCGCCGCATAGTCATTTCTCTCTGCTCCTTCTTCCGCTTTTCGTTCACTGTACCAGCCGTCGGCGACTTCCATTCCAACTGCATTTCTTCCTTTATGCAGCATCTTCGTAATATTATAAGTCTGATAACAAAGATATTTCTCATACGTAGTATGCTCCGGTGCAAACTCCCGGTCATCCACTCTATTCCCGTTAATACTTAGTTGGTATATACCATGGCATGTAACATAAGCGCGTACTTTTTTCGGTTTCTTTTTCAAATCGAATTCCTTTCTAAAAAGAGTAGAACCCTGTTGATTACCAAATCCCGCTGCAAATACTTTACGCGCAAGATTTGATTCTGCCCATTTTGCTTTCCATTCATTTTTATCCAGAATCGCTGTTTCAAAACTTCCTGTCCCATTCATTTTATGTCCGCAGTTATCCCAGACAATCACCTGCCATCTATATTCCCTGCTGCTTTTTAACTGAGCGCCTTCATACATAATACCAATACTCTGCTCTGAATCAATCTTCCCGCTGTTCCACACGATACTTTCTGCATCGCTTACGGTAATCTGATATGCCGTCTGAAGAATGTTATGTTCATTCTCACTCTCTATCACCCACGAAAAATATACTTTGTTTCCCACTCCCAAAGCTGTCTTTAAATCATTTACTCTTAAATTTGTTAATCTCATTATAAACCTCCCGTATCGTCATAAATACGTCCCACTATCTGCTATGATTTGTATCCTAAAACTTCTCTTCAACATAAAAATCTATTATCTGTCTGTTATACCCTTTTCATGCAGTTCTTTTACTTCCCGCTCCAGTTTCTCCTGTTCTTTTTTCCCGATCGGATAAAAGAAATACATCACAGCCGCTGCAAGGATCTGCAGCGCCGCCGGCAGAAGAATCGTACACACAACAATAACGGCATTTGTTGATGGAGATTGAACCTGCATTGTACTGTCAAATCCACTTAACGCCAGCAAATATCCCGGTATAGCTCCTGCGATTCCCATTCCGACTTTGGCAACAAAACTGGATGCAGACGCCACTCCTGCCTCTGAGCGTACTCCCAGTTTCAACTCAGCATAATCCGTCAATTCAGCCATCAAATTATACTGTATCGGACTCCGCAATCCCTGTCCCAGCGCCATAATTGCCGTTGACAAGAACAGCAGCGGAACATTCGTCAAATCAAACATTCGAAGCAATGTTGCAAGTCCCAACACGAGCACTCCCACAATAAACGTACCTTTTTTTCCAAAACGTTTTACAAAAAATCCTGACGTAAACAGTGTCGGAAGACAAAACACAGAATTTACAATAGACACCACGCTGTAAATCGCCATACCGCCAAATATATAAGTAAAAAAATAAGTATTGGAGGTCAGCATAAGACTCATACCAATGCCGCTTAGCAAAATCGCTATATAAAAAGCCAACATTGGCTTTAACTTAAAGACATCCAAAATTTCTCTGATTCGGTATGTCTTTTTCTCAGAGACTTTTACATTCTCTTTCAAACCGGCTGTCCCAGCACAGATACAGAAAATGCCGGACAGAACAGTAATCACAGTAAGTTTTATATATCCGGATGCTTCTGAAGTATTTGCCACGATCAACGGAGCTGCAAAGCTGATAATAAGAGACATCACCTGTTGAACGCCTCCTCGGATTGTCGATAACTGATTTCTTTCATCCGAATTTTCTGTCATAACAGGAAGCATACTGTTCAACGAAATATCCATCAGCGGAAACAGAACGCCCAGCAATAAATATGTCACATAGGCAATTGCCAGTTTACCGGCAGGAGCCCAGAGCGGGCCCAGCCACATCATCCCAAAATTGAGTGCACAGAGAATTCCGCCGACAAGCAGAGTCGGGCGAAAATGCCCCCATTTTGTATAAGGTCTTCTGTCAATGAATATCCCTACCAGCGGATCATTCAAACCATCTACAATCCTTGCAATCAGAAAGAGCGTAGCGCATGCTGCCGGATCCAGTCCGACTACATTTGTATAAAAAATCAACAAAAACGAAGATGTCACAATCGTAAAAGGAATGTCCCCTATAATACACAAAGAATACGCCAGTTTTTCTTTTAACGATACTATTTTCATCAACACACCGCCCTTTACTTATCCTGCATCGATCGTATTTTTTCTCCCTGTGCCTGTGCTTCTTCTTTTCCAATTGGATAGAATTTTGCAAAAATAACAGCTAATACAGAACTAAGCACTACCGGAACTATAAGAACCAGTGCAATAATAGCACGGATGACTCCATCTGTCTGTTCGGATGCTCCCGATACAAAACCGCACATAGCAAAGATGTACATTGGCAATGATGTTCCGACAAGAGTAATGATATTACTTGCCACAGAGAACAAAGAAGAAACCGCTCCATTCTGCTGTCTGCCCGTTGTAATAAAAACATAATCACATGCATCCGCCATAATTCCGGTTTTGCTTGACGCCATTGCTCCCTGGGAAAGGCCGTACAGCACTGCCGTTACAACAAGAATTGGTATACTTTTTACATTCACGATCCTGAAAAGCGGAAACCATACCATACCAAGCATGCCAACCAGATACATTTTTTTTCGCCCAAATTTTTCTACAAACTTTCCTAACACCATGAGCATAGGAAGCATTGCAAAAGTCTGTATAATAGATACGAGACTATAAATCTGCAGATTTTCTACCACATAAGTAAAGTAATAGGCGCTGAGCATTAACACAAAACACGTTCCCATTGTCTGAATCAAATGGGCAAGAAAGAACATAAATACAGGGCGATATTTTAATACGCCGATCATTTCTTTGAACGAAACTTTTTCATGTTTCGGCGCTTCTACCCGTTCTCTGAGCATACCCGCTCCGGCCGCCGCCAGCGCCATCAGGATTATAATAATCACCGCAACGATCATATACCCTGACGCCTCAGTCGATGCCCCAATAAATAGCGGCGCCACAAAACTAATACCATAGATTGCGAAGCTGGCAACCGAGCCCTTTAACGAACTCAGAGTCACTCGATCCTTGACGTCTGTCGATAATGTGGGCAAAATAGAATACGATGCATTATCATACATAGAATTTGAAATTACCATCAACACAGATGTAATCAAAATCGCAGCCGACTTCGCCCCATCCGGTACAAAAAACGGAATAAACCACATTGCCGCAAAGAATACAGCATACAATATAGCCGAAATGATCAACGGCAGTTTATAATGACCAAACCTATTTCTTTTTGCATTATCAAGCTTCATGCCAATAATTGGCGCTGCAACAATTGCAGCCAAACTCGAAATGATTGAAAGCGATCCCAGCGAAACCGGATCCACCCCCAACGCATCTGTAAAATAAATCAATCTGTAGCTGTTTACAAACCCTCCGCAGGCTCCCGGTCCCAAATTTACCATAAGAAAACCTATTTTGTCCTTCATTGTCAATTTTTCACTACCTGACAACGTTTTTTGATCCATAACTTTACCTCCTTCTTGTTTATCTTGCACATTTTTTATCTTTGATGTACAATAATTTTATCATAATCATCCAATGCCGTATTGGTTTAAAGTTGTTTAATTCTATTCCAATATTGCACTTCATAATCCCGACGGAGGTTTATATTATGAGTTTACACCACAAATCTCTTGATGAAGAAGCACGTTCTTCATTTACTGACGAAGAAATGACAATTATTACGAATTTGGCTCGTTGGGATCCCCAAAAGCTTTATAACGTTGCAATGGAAAAGTTCTTTCCAAGCCTTTTAGATAATAACAACCAGCAATACATAAAATTTGGCGGAACTGAACTGGAAAGTTATTATTGGCGTCCCATTCGCACTGTATCAAATTTTGCCAGAAAAAACTGTTTTTTCCTTCAACTGCTTTATGATTCTCTTGTTGCTGACGATTATTACACTATCAGAAGCCATATGTCCTCTTTCCTTATTGTTTATACGGTATCCGGAACCGGACAACTGAAATACAGTCACAAGCAGTATGCACTGAATCCCGGAGATGCATTCATTATAGACTGTCGTTCTCCGCATGATTACAGGACTGTCGGAAGCTCATGGAGACATCAGGTAATCCACTTCGACGGGCAACTTGCAGCCGGTTATTTTAAACATATTGTTTCCGGTGGACATATCGTCTTTCATTTTGGTGAATCCTCAAAGTTTCATGCGCTTCTTACGGAATTGTTCGAAGCCAATCTGCACTATAGTCCGGATGCTGAACTTACAAATAATTGTCTGCTTATACAGATATTAACGGAATTCATCAGAACGAGTAAAGCGATTTATCCCACTTATATTCCAGAAAATGTTTTGCTCTTTCGGGATTATTTAAATGAACACTGCTGTGAGAGAATATCTCTTGACGACTTGTGCAATGAATTTAAATTCAGCAAGTCATATATCTGTCATGAATTTAAAAAATTTACTGGTAAATCAATAGGAGAATATCTTACAGCCTGCAAGCTTGACATTGCTAAAGACATGCTGGTTTATACCGATATTCCTTTAAAGGAAATTGGCGAACATATCGGCTATGACAATCCCAGCAACTTTGGAAAAATGTTTACCAAAAATATTGGAATCAGCCCGAACAAGTACCGTGAAAAAATCAAAAAACTTTGATTTTTTACCTCATTATTTTTGTTATTCAATATTTGATGATAACTGTAGACCGCATATGGGAAAATCACGAAAATTCACACATGGAAACGGCATTGATTATGTTCTGGTTGGTGATTACTAATTACTATTTACTTATGCTCCGGTTAACGGAGGAAAAGCGCCTTATTGGACGCTGTGGGCAGATGATTTTACAGAAATCTTGATAACTATGGAAACAGACAAGCTCATTGAAGATTTGTTGAGCTTGTCTGTTCTTTATTGTTTATTCTCCTTGTAAGCGATTCCCCATGTTTCCATAGCAAAAATAATCGGGCGCATGGATTCGCCAAGCTCACTTAAGGCATATTCTACTCTGGGCGGAACTTCGGGGTAAACGGTACGGGTTATGATTCCGTCTGCTTCCATAGAGCGCAGACTATCCGTTAATACCTTTTGGCTGATCCCTTCCAGATTTTTTTGAAGTTCATTAAAACGCCATGGCCGCACAAGAAGATTACGCATAATCAATAATTTCCATTTACTCCCTATAAGCTGCACAGTGGTTGCCACCGGACAAGCTGGTAATTCGTCTTTGGTTTTCATTCTGCTCACCTCTCCAATTTTACACATATTTTTTTAATGTTACATTTATTTTTAAATGTTGCAGTCATTATACTATGGCTGACGTTAGAAATCAATGCCAACAGATATGTAAAAGGCAAAATTTTACGGTTTTTATCATTGATGAAAAGAAAAATAAGTATTTTTGCAGGTTACAAAAAAGTAACCTGGGTTATAAAAAAGTGCGTACTTGTGGGAGTGAAGAATATCCGTAAAATAATAAGTACAGAGAGGCAAACCGCCCTCTGAATAAAACATACGGAGGTATAAAATTATGGCACTTTCTAATTTGTTTGGATGGAACAAGAAGATGGAGGCAGCTCCCGCTGCGGCTTGCGGTACAGCCTGCGGAACTGGCAATAAGCCGGCTGAAAAGCCCGCTGCCTGCGGTTCTGCTTGCGGAGCTGGCGATAAGCCTGCCGAAGCTCCGGCTGCCTGCGGTTCCGCTTGTGGTGCTGGCGACAAGTAAATCGTTTCATTCCCACTAACTCCGTTCCCGGCAGGGGACGCTCCTGCCGGGAGCATTTGAAATGTTACTCGGTTTAACCGATTTTACATAAAAATAGCAAAAGCGAGGTCAAAGACGATGAAACAGTATTTTTCTTTTCAATGGCACATTACAGACGAATGCGACCAGCGTTGTAAGCATTGTTACATTTTTTCCGAAGATAACTGCAAAAAGCTGGATGCGATGGATTGGGAACAGATGCGGGACACCTTCTATATCATTTCCCTGATGACAAAGCGGCAAAGATCGCCGTTCATACGGTAAAATACCGGCAGGAGACGCATACCAATATGGAGGTGATATTCAATGTTTTCAAAGATGAGGATTACAAAATCTACAAGAAACTTCTCGGAGCAGCTTGAACGGCTTAAAAAGGAGCCGGTACATCTACATCAACCGCTATATGGATGCACCGAAGCCGGTGTATGACAACCTGTTTGAGCTTGTAAAAGACAAAGACTATTTTGTTATCACAACCAATGTGGATCACTGCTTCCAGAAAGCCGGATTTGATAAAAAGCGGCTGTTTTACACGCAGGGAGATTATGGTCTGTTCCAGTGCAGCGAACCCTGCTGTCAGGAAACATTCGAAAATGAAACGCTAATCCGCAGTATGGTGGAACAGCAGAAAGACATGAAGATTTCCACAAAGTTTCTTCCGGTCTGCCCTCACTGTGGGAAACCGTTGACTATGAATCTGCGCTCGGACGATAAATTCGTGGAGGATGAGGACTGGCATGAGACGGCGAAGCGTTATCAGCTTTTTCTTGACAGGCGCCAGAATATGCGTATCCTGTTTTTGGAACTTGGCGTAGGGTATAATACTCCCGTAATTATTAAATATCCGTTCTGGCAGATAACGGCGCAGAACCCGAGGGCGGTCTACGCGTGTGTCAATGTCGGTGAGGCTTATGCACCAACGGAAATCAGAGACCGCTCCATCTGTATCGATGGAGATATCGGGAGGGTACTCGAACAATTATAAGACAGCAGCTTCAATCACTTTATCCAATTTGATAAGAAATGAACGGATTTGTCCCGAATAATGAATAAAATTCGGGACAAATCTTTTACAGTATCTATTTCCTAATGTATTTCATGGTGTCATTTATCGGGTCAATCGGTTCAAACTTTGGTTAGAATAGTGGGGAGTATTGATACGATTTGATTCTGCAATTTGAAAAATATCATAGTTTTTGATGCTAATAAGTACATGCATTTGCGGGTATAATGAAAACATCGAGGCAAATCGGGATGAAATCGGGTCATAATTAGATCATAATCGGGTCATATATGTTGACGCGATTGACCCGATTTGATATAATGTGTCCAGCGAATGAAAGCAAGGGAGATGGTATTATGCTTTTTCGGGAAAGTGAAACCGTAGAGCTGAAGGAAGTAGTCGTAGACGATATAAAAAAGGAAATCATTGCTTTTGCCAACTGTGACGGCGGCAAACTGTATATAGGTGTCCGGGATGACGGTACAGTCGTTGGTCTTGATAATCCTGACGGCGTTTCTTTACAGATCAGCAATATGGTAAGGGATGCAATCAAGCCCGATGTGACGATGTTCCTGCATTATAAAACAATGAAGAAAGATGGAAAAGAAATTGTCGCGGTGGAGATTCAGCGCGGAACGGATCGCCCCTATTATCTTGCGAAAAAAGGGATGCGTCCAGAGGGCGTATATGTCAGACAGGGATATTCTTCTGTTCCTGCCACTGACACAGCTATCCGCCGTATGATTAAGGAAACGGATGGAGACCGCTTTGAAGCCATGCGCTGCTTAAATCAGGAACTTACATTTGAAGCTGCAAAAAAAGAATTTGATCTTCGGGAAGTAGAGTTCGGATCACAGCAAATGCGTACTTTGAAGCTGATTGATCAGGATAACCTTTATAGCAATTTAGGTCTGCTTCTGTCCGATCAATGCGTCCATACGATTAAAGTCGCTGTTTTTCAGGGGACAGATCAGACAGTTTTTAAGGATCGCCGGGAATTTTCCGGATCGCTGATGCAGCAAATGAATGAAGTCTATGATTTTATTGACTTCCGCAATCAAACCCGTGCAACCATAGAAAAGCTGTATAGAATTGATGTCAGGGACTACCCGGAAATCGCCGTCAGGGAAGCGTTGCTGAATCTGCTGGTTCATCGCGATTATTCCTTTAGCGCCAGTGCGCTTATCAGTATTTATGATGATCGGATTGAATTTGTATCGATTGGCGGATTGATGCCGGGAATTGACCTGGAAGATATTATGGCAGGTATTTCTGTATGCAGAAACCAGGATCTTGCGAACGTGTTCTACCGACTGCACTTGATTGAGGCTTACGGTACCGGAATGGGAAAGATTATGAGGGCATACGAAGGTATGGAAGAGAAACCCTTGATTGAAACGACTAAAAATGTCTTTAAGATTATATTGCCTAACATTAACGCAAAATATGAAACAAGAAAGGCTTTTGCGCCGAAATCAGAATCGATCCAAGGTTCTGCTGCCGAGGGTGCAAAAAGTCTGAGTAATGAGGAAAGAGTATTAGAATATGCCATGTCTCATGGCGCTATTACAAGGAATGATGTAATCGAATTGCTTGAAGTAAGTACATCTACCGCTTCCAGAGTTCTTAGGAAGATGGTAAAAAGCAACTTGTTAAAGCAGAATGGAAAAGCAAGAAGCACCAATTACACTGTTATAAAATAATAAAATGGTGCGCAATAAACATAATACCCCGGTTATCATCAAATATCCGTTCTGGAACATGACGGCGGAAAATCCGCAGGCGGTCTATGCCTGCATTAATTACGGAGAAGCCGTTTACCCGCATGAGATAGAAAAAAGATCGATCTGTATAGGAAAAGATATAGGAGAGATATTGTTAAAGCTAACAAGAAAACCTTTTTGTTGTGAATATGCAAGTATTTAAGTGGTTATTAATATCTTCTTGAGAGTTGAAAGTTTTCAATAAAAAATAACTCTTCCATGTAATTTTATGTTATCTGAGAAGGTATAGACTTCCAGATCATAGAAATTTTCGGGAACTCACTGATATTGGGATGCTTTGCAAAGTCACGCTCATAGGCGCCAATAATGTCGGACAGGACTTCCTGCATAGCGGATACATCACGGGCTTTTGTCCATATCAGAACAGGTTCAGGCATACCGTCGGTAACATAGTACATCTTCAATTTCTCATAGCCTTCTATGAATATGCCCATGAACGAAATTGCAGAGCAGCTTGGGTTTATGCAGCTCTGCAATTTTTATGATTTTATCAGGAAAAACTATGGCATGACTCCGGTCAGGTACCGCCAGCTTCACAATAACTTTTAAAAGCTTTTACTGCAGAAAAGACCTGTCGATCTCAACTTCGATTTGCTGGTCTGCGCACACCTCCAGATCGATCCCTTTTTCTTTGCGTTTCATGGAAATTTTAATATTTCCGCTGGCCGATGCAAAACTGCAGGTCATTTCATTCATGGTTTTCGGCAGATATGGCTTTATGCGTATCTGCTTAAAACCGGGTTTCAGGATCTGAATGCCTGCAATGCCGTTGAAATACCACTCCGCGATGTGCCCCATCATATCATGGCAATGGCTGCGGGGATTATCCTCCCAGTATTCACCGAGGGTCGTCTCTCCGGCTTTTACAAAGGCATAATAGCTGGGATGTTCTTCTTTAAGGATCAATTCACATATCAGATCGTTCATACTATAACGGGACATTGTCTGGATAATATACGGCTGTCCCACCTCGCCTGTCTGAAAGCCGCCCGCATCCTCAAGTGTTTTCCTTAAACAGGCGGCCACATCTGCTTCCGCTTCCTCCGGTACCATCCCCCAATACAAAGGAAGTGCCTCTGCTGCCTGTGTCATAAAAATTTCCTTCGGATGATCCCACACACGGTAGCAGTAACAATTCTGTTTTTCATCATATACTAATAGTTTTTTATTGTAATTCTTTTTAACCTCTTCCGCGTATATTCCAAAGTTCTCCGCGTCCTGCATATTTTTGAGGATCACCGCAAATTCCGAAAGAATCTTTACATCCGCATAGAGAAGCGCCGTTTCTACGTTTTCCCTGGCGTATTCACCGGCAGGATTGCCCCAGTCTCCAAGGCCATGATTAATAAAACCGTCCTCTGTCACTTTTGTTTTCAGATACTCCAGATATTTTTTCCCCGCCTGATAGTTATCTTTGATTATCTGTTCGTCTCCATAAAACCGGTAATGCCAGTAGGTTCCAATAATAATACTGCTGCCCCATCCAATGACATCATAAAAGCTTCCCATTCCGGGAACCGGCAGAACATTCGGCATATAACACGGGGCCTGTGAAGGGATCAGCCCTGCGCCCGGATAATACCTTCCGCCATCTCTGTCATTAAAAAAATCCTTTTCCGTATGCTGTGAAACTCTGGTATCCGTCAGAAATTTTTCCCAGTGCCTGCGCACTTTTTTCATATACATAATCGCAGGAGCCATCAGATGATTTTCTTCCTGCCATGCAAAACGCTCAATGGTCGGGCAATCCGTATGCACTCCCAGCATATTTGCTTCAACAGCCTTTTCGATGATATGATAAATCTTCATAAACCGCTCATCATCACAGGAGAAGGTTCCTGCGTTTTCTCCTGCAGAGGATATTGCATGCAGCCTTATGTTACGAAGCTGCCATGGCCTGCAGCCCTCCACTGCAATGTAACGACCGCCAAAGTAGGTAAACGTCATGGAAAAATGTTCCCATGTATCATCCTCACCTATTATATAAGTTTCACATACATTAATAGGAAGCCAATTTTTTGCGATCTGATCCGCATCGCCATTTTCAGACAGTTTTTCTGCCGGATAAATGCGGATAATATCCCCCTTTTTTCCTGTTATGTCAAATTCCAGCATACCGGCGGTATTCTGTGAAAAATCATAGATATCTCTGTTGTTTACGGTATGCAGATATTTCCCGTCATAGGTATGGATTACTTTGACAGCCGGAATAATCTGCTCAGTCAGTATCCCCTTTGGCTCGTCGCTTTTTCCCACTGCCTGCGCCTTTGTCCATGACGAGTCGTCCAGCAAAGAATCATTCCAGTGTAAGATTCTCTTTCGTCCGTCGATGGTTTCAGATCCAAATACATTACTGTGCAGGATCATATGCTCCGCTGTTTTCCAGGTTTCATCCGCGTCAAATACTTCCGTCCTGCCATTCTCAAATTCCATAGAAATATGCGCCGCCAGCATAAGCGTCTTTCCAAAGGGCTTATATCCATTTGGATTCGGAGGCATAAACGCCGGAAAATGGAACACATAATTCTCGTCATTATCCATCACAAACCATCCGTTTCCAACCTCCGCGGCTATCACATTTTCCCCCTTTGACAACAGCTCTGTTATGTCAAAGGTCAGATAGTTGATGATCTTATGATAATCCGTCCACGCCGGATCCAGAACATGGTCGCTTACCTTTTTTCCATTTACAAACAACTGAAACTGTCCAAGCCCGCAAATGGTAATAACCGTTTTTCGCGGAACGGTATCCAGCCTGAAATTTTTTCTCGCATAAAACGGTTTATCCGTTCCATTACTGATCCATTTATGAAATATTGCTTTTTTCATCCTGCGCCCCCATTCACTAAAAAATGCATTTTCTCTATAATACTCTTTCTCTGCATTCTTTCTATTTGTTCTTTCCGTTCTTTCCTTCCGGATAAAATTGGTTATAGCACCTCCATCCGAAAACCGAGATATAAAATTCAGACAAACAGGGTTATATAAACGGACATTTTCCCAACCGTTTACCTGTTTTGCAGTTTCTTGTAAAGCTCCAATATATCCCCGTATTTCTCTCCAAAGAGAAAATAATAATCGATCTGCTCTGAGCCGTCCGTATACAAATATGGGCCATACATGGAAATATCGCAGCACATGACAGTTCTTTCCGCGGCAACTCCGATCCCATATCCGTACCCGGAAACAAGAAGCGGCATGCGGAGCTGTTTTCCTCCGAAGCTGATGTATCTTGCTTTCTGGTTCATTCGTTCCAGATCCTCCGCCAGGATTCCCTTTGCAGAAAGCTTTTCGTTTCTTTGCCAATCGAAATATACCCAGGTCTGGGGAGAATCTGCGGTTTCTATCTGCCGGGGAAAATCCTCCTTCTCTGCCAGCAGGCGCTGTCCTTTTTTATTCAGGAACATTAAAGCGCCTGTCCTTTTATCGATCCGGACTGTCAGCTCCCCGGTGGACGCCTCCACCAGATATTTTCCTTCTCTTGCCCTCCAGGAAACAGGGCTTTTGGGTTCATAATCCCAATAGCAGGGCGCAAATTCTGCAATTCCGCCCTTTCGGAACTGTACCCGGATTATGTTCTCTTCAAGAGGTGTTAATCGAAGCGTCCCATACCTGCTTGTCAGATCGATATACTTCTTCTTTTTCCTTACGATACGGATAGAATGATCTATACGTCCATGTCCTGCCGGACGAAGCATAGAAGGGTCCGGGCATGCTCCGAACTGGTAGGGCGAGGTATTTACCGGGCCGGAATTTATGCTTTTCCCGGCTGCTCCCCGGACTGGCTTTTTCTTTTTGAGCAGGTTCTCTGACACCGGATGGATGCAGGGAGCTTCCATATTTTTGTTTTTTTGTCCGGAAAATACTTCTGATGAGATGCCTGGCTTTTTCTGCGGCTGTACTGTGATCGGTTTCGGTCCGATATAGCCTCTTAACGCGCGGTCTTTATCTCCATGCTGTACGTCCAGCCGCTTCTGCTCTTTATCCGAAATTTCATGTTTTACATATTCCCTGACTTCTCCTGTTCCCTGATTTTCAAGGGACTGCATTCTCTTTTCCTCTGATACCGGTTTTCCGATCAGGTCTGTCAGGTCTCCCTGATGAACTACGGCCAGCTCGTGCAGAGCGCGGGTAGCCGCCACATATAAAAGCTTTACGTACTGATCCTGTGCAGGATAGTTTTCCGCAGAGGGGTGATAAAGCAATACTGCGTCAAATTCCAGACCCTTGGTATACTCTACCGGAAGAACCATAATGCCGCATCCAAACTCTGCCGTTTCCGGATTGCTGTCCTCAATGGGCAGCTTTTCGCTCAGCCGTTTGCTTATTATAGATGCTTCTCTTTCATCACGGCAGATTACCGCAATAGTTTCATGGCCCTCCTTCTGCCAGCCCTTAATTATTTCCACCGCTTCCAAAAGCATAGCGTTTTCATCCCTGCATGAAGTCACACGCACGGGATTTCTATGGCGGATGATAGGCTCTGCCGGATAAACAGGAAAGCTTCCGTGACGCAGGATCTCCGTGGCAAAATCCGAAATTTCCACGGTATTCCGGTAGCTTTTTTTCAGCACTCCAAAGCTGTCATACATTCCGGTCAGTATCAGCTCCCGCAGCTCCTGCCAGTCATTTAATCCATAGCCGAAATGGATATTCTGGGACACATCCCCCATGATCGTATAGGTACAGCCGCGAAGGCAATACGCCAGCGCCTCATATGCCATCATCCCAAAATCCTGCGCCTCATCAATAATCACGTGGGCTGCCTCGCGGACGCCGTCAGTCTCCTTAATACGCTTATACAGATAGGCAAGGGCCGCCAGATCATAGACATCAAAGGTATTCTCCGGCAATGGCCCGTCATTCCGCGCAGCCTTTGCTTCCTCATCTTTTTCTTCCAAAGCCGATACATCGCAGCAATGAAATCCCTTTCCTTTCTGCTGCTGGACCTGCAGAAACTCCTGATAAAGTTCAAAAACGGAGCCTTTCCAGACATCCTTTCCGAAATGCCGCCGATACTTCCGCTGCAGTTCTTTTTTCTCTGCCTGGGTATAGGAAACATATTTCCCTGTCAGTTCATTTTCCAGCTTTGACAGGAGAATTTCGTTAAGCATAGTTATTTTTCCCTGCATGGACATTTGCGGATGTTCTTCCAGATAATTTCGGATCATTGTTTCATCCATAAGAAGAACGCCGTTTTTCTCCAGACGTATTTCCGTCCGTGGAATAACTGCTTTTTCATATTCCATGCAAAACCGCTCCAGATCATGGAACCATTCATAGCTTCCTTTTATACAGGCAGCTTTATTCTTTTTATCAATGGGACAAATTTGGTGAAGCTCAGGATTCCAATCTTCATAGAGAAGCCTTACAAATAGCTGCTCCATGGTCATCTGTGAGACTCCATAGACATCCAGATCCGGTAAGACGCCGGTAATATAATTCAACAGAATCCGGTTGCTTCCGATAATATAAAAATTCTCCGGGCGAAATTCTTCCTGATAATTATACAAAATATAGGAGATACGGTGCATTGCCACGGTCGTCTTGCCGGAGCCCGCCACTCCCTGAACAATGAGATTCGTCTTTGGGGATTTGCGGATGATCGCGTTCTGTTCCTTTTGTATAGTGGCAATGATCTCTCCCAGCACTGCTCTCTTACTTTTTGCCAGATATTTGGTCAGCAATTCGTCGTTCGCCACCACATCGGAATCAAAGAAATCTTTGAGTTTATCCTCCACGATCTCATAAGTACGCTTACGCTTCAGATCAATTTCACAGGCGCCCTCATTTTTTACCTCATACCTGCAGGGGCCTATGGAATTTTCGTAATAAACCGAAGCTGCCGGCGCTCTCCAATCTATCACGATGGGCTCCGCTCCTTTTTGGGAAATACCGACCCGCCCCACATAATAGGACTCTTCATACGGCAGATTGGAATCTTTAAAATCGATCCGGCCAAAATACGGCTTTTTTCTTGCCTTTTGGCACCGCATCAGATCACGCTGGTGCTCACGAAGCTGTGACTGCGTATTGTGCAAAAGCACCAGTCCCTCTTTATCCTTCGGCCCGTAAGTCTCCATCAGATCATATAATTCCTCTGATAATTGACGGATGGAATCTTCGGCTTCCGTAAGATTCTGCTGCGCTATGCAGATAATCTCTGCCAGTTGTTTTTCTTCTTCCTCTCTGCCAAGTCCCGGGATGGGGCGAAATGTCTTTTTTTCCTTCATCCTGTTTCCTTTCCTCCTTTAAAATAATTCCACCTATGCAGTTGGAATATCAAGAATATTACAACCGCACAAGTAGAAATAAATTCATCCCGATGAAAGTATTCTAACATTTCATCCGGAATTTTCATAGTACCGGAAGAAGATTTTAAACACAGAAAACCTCATTAGAGTATGTTTAAAAACTGCTTTCTGTAAAATGTATTCCGCAATTTGTGAGATATTGGGTTCGAAGAAAAAAGTGACTGAAAACCTGCAATAGCTTTCAGTCACTTAACAATCAGAAATGTCAAAAGATTTTTGCTCTTAAACCGCGCATCTAAAGCTACGCGGATTTCTTCTGTTCTTTAAAACTATTCTATCCGACAATCTCCTGAATGATCAAAGTCCTGCCTGCTCAAGAAGAGACGGTACCTTGGACTCCCAGCCCATTGCCATAATATGTACGCCCTGACAGTACGGCTTACATTCTCTGATGATCCGTGCGGCGATTTCCACGCCGGTGATGCCTGCTTTTGTTTTTTCTTTATCTGCCTTCAACTCGTTGATCATTTCTTCCGGGATATGGATACCGGCAACGTTCGCATTCATGTATCTGCACATTCCCACAGATTTCGGGATTACGATTCCAAGCTGAACCGGTTTGCCGAACTGTTTTGCTTTTTCCATGAACTGGATAAATTTCTCCGGCTCATAAACAGCCTGTGTCTGGAAATACTCTGCACCTGCAGCAACCTTTCTCTCCATTTTTGCAAGCTGTGCATCAAGGGAATCGCTGCAGGGTGACACAACAGCACCCTTTGCAAATTTAGGCGGCTCGCCAACCAGTTCGTTTCCGCCCAGGTCTACGCCTGCTTCCAGCTGCTTTACTGCATGGATCAGAGATACGGAATCCAAGTCAAAAACAGGTTTTGCCTGAGGATGATCGCCAAGTTTGGTATGGTCACCTGTTAAAAGCAGCAGGTTCTCAATTCCGAACAGAGCCGCACTTAAAAGGTCTGACTCCAGTGCGATACGGTTTCTGTCACGGCAGGTCATCTGGAAAATAGGGGTCAGCCCTTCATCCTTCAGAGCCTTGCAGGTTGCCAGAGAGCCAAGACGCATAACGGAGGACTGATTATCTGTTACATTAACCGCGGTAATTCCGCTCAGATAAGTCTTCGCTTCTTCCAGCATATGTTCAATATGAAATCCTTTTGGCGGTCCTACTTCCGCAGTAACTACAAATTCACCACGTTCAAATGCTTCAGTAATTTTCATTATACTTTACTCCTACTTCTTATAAATTTTAACAGTTCTCTTACTCAGATACTTCTTTATCTGTTGCGAAATTACGCACCTGTGTCGGGCATTTCAATGCATCCAGACGGCCTAACTGTTTAAGGCGTCTGTAGATACGTTCCCATCCACATTCCATTTCACTGTCCACTTCGCATTTGCCGTTTTTAGAGCCGCCGCACTGTCCGTTGACAAGGCTCTTGGAACAAGCAGTAATCGGGCAAATCCCTCCGGTTAAATTCAGGTAACATTCCCCGCATTGGTCACAATCATATTCTAACGGGGTCACACCCTGAAATCCCGGCAATGGATAGGTGTCACAGGCTGCACACACCTTTTTATCCTCCAGATACTCAGCAACGGTCTGTACGCCAACGCCGCAGGAGAATACAAGTACCAGATCGGCAGCTTCAATCTCGCTCATATGTTTCTGGAGACGTAACTTCATATTTTCCGGATTGCATATGTAATCAGTTGTAATAATTCCGGTCACATTTCCGGAAGCTCCCAGTTCTTTCTGAAGTTCTGCAGCTTCTTTTTCCGGAAAATGGACTTCCTTGCACCCATGGCAGTTAATGATAAAAACCTTTTTTCCGTCTGCCAGTGATACGATCGTTTCCTTTGCTTTTAATTGGGTAATTAACATATCACTTCATCCCCCTTACTGCATTTTTTCCGGCTTTGATCTTGCTGACTAACGGAATCTTAGAGGAACAGATGTATTCACAGCATCTGCATTCAACGCAATCCATAACATTCTTGTCTTTCATGGCCTGCCAGTTCTCTTCATCCGCATATTTTGCGTAATACAGCGGAGAAAGCTCCATCGGGCATACATCCACACAGCGTCCGCATTTGATACATAGCTGTTCTTCTGTATGGTCGGTTTCGACAACAATGATTCCATTGGAGCCCTTCATGATCGGTACATTGGTATCGGCAAGGTCAAATCCCATCATTGGTCCGCCTGCCTTGATTGTAACGTCATCATCTGTGATTCCGCCGCAGTAGTCGATCAGGTCTTTTGTATTGGTACCGATCTTCACAATATAATTGCCCGGCTTCTTCAGCTTTTCACCGGTTACGGTCACAACACGTTCGATTAACGGCATACCTTTCTGAATCGCGTCAGAGATAGCCTTGGTGGTGCTGATATTGCCAACCACACAGCCTACATCTGCCGGCAGGCCTCCGCGGGGTACCTGTCTTCCCATTACGCGCTTGATCAGCATCTTCTCAGCGCCCTGAGGATATTTGGTCTTCGCTACGACGACCTCGATATCGCTGCAATCGGCAACCTTGTCCTGCATCAATTCAATGGCATCCGGTTTATTGTCTTCAATTACGATAATACCTTTTTCTGCGCCTACGGTTTTGATCATTGCCTTCAGGCCATAGATCACATCATCCGCATACTCTAAGAGGACTCTGTGGTCTGCTGTCAGAAGCGGCTCGCACTCGCAGCCGTTCAGCAGGATCGTATCCACCGGTTTGGCAGGTTTTAATTTTACGGATGTGGGGAAACCGGCGCCGCCCATACCGACGATTCCGGCCTCGCGGACGATCTCAACGATCTCATCCGGTGTCAGGCTGTCAAGATCCTTATGAGGCTGTACAGATTCGTGCAGAGTATTTTTCCCATCTGATCGGATAACAACAGACATGCATTCGCCTCTTGTGGCATGTCCATGCGGCTCAATGGCAATTACAGTTCCGCTGACGCTGGAGTGCACCGGACTGCTGATAAAGGCTGCCGCTTCGCCAATTTTCTGACCTACTTTAACAGTATCTCCCACCTGCACCACAGGGTTTGCCGGAGCGCCTGCATGCATAGACAGCGGAATAACCACAATCTCCGGATCAGGGAATCTTTCCAGCGGGAGGTGTTCTGTAAATTCCTTGCGTTCCAAAGGATGAACGCCGCCGTAATAGCCCTCAAGCCTGTCTTCCCGAACCGATTTCACATAATCATTAATAACCTTGAAGTTGACCTTTGAGTAATCGCGCACCTGTATCGGCTGATTTAAAAACTCTTCAAGACGGCCCTGTTTCTCCAGTCTTTTATGTATCTTTTCCCAGGCACAGTCTTTATTGCTGTCCACTTCACATTTCCCGTTCTTCGCGCCGCCGCACTGCCCGTTAACCAGACTCTTGGAGCAGTCAACGATCGGACAGACTCCGCCGGTAATGTTCAGGTAGCACTGCGCGCATGCGTCACAGCTTTTCTTTGTCAGAGCCATACCGTGATGTCCCCTGTAATTCAGGGAATTGCTCGCCGCGTATACGGGCTTTCCTGCCATAGCGGCAACTGTCTGGATTCCCAGGCCGCAGGAGATTACAAAAACATTTTCCGTACCTTCCGGAATCAGTCCCTGCAGTTTCTTTTCAGTCTGAGTTTTATTGCACAGGAAATCAACCCTTGTACTGCCCGTGACTGTCTTTCCCTGCTCGGCAACCAGCTTCTCGAACTCGCCGCAATCCGGTTCGTCAACAGTTTCAAATTCCTTGAAGCACTTGTTACAAGCAACGATGAACAGATTATCCTTGCCGGCTAATAATGATACCAGTTCGTCGTTACTTTTCAACTTATACTTAGTATAGTTTTCCAATTGCTCACCTTCCTTACAAATTAATTTGCACACCTTATGCTTATCTGTTTTTATTACTCTTTCACCCTCCGCACCTTGAAGAAAAATAAAAAAAGAATAATAAACAAATACCTTAATACGTTTTCGATTATACCATACATTAGTTATATTATCCAGTCAAAACCTGCATTTTTAAACAAAAATATACATTATGTGCAAAGGAAAAGTGAGGAATGCTTACTGTCCCCCCCCCCAAGCCTTGCACTGGCTGCAAGGCTATTGGCAGTAACGGGAATGGTTACTGTTCACAAAATCCAGCTGTGCGGTTGCCAATCATCTCAATCTTTTTTATGATTACAGCATTTTTTCATTGATCCGGACAATATCCGCTTTCTTTCTCCTCTTCGCGCTCGCGTAAAACTTTTTATACCGTTCCTCATCTCCGCAGCTCTTAGCATCCTGCAGCAGGAAAATGAAAAGCTCCGTCAAATCATCCCTGCACTTCGCCAGCCCCTGTTCTGCGATTTCTCTTGCCCCGGCTTCGTTACCATTACCATAATAATACTGGGCCAGTTCCACATATTCCCTGGACGCTTTGTCCAAATGTGTTTCCAAATACCGGACATATTTATCTGTCCTGCCATATTGCCGGTACAAATCTGCCGCCTCTCTGGCGTAATAGCCGCTCTCATTCAGAATATCAGCAAATTCAAGTTTTTCCTCCTGCGTAACATGAAGCTTCTCCGCCAGATCTTTAACCGGATCATAACAGCCGTAACAATCATAATACTCATGCGATACCATGTCTTTCAGGACTTTTTTTCTGATTTCCCAGTTTTCTTCTTCCAATCCGCCCCGCC
>JAUNGB010000167.1 GCA_030524715.1 Eubacteriales bacterium | reverse complement strand
CATAGAAAGTTTCCGCATCCTCCTTATATTGAAAGCATGCGACAAAATCATCGGCGCTATGCCGATTTCGGCATAGTGCCGAAGACGTGTGTGTTCAGAGAAAAGAAGGCCATATGATTTAGGATCAAAGGAAGGGTTAGAATATGTTGAGGAAATCAGGTAGAATATGTTTTTTAGATGAAAATCCAGGCAGGGTACCTTATTTTCCCCCGGTGACAGCAGCTCGTCTAAAAATCAGGCGCTGTCATCGGGGGAATGTAGGTGCAATTTATACTTCTGTGATACGCCCGGCTTCTTTATCATAGCGGCAGTATTTGCCGTTGCCGGAAATAAACGGCTGATAGGTGTTGGTTTTGACATCCTTTACATAAACGATCCCTGTGGCGATCATCTGTACCAGGGAAAAGCGTTCGCTTAAGCTGGAGATCCACTCATAGGTCTTGTTTTTGGAGGAATCCGCCATAATCAGGTTATAACCGCCCTCACATGCCTCCAATGAGAAGTAGACCTTTTCCGCTTTCTTCGGGTCTGCGAATACCTGGCTTTCTATGTAGGAGGAAAAGTTTTCTTTTACAAAATTGTGGAAGGTACCGGCCGTATAGGTGATACCGGAAACTTCATCTGTGATTTTGTCGCCTCTGTCCAGACGGGTCTTAATCACCCTCAACACGTCAATGGTCCAGTTGATGAAGGAAATACTGCTGTATTCCATGGACTCCATCAATTCGCTGATCAGGCGTTTGGATAAAACGCTGGAGTGTGTCGCTTCGTTGTACAATTCTTGATTCATAACATTCTCCCTCTTTCGCATATTTTCTTTTATTATAAATCCGGGAAAGCCGGAATGCAAGAAAAAGCACCGATTTTTAGGCATTAAAATACCGATTTTCAGGTGCTTTTCAGGTATTAATGAAAATTTTAGAATAGACGCAGAAAAAAATTATATTTAGAATACAAAATACACACAATTGTATGATAAACTATAAGGCACGAGAGTTGAAGAGCGCCTGAATTAAGAGAATTTTTGTATCAGATGTGCAGGGAATCGGTTTGATATTATGTCGGCGTAGCTGACCCGAATCCCGCACCAGGACTCGCAAGCGAGTCTTGAATTACAGGCTCTTTTCAGAAAAAGGAGTAATCATGACAAACGAACAATATTATGAGTTTATACAGCCTTACCAGAATGCGGGGCAGATGATGTATACACGGCTGGAGGTTCTCAATAAGAGTCTTTACAGCAGGAACGCCGCTTCCCCCATTCATAACCTTCAGGAGCGTATCAAATCAAAAAAGAGTATCGAGAAAAAGCTTGAAAAAATGAACCTGTCTGACAGTGTCCAGAATGCCAAAGACTATTTGAAGGACATCGCGGGGCTTCGGGTTATCTGTTACTTTATCGATGATATTTTTAACCTGGTAAACGCCCTGAAGCGTCAAAGTGAACTGATCGTGATAAAGGAGAAGGATTATATCAGCCATCCCAAGCCGAACGGTTACCGCAGCTACCATATCATTCTTGCGGTTCCTGTTTATTATCTGGATACCATGGAATATTTTCCGGTGGAGATTCAGTTCCGTACAATGACAATGGATTTATGGGCAAGTATGGAGCACCGTGTCTGCTATAAAAAGATGCCGGAGCACCGGGCAGAGCTTGCGGATGCGTTTTTACAGTATGCAGATATTTTGGGGAAAATCGAAGAGCAGTTTGAAGCCTACAATGAAACAGGGATGCTGGAGGAGATCGAACATAAATAGTAGACGGGGTTTACAGAAAAGTTTTCTACTGTCTTGTCAGATGTAAAGTTTGGTTGTATAATAGTGCGGAATGAGTAACGATTCCGCCGGAAAATAAGCTCGGAATGGAATCCTTACCGGAATGATACATAAGGAGGAAAAAACAGTGGATTCCATTTATCAGGAAATAGAAGCTTTGAAAAAAGAGCATAATGCCGTTATTCTGGCGCATTACTATGTTCCGGAGGACGTACAGGCATGTGCGGATTATATAGGAGATTCTTTTTATTTAAGCAAGGTCGCCACCAGGCTTGAGGCGGACATGATCGTTTTTGCCGGAGTGGCTTTTATGGGAGAAAGCGCCAAGATCCTCAATCCATCCAGGACAGTGCTTCTGCCGGAACCGGCGGCGGACTGCCCTATGGCGCATATGGCGGATCCGGCAAAAATCCGGGCAATGAGAGAGCAATATGAGGATCTTGCCGTAGTCTGCTATATCAATTCCACCGCAGAACTGAAAAAGTACGCGGATATCTGCGTTACTTCTGCAAATGCCGTAAAAATTGTCCGGGAGCTTCCCAATAAGAATATTTTCTTTATTCCGGATGAAAATCTGGGAAGCTATGTGGCGGCGCAGGTTCCGGAGAAAAATATCATTTTAAACGACGGTTACTGCTATGTACATAAAGAGGTTGTCCCGGAACAGATTCTGAAGGTAAAGGAGCTTCATCCGGATGCGGAAGTTCTGGTGCATCCGGAATGTCCGGCGGCAGTGCTGGAGCTTGCAGATTTTGTGGGAAGTACTTCCGCTATTATCCAGTATGCGTCGGACAGCCCGAAGAGGGAATTTATCATCGGTACGGAAAACGGCGTCATGTACGAATTAAGGGAAAAGAACCCGGATAAGCTGTTTTATCCTGTTGCCGGTGGACAGAGCTGTGCGGGGATGAAGAGCATTACCCTTGCCAAGATCAGGGACTGCATGAAAAACCATACGGGTGAGGTAACAGTAGAAGAAGATCTGCGTGAAGAGGCAAACCGTCCTCTGGTACATATGCTGGAAGCTTCCAAATAGGTGCAGGCAGAGGAAACGAGGACAAGATGAAAGTAAGAAATGCAGATGTTATGATTGTAGGATGCGGAGTTGCAGGGCTTTTTGCGGCGCTGCACCTTCCGAAGGATAAGCAGATCCTTATGATCACCAAGGAGGATCTTAAGAGCAGTGATTCTTTCCTGGCACAGGGAGGAATCTGTGTGCTTCATGATGAACAGGACTATGATTCTTTTATGGAGGATACCTTAAAGGCGGGACATTACGAAAACAGACGGGAATCCGTGGATATTATGATTCGTTCTTCAAGGGAGACCATCAATGAACTGATCGCCTGGGGCGTGGATTTTGCCGTTGAAAACGGCGAGCTTTTATATACGAGAGAGGGCGGCCACTCCCGCCCGAGGATTTTGTATCATGAGGATATTACCGGGGAGGAAATTACCAGAAATCTTCTCAGGGAAGTACAGAAGCTTCCCAATGTGACTATTTTGGAGCATACGGCTATGGTGGACATTCTGGAACAGGATAATTGCTGTTTTGGGATCCTTATGCAGGGAGAGAGGGGACTGGAGGCCGTTGCGGCGCCGTATACCATTTGGGCCTGCGGAGGAATCGGGGGCCTGTACGAGCATTCCACTAATTTCCCCCATCTTACAGGAGACGCCCTTGCCATTGCATTAAAGCATGGCATTGAACTGGAGCATCCGGATTATGTACAGATACATCCTACTACGTTGTATTCCTCCAGGCCGGGAAGGAGATTCCTTATTTCCGAATCAGTCAGGGGAGAGGGAGCCAGGCTGTACGGAAAGAATATGGAGCGGTTCGCAAACGAGGTGCTGCCGCGGGATATTCTGACGAAAGAAATCCGTAAGCAGATGGAAAAGGATGGAATGCCCTATGTTTGGCTGGATATGCGCCCATTGGGAGAAAAACAGATACGCACCCATTTTCCCCATATTTATGAGCATTGTCTGGAAGAAGGCTTTGATGTGACAAAGGAGTGCATTCCGGTGGTTCCGGCCCAGCATTATTTTATGGGCGGCGTCAGAGTAGACAGGAACAGCAGAACCAGTATAGACAATCTGTACGCGGCAGGAGAGACGAGCTGCAATGGTGTTCACGGTGCAAACCGTCTGGCAAGCAATTCCCTTCTGGAGAGCCTGGTTTTTGCCAAACGTGCGGCATTATGCATAGCAAAAGGGCTTGAAGAAAACAGAGAAACGCCGGATATCACAGCCCTTTTAAAGGCGCGTGAGGCTGACGGGAGCCTGAGCCTTTTTGACGACATGGAAGCCCTGGCGCAAAGCTACGCTTCCATGGTAAAAAAAGAAATCAGCCGGCAGGTATGAAAGTGATGTGCTCCCATCACTTAAGAAGCGGGGCTTCCTGCCGATTAAAGTTAAAAGAGATAAAGAAGCTGAAATCAAAAAAAATAAGAAAGAAACTATAAATGAGCAAATTTAAAAAACTGCACAATGTGTCTATGCTACTAAAGC
>JAUNGB010000166.1 GCA_030524715.1 Eubacteriales bacterium | reverse complement strand
TCTTTTGACCCCAATTTAAGAAAACCATTGTGGGCTGATTTGGAGCAGGCAAGGGAAGCTATCTGGTATGGCATAAGTGAGTGTGACATTCTGAAGATTGCTGACGATGAAATAAAATGGCTCACTGGAGTAGATGATTACGATCAAGGCGTAAAGATAATAAGGGAACATTCCAAAGCAAAACTGATTAATGTGACATTAGGTAAAAGCGGGAGCATTTCATATTATTCCAATGAAAAAGTTTTTGCTCAGCCGTTTCTCAGCAAAGATACTGTTGATACTACAGGGGCAGGGGACACGTTTTGTGCCAGCGTTCTTGGTTTTATACTGGAACATGGGTTAGATAATTTGAAAAAGGATCAATTGGAGCAAATGCTGATGTTTGCAAATGCTGCTGCATCTATTGTTACAACCCGGAAAGGTGCAATTTGCTCTATGCCAAATAAAGAAGAAGTCCGCTCCCTCATTTTTAATCATATTTGAATGGTGTATCATTAAGTTGGCAATGTGGATTGGAAAAGCGAATAAATGGAAGTGGTTGGAGGATTGGTTATGAAACAGTTGAATATAATGCTTAAATCTATTGATCAGGTTAAAACATTTGTCAATGAAGTAAGTGGCATTGACAGCGATGTGTTTCTTTGTTCAGGACGTTATGTTATAGATGCAAAGTCAATTATGGGAATTTTCAGCTTAGATCTGTCGAAGCCTTTAACAGTAGAAATTGAGAATTGGGATGAGGAATATATGAATATATTTCAAAAATATTTAGTTAAGTAATCAAGAGGCTTAGAAAGCAGATAAAAGCTGACATCCAACGCCATCAATATATCGAGAACATCTGGGGCATCGGCTATCGGTTTAACGGATAAGTGCGGAGGTGATACTATAGGAAAGGTGCTTGTGATTACGTTTGCAGATGATGAGGAAGAAGTAGCGGACAAAGTAGTGTCTGCGCTGATGAACCGGGAAAACTTTGAATACATGGAGCGGACGGCGGAAGAAGAACTGCATTTTCGTGATTTATCCATCTATCCCGACACAAGGGAGGTCTACCACCGGGGGAAGGAAACCGGGCTGACGTTCACGCAGTTTGAACTTCTCCATATCCTTGCCCGGAAACCGGGGCGGGTGTTCACGAAAGGAATCCTTTATGAGATGCTTTGGGATGAGTTTCCCTCTGGCATATCTGATATTGTCATGAGCCATATCCGGCGCATCCGGAAGAAAATCGAGGACGACCCGCACAAGCCGTTTTACATACAGACAGTGTGGGGAGTTGGCTACCGCTTTAACCCCAGTGCTGTGAAAAGGGAAACTGAATAACGGGACAAAAAATAACCAGACGGGACAATCCCATGCTGGTTATTTTTATTCCGTTATTTTACTGTGATTGCCCGGTATCAATCCGCCCTTTTTCTTTCTCCACCTGTTCCAAGTGCTGGATCAGCACATACTCAATATAGTTCGTCATGGAACGGTGTTCTTTGGTAGCAAGGATACCGATTTTATCAAATACTTCGTCTGACAGACGCAAAGTAAATACACGCTTGTTGGTTGCCATTTTTCTGCCCTCCATTCCGGGTATGGATTTATGGTATACCAATCTGTCCCGGAAATATACAGCCATAAGACAGCTAAGTGACAGCACTTTACGTCAAAAAACAAAATCTATACTGGAACAGACTGCCTTATTCCTCTGTTTTGATCTCCCCTTGTTCTTTCTCGACTTCTTCCAGATGCCTGATCAGGACATATTCGATATAGTTTGTGAGGGAACGGTGTTCGTTTGTGGCCAGAATCCCGATCTTGTCAAACACTTCGTCCGACAGGCGCAAAGTAAATACCCTTTTATTGGTTGCCATATCCCTATCCTCCAGTCCATAGGTAAATGGTAATCGAAATCAAGGAAATAATATACAGTCACTTGACAGGTAAGTGACATCATTTTATCATGTAAGAATAGCCATAATGCAGATTTTAAATGGCATTTACAGCTAAAAGAATAAGGGGAGGTTGTGGGAGATGAAAAAGCTGTGGAACTGGATAAAAAAGGCGTGGCGTCGTTTCTGGCGGGAGGACGAATATGACGGCTCCGTATATCATTTAAGCCAGTCGGACAAAAGGGATTTGTGGTACGGGGCGTTCATGGTCAGTATGTGCGTGGTGGCTTTCTGCAGTTTCGTGATTGCATTCAGCAACATACGGGTAAGCCGGAAAAACAGCGAGGATATGGAAGAGCTTATGAAAATGGTTGCTACTTACATGGGTTCTGCAACGGAGGACGAGTATGAAGAGATTGCCAGAACCATACGGAATGACCTGGTATTTACGGAATATGGGCAGGAGATAGGAAACTATATCCAGTATATCCCGAATACCGCAGACGGGTGCCGTATCTGTACGGGGGATTTCCCATCACAGGTTTATCTGGTCTGTGCCAATACCGGGGAGCCTTACAGCCTAGATTTGTTTGAAGCAGGCAGGAATTCGGACAGCGGGGACTATGGCTATACGGCCATGAGTTTTGGGTACGATGAAATCAGCGAGACAAGCCTGCATATCACGAAAAGTCCGGGGCAGAAGGAAGGGAGTGTTGCGGTACAGCGGGGGCGTGGCATTGTCAGCGTCCAGAAGATGAAAGCCCTGTTCTGTGACGACTGCATCCGGGAGATTCTGGAAACAGTGGAACACCAGCTTATGGAGGAAGTCGTAATCTATGATGCTGTGCAGAAGAAATTTTATCCCATAGAGGATGGGACGACGGAGATCGGCGGTTATACGTTGCAGATGGAATACCATGAGGGGGACTATGAAATCGGAATCCGGTATGAAGGGGAAGAACCATAGGAGAAACGGAGGGAATGGATTTATGGAGACGGGTTATATAAAGCTGCCGCCGCTCCCGGCGGATACGTCAGTGGAGATACTGGAACTGATCTGGCAGTTTACAAAGCTGGAAAGAAATGAGCAGGAAACGGTGCGCGATTATCTGCGGGATATGCTGGAAGGTTCCAGTACGGAGAAGTCTGCGGAAAAGTTTTCCAAAATGTTAGCGGACGGGGAGACGGCGGAAACCGATCCGGCTGTCACTGAATTTGCAGGGCTGATGCGGAACATGATCGGGGAACTGGCGGCAGAAGCCTGCGAACTGGCAGCGTTTGTGTACCAGCAGTATTGCATGGACGGGAAAATGCTGGCGGAGATAGCGGAGGAATCAAAGGTAGATGAAAATATCCTGTGCCTGATCGCACAGTATTATGACCGGAAAAACAGCGCAGAATGAAACGGAACCTGAGCAGCTACAGAAACGGCGGACACGCCGGGCAGGACAATAAAATACCCACTATGATGTGGATGGATAGAAGCAGTGAATCTAAGAAACAGATGTGCTGCTTCTTTTTTTGCAAAAAAATAAAAAAGTTTTGGCAGGAGGCTATTTTTTGCCCTCTGAAACCTGTGATTAGTGAAGGGATATTTTCCAGAAAATCCCGGAAAGGAGGCGATAACCAATGAGGCTGACAAAATCAGAGCAGGAAACAGTCATTAACTTTGACAACAGTTCGCAGACCGCCAGTATTTACACCGCAAGCCCGCAGATGATGCGGAAACTGGACGCACTGGCGGCAGATTACCCGGAGCATTACAGGATCACAGCGGAAACAGAGGTGTCAAAGACCTATTCCTGTGATAAAAAGCTCATAACTTTGCGGAAACCGAGGAAGGAAAATGAAGCGCACAGGGAATGGGCGAGGGAGCGGATGCGGGAACGGAATCTCCGGAAAAAAGTGGGAATTTCCGCTGATAACGCCACGCAGAAGTGACACTCCTGCGTAAAGGAAAAAAATGAAAACGGCAGAAAGGACAGGAAACAATGAAGAAAATGGAACAGGGCAGCCCCGGCATGGACAGGGCAATGAAAAATCTGGAACAGGCAAAAGCCAGATATGAGGAAGAAAAGAGGAAAGCCAATGCAAAGCGCAGGAAAGCCGAGAACCACCACAAATATATGATGGGCGGCATTATCGTGAAATATTTTCCGGACTGCTACCAGTATGAGGAAAAGGAACTGAATGAGATCCTGTCGGCGGCACTCTCCACAAAGGAATGTAAATCAGCCATAGCGAGGGTGCGGGCGGCGGCAGAGGAAAGCATGGGGGGAGGACAGGAAAGCAGCGGATACGCTGATGATGAAAAAGGAAACGGTGGATACGCCGATGATACAGAAATGCAAAGCGGCGGATACGCCAATTTTAAAGGCAAAATCAATATCGGGGGCGGCAGTTATGGGCAGGAAATGTAAGCAGTGGCAGCGGGAAGTTTTGTTCACCCCATTTATGGGGTGCGCACAGATAGACCACACTCCGTATGGTCT
>JAUNGB010000065.1 GCA_030524715.1 Eubacteriales bacterium | reverse complement strand
GGGCGGGTCAGAGACTTTCACTCCTTAGAACGTGCGCCCGCCGGGCGCACCATAAGAAACAGCAGCTATCTGGTCTCAGATAGCCGCTGTTTCTTTACTCTGTCTTATTGCATTCTTTATTTAATTCAAAAATTCATAGTAAAAATTTTCCGGCCAGGCCCAAAACCAGAAGATGAAGGGGATAAAAAGCATAGTATGCATATTTCGGCAGTTTATTCCTGCGCACCCCGGTATAACACCAGATTCCGTAAAATGCCAGCGGCCCTGTGACATACAAAAGGCTCACGAGAATTCCCAGGACTGTCTTCAGCACATTTCTGGTATAAAACAGGTAGAAGATCGCCGTCAGGAGCACAATACAAAGCCCGTACTGAGCGCGGAACAGAGTTACCCACACAACGGAAGCAAACACGATCAGGATCCTCACCGCCCAAAAAGCAAAGCCTTTCCTGTCTTTAAACATTTGAAGAAAATACAGCATCAAAAGGCTGATACACATGGTCACAAGGCCATTCTGGCCGGACCAGTCCACCAGACTTTGGCTCATTGCCAGATCGTAGGGAATCTCACTGAGCAAGGCAAAGACTGCCATGGACAAAAGGTATTTCCGATAATCAGAGGTGTTTAAAAAGCCCTCTACCAACAGAAAGGCAAAAATGGGAATCGCCAGTCCGCCGAGAAGCTGCATGACAGAGCCGACCCCCGCCAGAGTCATCAGCCCTGAATCCTCTGCCATAGCCTTGGACAATTCCGCCTGTGTATACTCATCGATATGGATCAATCCGTTCTCCACAATCGCAATGCCGGCTGTCTGTATCAGCATGACAATACAGGCAAATATTTTCAGCCCGTCCGCCGTAATATCAGGTGTTTTCCAGACAACACCCCGTCTTCCCATTCCTGTATCCATATGTACTCCTTTCGTTACCTTTAGTTGCCGTTCATTCCCAAGCCCTACTTATGCTTTCACCTATGCTTTCACTTATGCTTTTGTTTATTCTTTCACCTGCTCGTTTATACGCGCCTTCTCCACACATTCACCTTTAAAAGCTCGTTGTTTATGCCTTTTCCGGCTGGAAATCGCGGATAACCTCCAGTGCGGGCAAAGAATTACCTTCGTAATCAAACAAAGCCTGATTGGCCCACTCGTTTCCTCCCGGTCCTTTTTCTCCCATATAAGCGCATGCCTCCGGGGAAGCCCATCCGCTTCCCGGAACAGGAATCCATGCAGGCTCCCAGTAGCAGAAGCCTTTTCCAAGCCCTTCCGGAACATTTTTTATAACAGCCTGAATATCCTCCATGAATCGTGCCTGTCCTTCAGGCGTCATGGGATACGGCACTTTTTTTACCAGCTCCGGCCTGGTTGCCATGCCTTTTCTCTGTTCCTTTGGAAGCTTCTCATACTTCTGGTAATCTTCCATGGTATGTCCCATGGAAACCTCCGCCACGATCAGTTTTTTATGATAACGCAGGGCGATATCGTTCATATTGTCCTGCAGCATCTGAATGGTTCCGTGCCAGAAGGGATAATAGGACAGTCCGATATACTCGAAGTCCTCGCCGCCATTGGCAAAATAGGCGTCAAACCATCTTCTGTACAGTTCATTATTTCCGCCGTTATCCAGATGAAGCATTACCTCAGCGCAAGGGTCGGCTTCACGCACCGCCCGGATCCCCGCGTTGACAAAGCGGGCGATATTTCCGTATTCCGGTACCCTTCCGTAAGGCCACAAAAGCCCGTTGGAAAGTTCATTTCCTACCGCCACAATACACGGCATGACATTTTCTTCTTTGCATCTCATTAAAACCTGCGCTGTAAAGTCATGCACCGCCTGTTCAAGCTGCGGTACATCCATTCCCTGCCATGCCCTTGGAATTGTCTGCTTTCCCGGATCCGCCCAGAAATCACTGTAGTGGAAATCCAGCATCCATCCAATCCCTTTCTCCCTTGCCCGATTAGCCAGAGCAAGAGTAGTTTCTATATCATTTCCGCCTGCCCCGAAGGAACTTCCATCCTCCGCAAAAGGATGGTTCCACAGGCGCAGCCGTATCATATTCATGCCATATGTTTTCAAAATATCCATTGCATCCCCGCTGCTGCCATGGTCATAAAACCTGCCGCCGCACCGCTCGACCTCCAACAGCGAAGATAAATCCATACCTCTTATCCACTCTCCCATTTGTACCTCACACACATATTCCGGGAAAATCCCCGTACCCTGAGCAGAAGACCTGGTACATCATTGCACTGGAGTGTGTTTGAAAATTCATTCCTGTGATCTGCATCCCCCACTCCAGAGTACGGAGATTTCTCTCTTGATTTCTCTCTTAATTTTTTCCGTTAATCCTCATCAAAATTTTCAAAATCCGTAAACCGTTTCATCATATGGCGGTAACGGAAACGCGCCATCTGATTTTTTTCAAGAACATCCTCTTCCGTCCCTGTATACTGGCAGCGGATGCAGTAATATTCTTTTTTGTCCTTGTCATAAAACATATCCAGGTCCAAATCACGCATAAAGCAGGACGGACAACGATAGTTTAATTTGCCTTTTCCAGACTGAGCCATGTTGTGAAGACCTCCTTATCGCATAATTTTCCTGTATATCCCAAAGTAAACATTGGGCTGAAAGCATAGCCTTCCTTGAAATATCCGGCCTTTTCTCTTCCCTGACAGGTCATAGATACCAGCGTATCTATAGGAGGAAGGGTACAGCTTACTCTATCTGCGCCTTCCAGAGCAAATTCCCTGCATTTATATTCATAGGAAAGCTCCGTTCTTTCGCCGTCCTTTTCCGCGGCAAGAGTAAGGCTTGACATATCCTCTGTATACTCCGTGGTTCCGTAGCAGCCCACCATGTATTCGTTAATGGAAACATCCGCAGACGGGTCGCTCATTTTCAGGATCCTCCTGTCAATCTTAACCGCTCCGGAGCCTTCTGTAAAGGTCAGAATTGTCTGAAGCGTTACAGTCAGGTCGGAAAATTCAATATCCACCGGATCCAGCGTCAGTATCCGGTCGCCGCCCTCCTGTGAGAAATGCGCCTTGGTACGGCACAGGCATAAGTCTACCTCTTCACCGTTATGGCAGATTTTGGCGCTGCGGACAGTACCTTCCCCTGCATAATGAGTGAAATATCCCGCACGGTACTTTTCCTGGATCAGGAATGGGTAGCTGGCGTCCTGGATATGCGCGGTACCGATACCAACCGGCCAGTTCAGCTTTGCCGCATACGGACGCAGATCCACGATCGCGCCGCCCTGATCCATGTTGACTCCCACACGCATAAACGGGTCACAGTACCAGAATACCTGCTTCTTGCTTCCATAAAGAATGTCTCTCCACAGAGCGCATTCCGGCTCTGTATATGTCTTTTTCTGACGGTAATAATCTGCGAACTCACTCATGGTCATATCTGTCAGTCTGCCCTCTTTTTTCAGCTTGCCATAGTACGCGCAACCATCCTCATAGGACTTTTTCAAAAGCTCATAGGGAGCCTCCCAGCGTCCCATTTTGTTCATCCAGCCAGGGCCTACGAACACCATATTGTAGGCGTAACCGTTATTAAACTTTGCCTGATACCGGTACTGATCGATCAGGTTGTACAGATACGGATACTCCCATGTCTCGGAGTCATAGATCATCCCTCTGAGAACATTTTGGGGATGTGTCCCGAAGTTAGAGCCATTGCCGTCATAGCAGGCGATCAGGTCACGGCTCAAATGAGGAATCGCTACGATCCCGGAATCCTCTTCTTCGTTTGCCGCCGGAGCATGTGTATTCTGTTTGGACGGAATCCACGGCGCCCACGGGCCGCCGTCCATAAAGGTATACCAACTGTTGTTGCAGGTATGGTAAGCCTTAGGGCCTTCCTCCCAGCAGGTGGCTACCGCACATTTTACAGACGGATACTTTTCTTTAATATAATTGATCAGCTCAGCATCCATATAATAGGAGCCTGTGGATTCCGGATAAAATCCAAAACGTTCATAAAATTTCTCAAAAACATCCTGCACGATAGCCTTTTTATCTTCCATGGAGAACATCCAGATGCAGAAATCTTTTGTTTTATATTTCTCACGGAATTCCTTACATGGCAGGCCGAGCAGGGTCAGTCCGATCTCATCCCCGTACTGCTCGTGATGCTGCTTTGCAAGCTCTACAGCTTCGTCATTAAACAGACTGGCATAGGTCATTTCGATCGTTGTCTTCAGCCCGTTCTTATGTGCGCACTCCTGCTGTATCTTAAAAATATCAAGGCTTTCCGTCAGCAATGCTTTACGCCCGATATCCTCCGCCTGGCCGTGTCCGGTTATTTTTTCCGCGTATTCCGGCACCATTTCCGGACGGTGGATGATGTTTACGATAAACTGTTCCATTTTTTCCCTTTCATTCTAAGTTATATTTAGAGCGTGTTTGAAAATTCATTCCCGCAATCTGCATCCCCCACTTTGTGGGATACATCTTGCAGAAAGCAATTTTCAAACACGTTTTAGCAGACATTCCCATTTTGCTGCATGCTCATGAACGCAGGCCGCCGGGCGGCCAGCGTTCAAAACCTGTTTCTATCAGCCCTTTACCGCTCCGCCGGTGATACCTTCCACATAGAATTTCTGCATGATCACAAACAATGCGGAAATCGGAATGGAAACAAGTACGCCGCCTGCGCAGAACTGGGTAAAGTAAGTATTGATCAGGCTCTTATCCAGCATCTTGAACAACCCGATGGCAACCGTATACTTGGTGGAAATACCTGCATTCAGGATCATCTTTGCATATACGAAATCCATCCACGGAACCAGAAAGCTGCTGATAACCGTGTAGACAACAATGGGACGGCTCATGGGAAGCACCATCTGAAAGAAGATACGAGCCTCACTGCAGCCGTCGATCCGGGCAGCCTCACAGAGCGCTCTCGGGACCGTATCAAAAAAGCCTTTTGCGATCAAATATCCAAGACCCGAGGATGCGGAGTAAACCATGATCAGACCTGCATAGCTGTTTGTCAGGTTAAAGGATTTTAAGGTAAAGTATACGGCGATCATTGCCAACATACCCGGAAACAGGTTCAGGATCACCGCCATGTTCATCAACGGTTTTCTCATAGGGAAACGCATAACGGAGGTTGCATAAGCGACCATCAGTACAAACATGGTGGAGATCACGCAGGTAAAGCAGGCAATGATAAAAGTGTTCAGGAACCACTGGGGAAACTGTGCCACGGAATCCGGGTGAAACAGCTTCACATAATGGATCACGCTCCACTCCTTCGGAAAAAAGGTATTCGTATTCATACCTGAATAAGAGCTGAAGGAGGTACAGAACAGCCATACGATCGGAATCAGCCAGATTACTGCAAGAACCCCGATCAGTACATTATGTAATACAATCGTAGAAGTCCGATTACTTTTCATCTTTCTCATTATTGATATGTTCCCTCCTTATCTCCCTTGATCATACGATTAAACGCAACGAGTGTGAAAACAGCGCAGATAACGAATACCACAATACCGATAACCGACGCCATCTTGTAGTTATAGTAGTCCTGAGTCAGCCGGAACAGCCATGTTACCAGCAGATCCACTTCCTTTGCCTGAGAGTTGGCCATTACCTGATTGGTTGTTGTATACACGTTTTCTGTCAGAAGGTAAATTACGTTAAAGTTATTGATATTCTTTACAAAATCCGTTACAAGCGCCGGTCCTGTAACAAACAGCAGATACGGCATGGTAATCTTGTGGAATATCTGAAACGGTGTAGCGCCGTCTACCCTTGCGCTCTCGAGCTGATCTGTGGGAAGGTTCATAAGGACACCTGTAGAAATCAGCATCTGGTATGGAACACCAATCCAGATATTGATCAGGATAATCATCACATGAGCCCAGCCCGGCGCTGATAAAAACGGAATATAGCTTGTGGATACCAATCCGATATTCCTCAAAAATCCCGTAAGGCCGATGTTGCTGCAAATGGTATTCACGATACCGCCGTTTGAGAAAAAGTTTCTCACCAGCAGAAGGGATACAAACTGGGGCACTGCAATGGTTACAATAAACAAGGTACGCCATAATTTCGGCATTCTTGTCTTTTTGCTGTTAAGAAGCAGAGATAACAAAATACCGCCGATATATGTGGTAAAGGTGGCGAAGAACGCCCATACCAGGGTCCAGCCAAGGACACGTACAAACGAATATCCAAAGGATACGGTCAGTCCGCCGCCGCCGAACAGGCTGATAAAGTTATCAAAACCAACCCAGGAAAACAGGCTTGTAGGCGGCATATGATTCTGGTCATAGTTGGTAAACGCAACCAGAATCAGAAGTAAAATAGGAATAAGCGTAAAAATCACAACACCCATAACAGGAAGCGTCAGTAAGGTAATGTGGAAGTTTTCTTCCTTTAAAGTATGTATATCTTCCATGAAGGTGTTAATGTGTTTGCCGGATTCCGCTTTTTTCTGGAGTTCGTATGCGTTTACTACGTTTTTGATCCAGACTATAAACGCCGCAAACCACACAACAAAACTAAAAAGCGAAAACAGAAGAATCTGGAAGGAGTTGTCATAATCGTTCCATTCGTTCTTCATAGTCTTCATATTAAAGACTTTTTCCGGCTTTACGGTTCCTAATGTTCCGAATTTGGGAACATATTCCATAGCAAAGCTAAACGTAAACAAGATTAGCGCTGCTTCAAGTGCAGTCATAATAACTGCTTTTACATACTGTTTACGGCGGGCATAACCGGCTCCCCACCATAACAGGGATAATTTTACAAAAGCATCACCGTTGGCAACCGCTGTTCCAAAACCGGAAAAGAATCCGCCAATGGCTTTGAAAAAACCACTCACTGCTGCGGCAGTACTTTCACTCTGATTTGCCATAAAAACCCTCCTTCGGCAGAATAATGCCTGATTTCAGTGTCCGGACAGGCACATATAGACCTGTCCGGAAGTCACTTACGTATCATAGTTATATAATTATAAAGGATTATTCCACCGGTGCGGTAACACCCTCAACCAGAGTATCCAGCGCTTCCTGAATCGCTCCGTCGTCATCTGCCGGAATCTTGCCCTGTGCGATGTTCTCTCCGAAGGTTTGCGCAGGATCCCAATATTTACCGCCGACTTTCTGGATTACGCCAAATTCAGACTGTTCAATTACTGCCGCAATAGCCAGATTATCCTGTACCGCGTCAGTTTCTACCGCCTTTAAGTTTGTCGGTCCGATCTGGCGCTGATCAAAACGTGTAATCTGAGCTTCCTCATTTGTAAGGAATTCCGCGAGAACCGCTGCCCAGCCGATATTTTCCGCATAAGCGTTTACACCGATAAATTTGTAGCCGAATGCCGATCCCATCTGAACCTGCTGATCGCCCACTGTAAACGTTGGAAGCTTGGTTGCAGCATAGCCGTCGCCAAATGCCTCCTGTGTTGTGTCAGCGTCCCATGTACCGGAAACAAATGCGCAAAGGTTGCCGGACGCGATCTGATTGGAGAGATCGCCGTCTGCTACTGCCTGGAAAGCAGGATTTGAGGCAATATTCAGCATGGATTTTACAACGTCAACACCTGAGATCCCCGACGGGCTTGTTCCATTCCAGTCCATAACAGTTGTTCCGTCTTCATTCAGATCAGTGGTAAGCCCTGCCCCATAGAAGAAGCCTGCATTATACCAGCCGGACGCCAAAATCATGCCTACCTTCTTTCCGCCGGCTTCTGCGGCTGCAAGAAGACTGTCCCAGGACTGCGCATCTTCCGGAGAAACCACGGAAGAATCGTAATACAGGAAATAGCTGTTATCGCCTGCCATCGGGAACGCATAAAAATTGTCATTTACGGTAGCCGCTTCTACAGAAGACTCACTGTTTGCCGCTTTGACGTCCGCAACAGATTTGCCGGAAACCGCCTGGAATGCTTCATCATACTCATCCAGATTTGCAAGTGCGCCTGCATTTACCAGGTCATAGATCTGGTCGCTTGCAAATGCGAACACGTCTGCCGCAGCTTCCACATCCGTAAGGATGGTATCCTTTGCCGTAGATTCAGATTCTACACCGATCTCAATATCAAATGTCTGATCAGAATAGGTTTCCTCGAATTTGCCGACAAGTTCTTTCAGTAAATCCTGATCCTCTTCCGCTCCCCAGAGGGTAAGCTTGATAGTTTCGTCTGCTGCGCTGACGCATACAGTTGAGGATACTGCCATTGCTGCTGCAAGGACTGGTGCGAGCATTTTCTTTGTGAATTTCATATTTCTTCCTCCTTATAAAATATTTTTTGCGCAATAATTATTGTTTTTGGTTTTTGTTTGCGCAACCGATTGCTCGTATTATTAGTATAGTTCTTTATAATCATAATGTCAATTGTGTGATTTTGTCGAAATTTAAATCTGATTTTTGTCTATTTTTAACAATCACATATCATTCTTGTTCCTTTCCTGCGCAATTAGTTGCAATATCAGATGCGCAATGATTTATTATGTATAAAAAAATACCACCTGTGCGGTTGGAATATCAAGAATATTGCAACCTACCCCCTTACATTCGCAAAACTCGCGCTTAAGCGCTTTTGCGTCTGCTATCGCAGCCGCGTTTTGCTCATTAGAGGGGTGGGTTGCTAATCCAACAGCAGACTTTCATCGCAATAAATTGCATGAAAGTCTGCTGCCGGATTGCAACCGCACAGGCAGAAAAAAATAACGGGAGGTCTTCTTCACGAAGACCTCCCGTGCTGCATATCAGTTATTATTTTGTGGAATCACGCAGGATCACCTGATAAGTCAGAGGCGTCTGCTCTGCATCGATGTTTTCGCCCAGAAGCTGCAGAAGCAAAACACAGGCGCGCCTGCCAAGCTCCCTTGTGTCAAATCTGAGGCTTGTGACCGTAGGAGTATTGTGTTCAAGCTGAATACTGTCATACAGACTTGCCAGCTTAATATCCGCAGGCACATGAACGCCTTTTTCGCGCAGGCATCCCAGCACAAGGTCCGTAATAAAATCATCCATGCAAAGGATGCCGTCCGCCCCCGCCGCCAGGGTTTTCTCCACTGCCCTGGCCGCTTTAAGATAATTATCTATTCCCATAAAAATCAGGCTGTCGTCCGGCTCGAGTCCCTGCTCCTGATGAGCCTGGGCAAATCCCCTGAACCGGCTTTCTGTTACCAGATAACTGCTGTCTCCGCCCAGCAGGGCAAGCTTTCGGATTCCCTTCATAAGCATCAGCTCCGTAAGCTCCTTACTGGCCTCCTGATTATGATTATCCACCCACAGTACATCCGGATCGTCCGACGGGCCTACCACCACAAACGGAACCTTCTTTTCTTTCAGAAACTTCTGTACTCCCGATCCGGCGGTGGCACGGCTGATGATCATTCCGTCCACCTTTCTGTCTGAGATCAGCCTCTGTATCTGCTGCAGATTCTTCCCCATAATCATGGCGATCATAATATCGTAATTATATGACGCAGCCATCTCGCAGATCCCGTTCATGCACTCCCTGAAAAAAGGAACGTCATCCGCCGTATAATCCTTCGGGATCACCATTGCCAGATTGTAAGTCTTTTTTTGGGCAAGCCCCTTTGCCATTACATTCGGACGATAGTTGTGCTGTTCTATAAAAGCGTTCACCCGTTCTCTTGTTTCCTTACCGATACGGCCCTTTCCGGAAATCGCCCGGGAGACCGTCGTCTTGCTTACCCCGAGTTCCCTTGCTATATCGTCAAGAGTATATATTTTATCTTCCGCCTCTTCCATTCCTTTTACCTCATCCATTTTACAACCACTTTCCTGAAGCATATTTGTTTCTTGGACCGCACATCTAAAGCTACGCGGATTTCTTTTATTCTTTAAACGCAGATAAGCATGCGGCAAAGCGGAATGCGAACGTCCGCTTTACAGTTCATTCCCGCAATTTTCAAACGCGCTCCAGGGCCACATCCATGCTTCCGCTTCTGAATCCCTCCAGATCCAGAGTAATATACACAAAGCCCAATTTCTTTAAATATGCAGATATTTTTTCTCTGTCTTTCAAAAGCCGCGGAAAATCAGGCAGGTCGATCTCCAGCCGCGCGATGGTATCATGGACCCGGAGACGGACGTTCCTGTAGCCCAGAGAACGGATATAAGTTTCCGCCTCATCGATTCTTCTCAAAAGCTTCAGGTCGATCTCCGCTCCGTAGGGAAGCCGTGTAGCCAGACAGGGAGCGGACGGCCGGTCGGCAACGGGAATGTGATATTCCTCTGCAAGAGCGCGGACCTCCGCTTTTGTGATCCCGCAGTCCGCAAGAGGGCTTTTCACACCAAGCTCACGGACCGCCAAAAGTCCCGGGCGGTATACGTGCAAGTCGTCCTCATTGCTGCCCTCCAGCAGGACTGAAACCTGCCGGGAAGCGGCAAAATCAAGCATTCTGGTGTACAGTTCTTTTTTGCAGAGATAGCATCTGTCTGTGGGATTGCGGCGGATTTCGGGAACTGCCAGCTCATCCAGGGTTAAGACCTGATGAACGGCGCCGGTCTTTGCAATCACCTCTTTTGCGATTTCCAGATCCGCCTTTGGGTGCAGGACCGTATCCATAGTAAGCGCATAGACGGCAGTCCCTGCCGCCTCTGCTGCTTCGCAGGCCATTACCAGAAGCAGGCTGGAATCCACGCCTCCGGAAAACGCCACGCAGACATCCTGGCTGCAGTAATTTTTCAACTGTTCTCTAAGCTGTTCTGTTTTATTCATCCGTACACCTCTATTCAGCCAGGGACGCCAGCCACTTAACGGCATTTTCCGGATTCCGGGCATTTGCCATAACGCAGATGCAAAGAGGGTCATAGTCCACGGCCAGCTCCGAACCCAGAATGCTGCTGTCCACGGTCAGATGGGTTTCATCGACAGAATCGCCAAAGGAAGCGTACAATTCCTCCCCCAGAGTCTCTTTCATATCTGCGAAAGCCCCATCCTTTAAGAGCGCCTCATACGTCTGTTCCGGCATGATCAGAATATCGATTTCCTGTGTCTGTATCTTTGCCACATAGGCCATCCGGGAATAATAGTCAAAATCATCCCCCTCCGCATTGGTAACCAGATTTGTCTGAACCGATACTTCCTGGTTTTCTCCTTCCGCTCCGATAATCTCCCTGATCTCTTCCGACAACGCAGTAGGATCTCCCAATCCGGCGTTTATTACAGCCACATTCAGAACCTCTTCTATCTGTGCGTTCTGGTATAAGTCTATACCCACGAAAATCAAAACAATCGCTCCGATCACGCCGAAAATCGCAGGCTTATAGTACATCCAGATATATTCCAGCTTTCCCATAATACCCATACTCTGAAGCTTCTCCTTCTCCAGGAGGCGCTTCTCCTTTGGCGTCAGATCGGATTCATGTTTATCCTTTAAGCTTACCTCTTTGTTCTCCCCTCTCGTTTCTTCTGTTCTTTTTTCGTCCATGTACTCTTTAACTCTTCTCCTATTTCAAAAATCCGCTTACAATCTGTTCCTCAGCCTCTGCTTCCGTAAGCCCCAGAGTCATCAGCTTAATGATCTGCTCTCCCGCAATTTTCCCGATGGCGGCCTCATGGATAAGAGCCGCGTCCACATGGTTGGCGGACAGCTCCGGGACCGCGCTGATTTTCGCATTATCCATGATGATCGCGTCGCATTCCGTATGCCCGCTGCACCGTTCGTTTCCATGGATATGGGATACAAAAAGCTGGTAGGAATTATCCCTTGCAACCGAACGGGAGACCACGTTTGCCGCGGAATCCTCTCCGTCCATCTGCACGTCAAAATGGCTCTCCGCGTGCTGATTCCCGTGAGTCATCAGACGTTCCATGACTACCAGCCGGGCGCCCGCCTTCAAATGCGCTCTGTTTTCCCTCTTTGTGGAATCCACGCCGCGGATCTGCACGGTATCCATTTCCATAAAGCTGTCCTCTTCCAGAGTCACCTCTGTCACAGGATTCATAATACGCTCTCCTTTGCCGTCGCCGCTTCCGTAATGCTTCTCCACATATTTGACATGGGCATTTTTGCCTACGAAAAAACGATGGATGCCGTCATGGCGGCTGGCGGCGTCTCCTCCGTTATGGATGCCGCATCCTGCGATGATTGTCACATCTGCGTTTTCCCCGATATAAAAATCATTATAAACCACCTCTTCCAAACCGGATTGGCTCATGATAACAGGGATATGAACACTCTCATGGCGTGTTCCCGGCTTAATGTGGACCTCGATCCCCGACTTATCGGCCTTGGTAACGATCTCGATGTTGCCCGTGCTCCGGCGGTCGATGCTCTCTCCGTTGGCCCGGATATTAAAGGCTCCCGCCGGGATTTCATGCAGTCCCGCTACTGCTTCTAACAGTTCCCTCTGTATTGCGTCCATTTTTTATTCCCTCCTTATCTGTCCGCAGCCATTTTATTGCAGCCAAAGCCTGCCGCATTGGCCGTGCCCAGAAGCTGCGGAAGGATTTCTTCTTTTGTGCCGCGTTTGGTAAGCTTTCCGTCTGAAATGAGAAGGATCTCATCCGCAATATTCAGGATACGCTCCTGATGGGAAATGATCAGGATCGAACCATGAAGCTGATTGTGCATTTCCTCAAAAACCTGGATCAGGTTCTGGAAGCTCCACAGATCGATTCCCGCCTCCGGCTCGTCAAATACGGAAACTCTTGTCTTCCTTGCCATAATGGTAGCAATCTCGATTCTTTTAATCTCTCCGCCGGAAAGGCTGGAATTTACCTCTCTCTTGATATAATCCTTAGCGCAGAGCCCTACCTTGGACAAATATTCGCAGGCGCTGGCTACTGTGATCTCTTTGCCGGAAGCAAGACGGATCAAATCGAATACCGTCACTCCCTTGAAGCGGACCGGCTGCTGAAACGCGTAGCTGATCCCAAGGCGGGCTCTGTCCGTAACGCTCATATCGGTGATATCCTGTCCGTCCCAGAGTATCCGGCCGGAGGTAGGCTTCTCAATTCCGGCTATGATCTTTGCGAGAGTAGATTTGCCGCCGCCGTTAGGCCCGGTAATAACAACGAATTTGTTATCCTCCAGGGTAAAGCTGACATCCTCCAGAATGCCCTTTTCCTTTGCATTTCTGGACTTTTCGTCAGGCACCTGAAAGCAGATGTTTTTTAATTCTAACATAACAGTCCTCCATCTATTGTTTGTATCCGCAGCTATGCTGCAGCAATTTTGTCAACATTCCATATCATACCACATTTTGTGATAATTGAACAGGTATCCGCCGCATTTTCTTTAAGGACCTTTTCTTTAAGGATGCAGCCAACTGCTGTCCAGACGGGCAAGTAAACGGGCATTGTGGTATGCCATACGCAGCGTAAGGCACGTCCTCCCCAGATATTTTCTGCCGTCCTGGGTCTTGACGCAGGCAAGAGCAAGATCCGGCTTGCCGGGGCTTTGCAGGCAGATGGGCAGCAGCAGTTGAATGGAATGATTGTAATACTGGGGGATCGCAGTCTTATAATCCGCTTCCAGCATCCTTCTTGTCTGGCGCAGGGCTCCGTCAAAAAGCTGGACCTTCATACGGCTGTTCCGGACATTTTCCGGAAGCCGCCGGGCATTTTCCTCTTCCCCGAAAATATGCTCGTACTGGGGAACGATTTCCAAATGAGCGTCAAAAACCAAATCTGAGGGATTCTTTACATATTCTGCTTTTTCCGGTAAATTAGTGATTCCTGCTTTCAATAAATAATATTCCGTATAAAACCCTTCCAGGAACCAGTCCTGCCGGTCCGGCACCAGGTTAGGGACAAAATAGGCGTATACCGGCTGGTAATAGCGGTTAAACAGCCCGGTATTGAATATGGCATATTCTTTTTCCTTTAATATTTTTCCTTCTTCATAGACACGTTTAAACGTGTGTTCCAGATACCCCTTCAAAATCCCGTTGTCATCGGAATCGTCAAAACTCCACTTCTCCGGTACGATTCCGGAGAGATTCTGTATCTGTCGGTTATAATTCCCGCAGTACGTGAAATCAAATAAATTCATAACAGCCTCCCGTTCTTATTCTTTCACTGTCTTTGGTGCTTTACCTTACCAGATTTTATTCCACTTGCCGTTTATACCTACGGTGCAAACAGTAACCTTATTTCTCTATCAGTATATTTTATTGGGGAAATTTTCCGGCAGAACTGCCGAAAAGAGATTCTATGGTAAAAATACCATACTTCCGGAAAAATAGCAAGCGCTCCGGCAAAATAATAAACAGGGGCGGCCTTGTCTTCTGTGACAAAACCGCCCCTGTTTCACTTAATGGGAATGTATATTCACTTAAGAAAATGTTGTTTCAATCCACGCTCGGTAAATTTAACGGAGTGCGACACACGGAAACGTCCGCGTAGATTGATTACTACCGGAATGGGATACCGATTTCCCTCCGCCCATCTAACACTTCGTATTCTTCTCTGGAAAGAGCCAGGATACTTCCGTGTCTTTTGGGGGTGACGCCCATATCAAAGCTGCCCTCTTCCATAATGTGAAATTCTCCTGATTCCAGATTCTCACACATCACAGGCAGATAACCTGCATTCTCCGCAAACCGGTCTACAAAAAGGCACCATTTCTGATCGTTCAGTGGAATAACCGCCGGTCCCTCCACTCCCTTCAGTTGCTCCAGAAGCTTTGACGGAATCTCATGAAATTCCCCGTGAAGGGCATTCCCCGCATCCAGACAGATAGTTTTATTGCATTCATCCTTATAAAAACGATAAAACACGTCCCCGGCCCTTACGATAGTCATATCGATCACGTCATACTCCTTTTCCAGATAGATTTCCGCCGGTGTAAATTCCCTGAAATCTTTCGTATAAGAAGAGTATATCCTATGTTTGCCATTTACATAAGAGGCCCAGAATACCATATAAGCATCCTTTTCGGGGTCATATACCGCCTCCGGCGCCCAGACACATCCCGCATCCGGGGTTCCCACCTGACACAGCCTTGCTTCCATCCAATGAACCAGATCCTCTGATTCCCATACAACAATTGAACGGCTTCCGCGTCTTACCGCATCCTCCCAGGATCTTCCGGATGCCATCCGAAGGTCTGTCGCCATGAGGTAATACGGCCCTTTTTCACCGGTACGGAGAAGAAACGGATCTCTTACCCCCTTTTCTCCTGTTTCCGAACTCAGCACACAGCGTCCCTGATTAAGATCCCTGAAGTGAAGCCCGTCGCGGCTCAGGGAAAAGCGGATCTGCTCTTCCCCTTCGCCTTCCCCCGCAAATGTCACAAATAAATATCCTGCAATCTGCTCCATTTTATTTCTCCTATTTCTGTTTACAAAGCGGACATTCGCATTCCGCTTTGCTGCGAACACAGGTACATCAGCCTTTTACAGCGCCGGACGCAACGCCTTCCACGATCTGCTTCTGCATGATCAGGTAGAAGATGATCATCGGCAGCAGCGCCAGAACCAGAGCCGGCATCATCATGGACCAGTCATTGCTGAATGTTCCCATTCCGTTAAATACCTGCATGATCAGGGTCGCCTTGCTGGATGAGTTCAGGAACAGGTATGTCAGCATGAAGTCGTTCCATATCCACATAACATTAAAGATCGCAATTGTGATCGTGATCGGCTTCAACAGCGGAAATGTAATATACCAGAAGGTCTGCCACATGTTGCATCCGTCGATGGCGCCCGCCTCTTCCAGCTCAAGAGGGATGGTCTGGATAAATCCCCGGTACATAAGGAACGCGAACACACACTGATTGCTGTGAAGCAGGATCATTCCCTGATAGGTATTGATCAGGTTCAGATTTTTCATAACCGTGAACAGAGGAAGCATTGTCGTCTGTGCCGGAACCATGAATCCAACCAGAAACAGCGCGCTGACAAACTTTGAAAATTTTGTTTTGTGCCTGCTGATGGAATAAGCCGCCATAGAGCCCAACAGGATGATAATCACCACAGACACCACCGTAATCAGCAGTGAATTGCCAAAATTCCTCCAGTAATCCATGGTCGCAAGAGCCTTCTTATAATTATCCAGTGAAAAAGAAGACGGCAGTGACAGCGGATGCTCCAATATCTGTTTTTGATCCTTAAAGGTACACACCACCAGATAGTACATAGGGATCATGAATATCGCTGTGATAAGGATCATGATAATTTCGCCTGCAAAGGTCTTTCCCGTATATTTTTTCTTCATCATTCCCGCCTCCTATTCGTACAACTGTCTTTCACGTTTATTCATATAGTTTGTTAATGAAACCGTAATGACCGCAATAATAAGTAAAAACAAGAAAGACATTGCCGACGCATATCCGATCCGGTTTGCTGTAACGCCCTCTTCGATAATCGTCTGAGTAATCATCGTCGTAGAGGTTCCGGGGCCGCCTCCTGTCAGCGCATAAGGAAGATCATATGCTTTCAGGCTTCCCGTCAATAACAAAAGAACGGAAGAGGTCATGGAAGGCGCCAGCATGGGAAGTGTGATGTTCTTAAACTTCTGCCATGGGCTTGCCCCGTCCAGAGTTGCCGCTTCATAGTAGTCCTTGGAAATCGTCTGAAGATTGGCGATATAAATACATGCATGCCATCCTACTGAGGACCATACGGTGATCAGCACCAGAAAAGGCATTGCCAGCTTCGGATCTGCAAGAAGCAGCAGCGCGTCCTTCCCGGCCTTTAATCTGATACTGTTGATCAGGCCGGTACTTGATGAAGATAATATAAATTTCCAGATATATCCCAAAAACAGCGTACTGATTACAGATGGGAAGAAAAATACTGTCCTCAGTATATTTTTACTTTTAATATTGCTGTTCAGAACAAGCGCCAGCGGTATGGAGATCAGGGTAACCAGTACCGGAACGGAAATACCGTAAACCAGGCTGTTCTTAATGGAATTCATCGCGTCCTTATTTTGGAATACCTGCAGATAGTTCTTAAATCCGACAAAATCAATATCCGGGGAAAAACCGTTATAATCAGTAAAGGATAAGCCGAAAGTACTGACTGTGGGAATGATCACTACGATACAGTATACCGCCAGGGCCGGGACGATAAATAACATCCACGATAACTCTCTTTTGAATTTATTTTTCTTATCCATGCTCGCTTATCCCCCGCTTACTTTTCACTCTTGATCAGAATATCGATCTTCTCGTCCATATCCTTCAGAAGCTCATCTACCGTCTTTGTTCCCATTACGATCTCCTGAGTTCCTTTCTGAAGCATAGGTTCCATAGAATCCGTATAGGTCCAGTGATAGGAAGGGAAATAGAATTCTCCGCTTTCCGCATACTGCTTCATAGGCTCCATGATCGGATCCACTTCATACTCTACGCCTTCTGCCCCAAGGAAGCTGTCCTGAATAGCCTGATATGCCTTCAGACCTTCCTCTGATGCCATATACTCAAGGAAAAGCTCCGCGTTTCCTTCATTTTTCGCTTTGGAGCTCATGGCGATTCCGATATTAACGGCTCCCATGGTATAAGCGTTTCCTTCAGTTCCAACATATGGGATGATTCCCATATTCATCTGGGGATTCTTTTCCTTGATGCCGGAGATCGCCCATGCTCCCGTCAGGGTTGCCGCCGCCTGCCCGGATGCGAATTCGTCAATTCTCTGCTCGTCTGTGATTCCGATCATATCCTGGGTAATAATGCCTGATTCCACGCAGTCTTCATACCATTTCTCCATTGCGCCCTGATATACTTCGCTGAAGGTCTTTTCGCCGGTATTGATCTGCTCGTCCAGCGTCTTGTCTTTTGCAATGTCCTCCGTATTATGAAGCCATACGATCATATCCATTAACTGCGTTCCCGCCATGGATACCGGCTTGATCCCGTTTTCCATAAATACCTTAGCCTGATCCAGAAATTCATCCCAGTTCCTGGGAGCTTCAAATCCGTATTCTTCATAGAGGTCTTTATTATAAAACATACCGCCCACCCAGGAATCCGGCGCATATGCATACACCTTTCCGTCATAGCTGTAGGCATCCTTATATGTATCAGGCAAAGCCTTTACGATGTCCATATCCGACAGGTCTTTCATATAACCGTTCTTGGCAAAATTTGTAATAGGGCTGTTGATCCAGTAAATATCCGGCAGCTCTTCTGAATTTGCCAGAAGGTTCAGCTTCTGCTGGTACTGGTTCCCCTCGCTTGGAACATGCTGAAAATCCACTTCAATATCCGGGTACTTTTCTTTAAATCCATCCAGTACAGGCGCAAAGTCGTTCTCATTGCTCCAGCAGAGAATCGTAAGCTTTCCTGTTCCCGGCTCCGAAGAAGCGATCTCTTCTTCCTTTCCGCCGCATCCTGTCATCATACTGCCCATCAGTACCGCCGCCGCAGACAACACTGCCGCACTCTTTTTCCAAAGCTTCTTTCCATTATCTTTTTTCATGACTTCCACTCCTTATATTTTTCTTGTTTAAACGCGTTTGAACTTTACTATGGAAAAAGAATAACATTTCACCGCTCATTCTTGAATGCGCTATATTTTTAATTTTTGCTCAATATTAAGGCTGTCCTGCTTTATTTTCTGCGGTATTTGTTAGGAGACATACCGACGATCTCTTTAAATTTCCGGCTGAAATGAAATTCACTTGCGTATCCCACCCGCTCGCTGATCTCCGCCTGTCCCAGATTTGTCTGGCTAAGCAGTTCCTTTGCTTTCTGAATCCTGTATTCACTCAGATAATCCCAGTACTTTTCTCCTGTCAGTTCTTTAAAGGTCTTGGAAAAGTATGTCCGGCTGATTCCCACTGCATCCGCCACTTCCTGCAGGGACAGATTTTTATCCTGATAATGTTCCTTTGTATAATCCCTGGCCATCTTCACAATATAAAAATTTCCATGGCTCTTCTGATGTTCTCTCACAAAAATCTGAAGTTCTCCAAGATACTGGTCTGTAAGCGTATACAGCTTCTCAGGCGTACCGCAGCGCAGCAGCACGCTGACGTCGATCTTGCGGAAAACATCCATCGCTTCTTTTTGCCAATATTTTGTCAGGTACATCTTCAGCGCGATAAATACATCCAGAATCATTCCGCAAATGCGGACCGGCTCTTCCCGCTTATCAAACGCATCCCTTATGGCTTTGTAGATCTCCGACTGAAGGGCAGAAATATCCCCTTCCTCAGAAAGTATGCGCAGTCCCTCTTCCAACTCCGGCTGTACCGGCTCCGTCTGCCCGAATTCCATGCTGTCCCGCAAAAGCCGTTCCTGCTGCTTTCCGTAAAATACCGACTCCAGCACATACACGCACCGGGTCAGCGCCTGCGCGGTTCCTTCTTCTCTTTTTTTACGTACATAGGCAAACCACAAATGAAAGCCCTTCATTTTCACAGCCTGCCGGCATTCCTCGATCCGCTGCTCTATGGATACCTGAATATTCCGTTTCCACATTACCGCATAAAATCCCGTTTCCGGTTCGATCAACAGATACTCCCCGTCCAGAGCTTCTTTCAAATATTCTCCGCATCCCTCCCCGTCCGTATTGCCCTGCATGACCATGCAGATATGTTCGTATTCCTCTAAAAACGGAAAAACCTCTTCCAGCCTCTGTTCTGAAATCCTGCCATGAAACAAATCCCTGAACAGCTCTCCCGCTTCCTTCTCCAAAGCCCGTATCTGCATCGACTGCTTCTGCCTGCTGCTTAGTTCTTCCCTGGACAATCCTGTTACGATCTTTTTCATCACGGCCATCAATTCAGCCTCGTCAACCGGCTTCAGCAGATAATCGTTGACCCCCAGGATAATCCCCTTTCTTGCATAATCAAAGCGGTCAAAGGCAGATAAAATCACAAACTTTATCTGCGGTCTTATGGCCTGCGCCTCTTTACAGAATTCCAGACCGTTCTTTCCGGGCATTTCCACATCGATGACCGCAATGTCCGGTTCCTCTTCCCGTACGATGCGCAATGCTGTTTTTGCGTCGTTTGCCGTATAGATCTGCGTGATTCCCAGTTCTTTCCAGTCAATGGCTATCGGAAGATATTCCAGGACGCTCTTTTCGTCATCCACAAACAGTATCTTATACATACCCTATCCCCTCTTTATTTTCACATACATCCTAAAGTTTTTTCCCGGTTCACTTTCTATTTTAACGATGCCGTAGCCCTCTCCATTTCCAAGGGTCAGGCGCTCCTGAATGTTCCGAAGTCCCACATGCTCTCCGGAGTCATCCGGAGTATGGATATAGGCAAGCAGCTTTTCGATAGCTTCCTCTTCCATTCCCACTCCGTCGTCTTCAATGATGATCAGCAGATCCTCTCCGCCCACAGCAGTGATGCTGATCATTCCCGCTCCTTCCTTACCGGACAGCCCATGCTTGATGGCATTCTCTACAATGGGCTGAAGGGTAAGCTTGGGAATCGCAATCTCCTTCAGTTCCTCCTCCGCCTGTATCCTCAGCTCATACTTACCCGGAAATCTTTTTTTATAAATCTCCACATATACACGGATATACTCCAATTCGTCCGACAGCGGCACGAACAGCTTCCGGTTATTGATGGTATAACGGAGAAATCTGCTCAGGCAGTTTACCGTATCACTGACCTCCTGCGGCTTTCCCTTCATGGATTCGGTCTTGATAAGCTGCAGCGTATTATAAAGGAAATGAGGGTTGATCTGGCTGATCAGGGCTTCGATCTGTGCATCCTTACTTTTGATCTCCGCCTTATATACCTGATTGATCAGATTCGTGATCTTCCGGCTCATTCCCGTGATCTTCTCCGCAAGATATTCGATCTCGCCTACGCTGTTCCTTACTGTAAACGGCTTGGGATCGTCAATGTCCACCTGCTCGATCTGGTCTATAAGTTCTTCTAACGGTTCCTTTACCCTGATCGAAATAACAACAGACAAAACCACCGCCATGAAAATCGAACATGGAAGTACGAGAAATACAAGGATCCTGAGTATCCGCATAACCGGCCGCGCAATATTATCCTTAGAGATCAGCCCTAAAAATTCCCATTGGGTGGTACTGCTTTTTTCGTGTGTGCAGAAAAATTCAGTGCCCCTGAACGAAAAAGAAAAGGCTTTTTTCTCTCCCAGCTTCTCTGTGGCCTCCGCCGGCAGTTGTGTATTGATCTCCTCCTGTTCTCCGGAAAATACGATCCTGCCGTCACTGTCAGACACAAGAAAATTCAGCCCGTCCACATTGTTCCCTTCACTGATTATATCGTTCATCTTCTGGAAATCAAGGTCTACTATAATATATCCCAGCAGTTCCCCATATCTTTCCACAGGGTATATCACCGATATTACATTATTGCTGACAACATTCCGTCCGTAATAATAGTCTGCCGGATGTGCGCCTGTAAAGAAAAACCTATGATCGCTGTTGTCCACAGAATCCTTCATCCAATCCTCTTCCAAAATCCTGATCCCGTTCTTCAGCGCATACCGATCCGGCATATTCGTCTGATATCCATTCACTCCCACGATCAGGCAGTCCATAATATGGCTGCGCATCAGGCTTGTATTCCGAAGAGCCTGATCGATAGCTTCCTGCTGGTAGAATCTCTCCTGCAGGGACATATCTTCATAGTTGGTCAGCATATACAACAGGTCGTCGTCATCCGCCAGCAGCGCGACCGTCGTCTTAATATCCTGAAAATAAAGATCGATGGTATAATTTCCCTGGGTTACGATCCTTTCGATATTACCCTGTATCTCCTTTGAGAAAGCCGAGTAATATATGTAATAATTCACCCCTGCAATAATCAGGATAAGCGCTGTAACCGCCGGGATAAAAAAAGCCGCAATCCGCCTCCCGAATGATTTATTTATCCATTTTTTCATTATCATACTCCTTCTCAGCCGCAGATACAGGCTGCATGAATGAAATTTGTTACTGGCCACACCTGCGATGTAAACAGTAACTGAAATTTAAATAAAAACAGAGTTATATCTGGTTCCGAATGTGCTATAATAAAACCGTTATGTAGTGCGGAGAGTAAAGCAGACATTCACATTCCGCTTTGCTACATGTTCATGAACGTAAGTCGCTATGCGACTTGTTCACACGCCCAATTGGACGGATAAATCTATTACTGTTCACACCTACGGTGTAAACGTAACTAAAATTTATTACCATTACTTAAGGAGGAACTTATGACAAAACAAGAATTCCAGAAACTGACCCAAAAACTCCTTCTGTTGGACGGAGCAACCGGCTCCAACCTAATGGCAAAAGGAATGCCCCGGGGAATCTGTACGGAAATCTGGGTCATGGAGCATAAAGACATTATCCAGGAGCTTCAGAAGGCCTATGTAGAAGCAGGCAGCAGGCTTATCTATGCCCCCACCTTCGGAGGAAACCGTCTCAGTCTGGCTTCCCACGGCCTTGCAGACCATATTGAAGAGATCAACCGTACCCTTGTATCCTACGCCAAAGAAGCTGCCGACGGCAGAGCTTATGTGGCGGGAGACATCACCACTTCCGGAAAGATCATTTCCCCGGAAAGCGGCTATACCTACGAAATGGCATACGACAACTACTGCGAGCAGATCCGGATCCTTAATGAGGCAGGCGTTGACTGCATCATTGCAGAAACCATGATAAATATCGAAGAAACACTGGCAGCCGTAGACGCCGCCCAAAGCGTCTGCGACCTGCCCATCCTCTGCACCATGACCGTAGAAGCGGACGGAAGTATTTTCAGCGGCGGAAATGCCATTGAGGCTGCTGTTTCCCTTGAGGGAGCCGGAGCCAGCGCCGTAGGAATCAACTGCTCCGTAGGTCCCGACCAGCTAATATCCGTTGTCCGCAACATCAAAGAAAACGTAAGCATCCCCGTCATCGCCAAACCCAATGCCGGAATGCCCCAGATCGACGACCAGGGCAACGCTGTATACAGTATGGGGCCTGCCGACTTCGCCCGCCATATGAAAGTCCTTGCAGAAAACGGCGCCACCATCATCGGCGGCTGCTGCGGCACCACCCCTGACTACATCCGCGAAACCGCCCGCCTCCTGAATCTTATATCAGATGTGGGATGACTCCCGCCTCTATAGGCGGTGTGTAACGATTTGTATCAGTGGCGGGATTCAATCCCTCGTCCGCTATACGCTCCACGAGGATACTCCTACTCCCTTCGCCTTCACCAATAGCCAGCCGCAGGGAAGGAACCGGCGCAACGGGAGCCCCTCCTGTCTGTTCCCATTGCCTTTGCAGGAGTCTTAGAAAACGTTAGTCCGATGGGCTTTTGCGTTGCCTGAAAAAATACTGCTGTCTGAGCGAAGCGAGTTCAGTATTTTTTCAGGCGTATTTAGCAAAAGTACATCGGGCTTACTTTTTCTTAGGCTCCGAAACCGCAATGAGGAACAGACAGGAGGGGCTCCCGCTGAGCCGGTCCTTCCCTGCGGCGTCCGTCTCCACCCATCCACATCACTTCACCCGGATAGCCTTCTTCGGGCACATCTCCTGACAGCAGAAGCAACGAATGCACTTCTTATAATCATAAACCGGCGGCTTATCCTTCCCCTTAGAAAACCGCACCGCCTTTCCCGGCACCGGACAACTCTTCACACAGATGCCGCAGCGCACACACAGATTCCCATCAATATAAGGCTTCTTCTGGAAAATATTAAGAGCCTTTGCCATACGCTCCCAGATACCATTACGGACAGCCCTTCTGTCAACACGGAATTCCGGATTTCCAAAACGTTTCACCGCTTCCTCCATGGAGATCACTCCCTTTGGAGTTACGATCTCGATCCCGTCCTTCCTCCAGGTACCAAGCCCCATCTTTTCCCCGTGATTATTGGTGGGAACCAACTGAGGCTTCAGATGGATCAACCGGCAGAAAACACTGTCCAGCGCAACCGGATCCGCAGACATCAGCATCACATTCATACGTACCGGGTCGCCGGAACCGGGGCCGTTTCCTTCCATTGCCACAATTCCGTCCATAATATACAATCTCGGCTTTACGAACTTATTCAGATCCACCAGCATTCTGGCAAAACTGTCCGCGCTGGGATACCGGGTATGCCCTTTGGCCTTATTAAGGCCCTGAACAAAGCCATAGCTGTTTTTAACAGCTCCCGTCACCCGTTCCAGGGCATGGGTCTTCATCTTGCACAGAGAAACCACACAGTCTGCATCCAATACCTCTTTTGCAAGGATAAATTCCTTCGCCTGGATTCCCCCGGGGTACTTCACCTTCACACCCTCCTGAAAATCCACGGCAGGGATCCCAAGTTCTTCCAAAGCGGTATCCATTCCGGTTCCCTTAAGTACCTTACCTGTCGTGCCGTTTCCACAGGAATCCCCGAGCACGATCTGTTCATACCCTTCCTCCCGCAGGATTTTTCCAAAAGCCGCCACAACGGCCGGATGGGTGATCACCGCCTTTTCCACCTCTGCCCTTTTCAGCAGATTTGGCTTCAAAAGAATTTTCTCGTCCTTTTTAATAAGGGTATCCAGACCTCCCAGCAGCTCCAGCCCTTTTTTCAAATTTCCGTATACGGAATCCTCCCTGTAAGAACTGCAGGGAAGAAGAACTACTTTACTTTTTTCTTTCATTATTGTTCCCTTTCTTTGCTTATAGGAACTCCCCAGTGTCTAAAGTGAAACGGACAGATCTGTTTCTCGTAATGCCTTCCGGACAGGAAGGACACAGGCCGGTACCACGGACAGAGAATCCACTCCCATCCTCAGAAAGGTCTCCGTAAGGGCCGTATCCGCGGCCAGTTCCCCGCAGATACATACCTTACAGCCCTCCGCGTGGCCTGCCTCCACCACCATCCGGATCATACGCATAACAGCCGGATGATGGTCGTTATATTTTCCTTTCAGCAGGGGATTCTGCCTGTCCATAGCCAGAGTATACTGGGTAAGGTCATTGGTTCCCAGACTCAGGAAGCTGACTCGCCTTGCCAGTTCACGGCTTATCATCACCGCCGCGGGAGTTTCGATCATGATCCCTGTACGGATATCCTTATAAGGAATCCCCTTTTCCTGTAAACCGGCCTTAACCTCTGCAATGATCTCTTCAATCTCATCCATCTCTTCCTCTGAGGAAATCATGGGATACATCATAGCAAGATTTCCATAGGCGCTGGCCCGGTAGATTGCCCGAAGCTGCGCTTTAAACATCCGCTTACGGTCCAGACACAGACGGATTCCGCGATTTCCCATGATGGGATTTGTCTCATCCGGAATATCCAGATAATCCGCCTGCTTGTCAGCGCCCAGATCCACGGTACGGATAACAGCCAGACGGTCGCCCATTGTCTCCGCAACCTTCTTGTAAGCCAGAAACAGCTCGTTCTCCCTCGGATAATTTTCTCTTCCAAGATACTGAAATTCACTGCGCAGAAGCCCAATTCCCCCTGCGCCGTAAAACAGGACGCTGCTTAAATCATCCAGACTGCCGATATTGGCATACAGCCCGATTTCCTTACCGTCGATCGTCCTGTCCTTTTCTGTTTTCAGCTTTAACAGCTCTTCCCGCTCCTTCTTGTCTGCTTTCCGGCGTATTTCATATTCCTCAAGGATCTCCCTGTCGGGATTCACATACAGGGTGCCCGTATATCCGTCCACCACCGCATTACAGCCGTCCCACTCATCATTGATCTCTATGTCCACCAATGACGGAATCTCCATGGTTTTTGCCATGATCGACGCATGGGAAACGGACGAGCCGCTGTGCGTCACTACCGCGAGAAGCTGTTCTTTATCCATCTCCATGATTTCTGTGGGAGAAAGGGTATCCGCTACCAGTATGACCGGAGTTTCTCCCAGATTGATCTTCGGGGAAATGCCGCCCAATATTCCTATCAGACGGTTGGAAATCTCACGGACATTGTTGATACGCTCCTGAATAGACGGCTCTTCCAACCTTCGGAAGGTGGTCACCAGCTCATCCCTGTTTGTCATGACCGCATAGGCCGCATTGACCTTTTCCAGAGTGATCATGCTCTCAATGGCCCTCTGGAAGCTCCCTGATTCCAGAAGCTTCGCCTGATCCAGAAAAACCTTCGCCTGGGCGCTGTTGTCAATGCAGTTTCTCTCATACAGCTCCCGAAGCTGCCGGACAGCCGTAAGCCTCGCTTCGTTAAAATCCCCCAGTTCTTTTTTGATGTTGCTCACCAGATACTGCCGGATCTGGTAATCACTTCTCTGATAATATAGTATTTTCCCGATGGCAATTCCTGAAAAGGTCGCAGTTCCCCTGAAAATTTCCATCTTGCATCCCCCTTGCTTCCTTAGTCGCAGGCAGCCCTGAATTCAGCCCAATTCTTGCTGTACTGCTCTTCAGCCTCCGCGCTGACATTGCGCACAAACTCGCCGCTCTCTACGGAATCCGGTACTACCAGCTCCGGATTCACCATATCGTCCGCCGCCTTATTTGTACAATAGTATCCGATATAGTCAAAGCACTGAGCCGCGATTTCCGGCTGCAGAATATAATCCACAAACTGATAAGCAGCCTCCTTATCCGGCGCCTGGCTTGGAATAAACATGTTCATGATCCCGAATCCGAGCCCTTCCTCCGGATAAACCACCTTCAGGTCAGGGTTCTCAGCCAGAGCGGCCGTAACCTGTGAGGTATAAAGGAACCCAACGCTTGCCTCTCCGCTCAAGAGGGCATTCTGGGTATTATCATCCTGAATCAGCCGCACATTAGGAGCAAGCTCCAGAAGCTTCTCCCCTGTTTCCTTTAAGGAATCCACGTCCTCCTCATTCATTCCCTTCCCAAGCATCAGGTTGGTAATTCCGTTGATAACGCGGTAATTGGCAACCAGCGCAATGCTGTCCTCCAGGGAAGGATCCCACAGATCCGCATATCCCTTAATGTCAATATCCACCATCTCCGGGTCATAAACGATCAGCGGAATTCCCGCCCCATAAGGAACAGTATATTCATTCTCCGGATCGTAGGACTGTCCCTGGTACAGGGGATTGATATTTTCAAAGCCCGGAAGCTTTTCTTTATCCAGCTTCTCTGCAAGGCCTTCCTCAATGACATTCTCCAGAATATAATCATCGGCAATGATCACATCATAGTCCCCGCCCTTTGCCATAGAGAGCTTCTCCAACATGGTTTCATCCGTATCAAAGTTGGAATAGATCACTTCAATACCTGTTTCGTCCTGAAAACCGTCAAGAACCTCCTGTGGAAACATTCCTTCCCATGTATAGAGAACAAGCTCCTGGGAATCCGCCATAACCGGAACCGTCAGCACAGAGGCGGTCAGTGCCGTACATAATATCCCTGCTGCAAACTTCTTCATGATTATTACTCCTCTTCTGATTTTAATTGTAAATTTTGTCAGATCATACTGATTCCAAGTAGATTATGCTGATTTCAAACAGATTATACTAATCTCAAATCATTCTCAGATCATGCTGATCCTAAATTAATACTATTTAAGTATATCCTACTTCTTTCCCGTTGAAAAGTGTGTATTTGTCTTTCTGATATATTTTCCGATAACAGTATATAAAACCAGCACGATGAGAGTAGCCGCCAGCATTATGGTGCAAAGCGCATTGATTTCCGGCGTCACTCCTGTTTTCAGTTGTGTATAAACCTTAATGGGCAGGGTGGAGATCCTCGGCCCGTTGACAAAAATACTGATGACCACGTCATCCATGGACATTGCAAACGCCAGAAGGGATCCGGAAACCACAGCCGGCATAATCAATGGAAGGGTAATATCCCAAAACGCCCGCAGCGGGCTTGCCCCCAGATCCCTGGCAGCCTCCTCAAGGGACGGATCCATTCCCACAAGGCGCGCTTTTACCTCCATCAGAATATACGGCACACAAAAAACCGTATGTCCCAGCAAAAGCGTCAGCATTCCGAAGGGAAGCCCCAGCATGTAAAAAAACGCCATCAGTACCATACCCAGAATAATTTCCGGGATCATCAGGGGCAAAATAGAGATATATTCCAGGAGTCCCTTTGATTTCCAGTGTATCCTGGATAAGCCCACCGCGCCCAGCGTTCCGATCACGGCCGAAAGCAGGCAGCTTGAAACGCCCAGGATCAGGCTGTTTCCAAGGGCCTCCATCATGGCGCTGTTGTGGAACAGCTTCTCATACCACTGCAGCGAAAATCCGGTAAAACGTACCGGAAGCTTCGACTCGTTAAAAGAAAAGACCACCACCACCGCGATAGGAAGATACATCAGGAAAAATATGATTCCCAGATAAAATTTTGAAAACCTGGAATTCTTTTTCATCCGATCCCCTCCAATTCCTTTGCATTTGTTATTTTACGGTAAAATGCGATCATGATCGTCGTCAGGACCATCAGTACGACCGCAAGGGCAGCCGCAAAAGGCCAGTTGTTCCCTCTTGTCATCTGTTCCTGGATCAGGCTTCCCACAAGAACGATTTTGTTTCCTCCAAGGATGTCCGCGATAAAAAACAGGCCCATAGACGGAATAAAGGTCAAAATCACCCCGGAAAGCAGCCCCGGAAGGGTCAGCTTAAAGGTAACCGTCCAGAACGCCTGAAATCCCGAAGCGCCCAGATCCCTGGATGCTTCCACAAGGGACCAGTCCAGCTTTTCCGCGCTGGAATAAACAGAAAGGATCATAAAAGGAAGCAGTACATAAACCATGCCTACGACGATTGCAGGATAGCTGTATAAAAGCTTCAGCGGCTTTTCGATAAGGCCCAGCTTTTTCAGGATAAAATTCAAAAGTCCCTTGTTCTGCAGGATAATGATCCATCCGTACAGGCGTATCAGGGAATTTACCCAGAACGGAAGCATCAGGAACAGCATCGCCTTTTTCTTCCGGCTTTCGGAAAGCTTTGCCATAAAATATCCGAAGGGATATCCGATCAGGCAGATCACCAGAGTACTGGTAACGGCAAGCTGAAAGGACTGGGCAAAGGTATCAAGATAGACAGGATCCAGGATCCGTCTGTAATTTTCCAGTGTAAAGCTCCATGTGACTCCGTGGCCTTCATTGGCTGTGGCAAAGCTCAGCCCGATCATATAGAGAAGAGGACCCGCCACAAATACGAGCGTAAAAATATACAAAGGAAGAATCATCCAGACAGAGCCGGATCTGCGCCTACGCATTTGCCGCCTCCCGGTCTACCAGAACCGCATCCGCCGCATTAAAATTCCAGCATACCGTCTGTCCTACCCTGACGTCCGCGTCGATTCCGTAACGGCTTGCCACTACTTCCCTGCCGTCCGGCATCTTAAGGACCATCCGGAGCTGACCTCCCGCAAAATTCTTCTCTGCTACAACTGCCTGAAGTCCGCTGCCGCAGTCCTCGTCAAGCAGGACATTTTCGCTGCGCACCGCAAGAGTTACCGATTCGCCCGGACATACCCTTTCTCCGTTTGTTTCCACAAGCGCCCTGCCGTTATATAATTCTACCAACGCCTGAGTCCCCGACATATGTGCCACAGTTCCGTGAAGGATATTGGCATTTCCCACAAAGACCGCCACATAACTGGTTCGGGGATGATTATAGATCTCATCCGGCGTTCCGATCTGCTCAAACCTGCCCTGATTCATAACCACAATACGGTCTGACATGTTGATGGCTTCCTCCTGGTCATGAGTAATATAGACAAAGGTAATGCCCAGCTTTTTCTGGAGCCTCTTCAGTTCCAGCTGCATGGTCCTTCTAAGCTGCAGATCCAGCGCCCCTAAGGGTTCGTCCAGCAAAAGAACCTTTGGATTGTTGATAAGCGCACGGGCGATGGCCACACGCTGCTTCTGTCCCCCTGATAATTCCGACGGCTTTCTTTTTTCAAATCCGGTAAGCTGAACAAGCTCCAGCATTTCCGCAGTTCTTTTGCGGATTTCTGCCTTCGGAACTTTTTTCAGCTTCAGGCCGTAGCCGATGTTATCCGCAACATTCATATGGGGAAACAAAGCATAATTCTGGAAAACCGTGTTAACGTCCCGTTTGTCCGGATCCAGCGCGGTCACATCCTTTCCCTCTAAAAAAACCTGACCCTCATCCGGGGTCTCCAGGCCTGCAATAATACGGAGGGTGGTGGTTTTTCCACAGCCGGAGGAACCCAGAAGGGTGATAAATTCCCCCTTTCCGATGGCCAGATCGATACCCTGAAGCACCTCTTCCTCTTTGACAAAGCTTTTTTTGATATTTTTCAGTTCCAAGCAAATTTCTGTCATTCTATATTCCCGCTTTCATTTATTGTCTTGCCTTTTCTTACAGACACGGCATTTACAGATATTTATGCGTTACTGTTTGTACAACGCCTTCTCCCTCTATTTGCCGATATAAATCCGCATTTACAGATACTTATGCGTTATTGTTTGCACCGCAGATGCGAACTGTAACGCTTATGCCGTTCTGCCTCTATGAAAGTTATCAGGTTATATCTTAGCACAATTTCCTGCCTTTGCAAACACTTAACACAAATTCATCAGGATATTCATCAGGAAATCCGCAAAAAAATAAAAAAACTGCTTGCTTTTTTTTGAAAATACGGTATAATATCTTTTGTGTCAAACACAAGCTGGAATAGCTCAGTCGGTAGAGCACTTCACTCGTAATG
>JAUNGB010000004.1 GCA_030524715.1 Eubacteriales bacterium | reverse complement strand
CTGCTAATCCGAGAGCCAAAAGTTTCTTTCTTCTCATATGAGTTCCTCCTTTTATCTGCGTATGTATCCTTCCATACGCTTGTTTTTCTTGTAAATTCATCATAGCAGATTATTTTAGATTTGTCTATGGTTTTTTATCTTTTTCTAAACTAATTTCAAATTTTTGTCAGTTATTCATAGAATCACTTTTTTATTTTTATGCAATATGCACACAAAAAAAAATCATTTTAGTTTTATCTAAAATATTTCAGCGCTTTTGTTTTTCCTGTTTTCTCTGATATACAGAACGAAACGGGCATTTTTGTCCGGAACAGCCAGGCAAAGCCAGAGCGTGTTTGAATTCCGCTTTGCCTGCGCGAATAAAAAAAAGCCCGAACCGCCTGTAAATAAGGCAGTTCGGACATTTCTCGTTTCATTGATTCATTGTTTCATTATTTCCAGCGTTTCCATGGCTGGTAAGCAAAAACAGGGAAGCCTTTTTCATCATAGGTAATCTCCATCATCATCGCATGGCGATTAATATCATATAAGGAATTTCCGGTAATTTTCTCATACTGGCGCGCATGATAAATACAGTAATCCGTAACGCCGTCCTCTCCTTTTACAAAGGAATTATGTCCGGGTCCGAAGATTCCCTTATCCGAATCGGTCGCCAGGACCGGATACCGTTCCTTCTTCCATGCCCGCGGATCAAGCAGATCCTCATCTTCATCAATACTGAGCATTCCCATGCAGTAACATGCTCCGGTAGAGCTGGCGGAATAGGTCAGGAATATCTTACCGTCATGCTTCAAAACGGCAGGCCCCTCGTTTACCCAGAAATTTACCCTCTCCCAGTCATAGTCCGGCGTCGTCAGCAATACCTGGGCAGTAGCTAATTTATATGGCGATTCCATTCGCGCGATATAAAGATTAGATATCTTCTTACCTTTATTGACCTTTTCAGCCCAGATAAAATATTTCTCTCCTTTGTGCTGAAGGATCGTCGCATCCAGGGAAAAATCCCGGAAGCTGAATTTATCACCGTCCGCAGGCTGGATCATACCTCTTTCTTCCCAGGGATCCTCCATAGGATCATCACCCATACACTCCAGGATATACGGACGCAATTTCCATTTGTTCTTTACTTCACTGGCTGCGTAGTAGATAAACCATCTGCCGTCCAGATAGTGTAACTCCGGAGCCCAGATATGCAGACTCTGCGGCCCGCTCTCATGCTTTGTCCAGACCGTCTTTTCTTCAGCATCCCTCAGTCCCCGGATTGTAGAAGCATGACGAATGGCCAGTCTGTCATATTCCGGTACGGAGCCCATAAAATAATAGGTTCCATCTGGTGCCCGGAATACATACGGATCCGCCCGCTGTTCTATTAGTGGTATGTTGTATTCTGTGATACAGATTTCTTTTCCTCTCATCTTCAATCCCCCTATTATATTATCAGGTTCTTACACCCTATTTTACACCTCTTTATACGGATATGCAATCATTATTTTAGTTTTTAGTAAATTATTACACATTGATCTAAATTTTTTTGTCTAATTTTTATTTCATTTTTTGTCGACTTTTCTTTCATTACAAGATATAATATAAAAGTAAACTATTTTAGATTTTTCAAAAAAGGAGCAATACAAAACCATGAACCTGTTTTCTTTTAACAGCGGGATTTCCCGCTTTTTGTATCTTGTGGCCGATATTGTGCTTTTACATGTACTCTGGGTCGTCTTCAGCCTTCCTGTAGTTACCATAGGGGCGTCCACCACCGCCCTGTACTACTGCTGCATGAAAAGGATCCGAAGGGACGAAGGCTACATCACCCGGAACTTCTTTAAGGCATTTAAGTCAAACTTTAAACAGTCTACTTTGATCTGGCTTTTAATTTTGCTGGTGGGAGCCATCCTCTTTATGGATCTCCATATCGGCATGGCCGTGGGAGGAACCGTTGGCAGATTTATGCTGATTAGCTGTTCCGTTCTCCTGATTCCCTTTTTCTGTACCGTACTTTATATTTTTCCGGTACAGGCCAAATTTGAGAATCGGATTATTGATAACCTGAAAAACGCTTTTTTAATCTCTCTCTCAAACTTTTTATTTACTTTGCTTTTAATTTTTATTATCGCCACATTCGTACTGCTTACCCTGACCTTCCCTCCCTTTATCGGGTTGATGTTGATCGCAGGGGCAGGAATCTACGCATATCTCAGCTCCGGCGTCTATGTCACAGTATTTCGGAAATACCTTCCGGAGGAATTAGAAGAAGACGCTAAAGCCTCAAGAATAGGCCAGGAATAATTCCCGGCCTGTTCTTATTTTATTTGACCATGCTTCCCCAGATACAGGTATTATTTGATCCAATGGCGGAAAAAGTCATCACCTTTTCTCCTGTGTCGTCTGTCTGCTCATAGAAAATCCCTTTAAATTCCAATCCGGTGTCCATGGCGACCGTAACATAATCATAGCCCTTACCGGAATCCGCCTTGCTCCAGGTTCCTTCAAAAGCGCCGCTGACGCTTCCGTCCTCTTTTAACTCCAACGTTCCTGTTTCCAGCATATTTGGGCTGTTTTCTTTTCCATGATTTATATACTCATAGGTACCGGCCACTGCCGCATCCTCCACGTTGGCAATGGCCTCATTGCGGTTTTCGTATACCGCAGTACAGGGCCACCCATCCTCGTTCAGATACTGCTGGCGCACACGGACCTCATGGTACTCGGATCCCTCGTTAAAGCGCTGGTGGAAGATCAGATACCGCTGTCCGTCTCCGTCGATCAACGCGGAGTTATGGCCCGCGGATTTATAACCCCGCTGCCCGTCAAACTGGTAATTTCCCATCAATTTGACGCCGTATTTGGAGTTTTCTACCTTGCCGCTGTCAGCCGCGTTATTTCCTGCCGCGTCCACATAAGGGCCATAAATATTTTCAGAGCGGAACATACGCATATTGTATCCCCCGTCTGCCGTCAGGCTGCCGTACGTCTCATACAGATAATAATAGCCTGCTTCTTCATCGTAAAGAATGAACGGACCCTCGCCGGACTGATGTTTGCCTCCTGCAATGTGAGTGCCATAATAACGGTCTGTAAAATTACCGGATTCTTCATCTGTAGAATCCACGCCCGGGTAGATCACCAGTCCTGTCTCCTCATCCACTTCAAGAATGAAAAGACCGCCGGACCAGGAGCCGTAAACCAGATACAGGTTGCCCTCTGCGTCCTCTACTGCTGTGGGGTCAATAGCATTAGGCGCATATTTATGATTATACGTCCCATCTGCCGAAAACCATTCTTCACTGACCTCATCAATACCGCCGTTTTCCGAACCAAGGGCAGTCAGTTCCTTCAGATTCAGATAATCGTTATCCCATTTTGTATCAATCTGGCTGTTCTCATCCACTCCGCCCTCCCGGGAAAATCCGGAATAGATCATCGTGGCCGCATAGGTATACGGACCTTCGATTTCTTTTGATACGGCAAGCCCGATACAAGACCGCTTCCATGAGGAAGAAGCGCTGTAATACATCAGATAAGCGCCCTGACTTCCGTCTTCCCAGATATATTTGTCGTCCCAGTATACATCCGGCGCCCATACGGCATATCCGCCCACACAGTCTCCGTCGTTAAAGCCTGCCCACCGGAAGGATTCCGCAAAATTTTCCTGCAGATTTCCATAAATGGGATTGTCACTGACGTCCTCATAATCCTTGCAGATCTGCTCCCAGTTCACCAGGTCATCCGACTTCGCAGACGCAAGATGGCTGCCAAACACATAATAAGTACCGGTATTCTGTTCTTTTATGATGGACGGATCGTGAACGCTTACTCTTGAGATACTTCCCTCATACTCTTCTTTTACATTTACCGCTTCCCCCATATTGGTTTCTTCCTGTGATTCTGCAGCGGCTTCCGGTTCACCGGAAGAACTGTTACCGCTGACGGAAAAACTTACCGCAGCAGATAACAAGGCCGCAGCCACGCCTGTGATCAATAATCTCTTTTTCAAAGCTTTATGCCTCCTGGATCCTTTATTTACAATTACCACTTCCTGTCCACGTCCGGACATCTGCGTACTTTCAAAGCAGCCCGGAGTTCTACGTAACATCCGCAAAGTCTGCACATGCCTTTTTGCAGATGCTTACACTGTTCGCATTTTTTCAGCCGCTCCTCGTAGACCTCCTGTTCCACTCTCACCTCATCCTCAAGACGGGCGATATAGTTCTCAAGCTTCCTGAAGTACTCTTCCTTCGACTCCCCCCGGAGCGCGCATTTACGGCAGACTCTCAGCCCTTCGCTCATACGCTTCTCTTTACAGTCAGATGAACCACTGCGCACGGCGGAATCCTGAAGCAGAATCCTCCCTCCGTCATCTCAATATCAGTAAATTCTTTTACCTTTACAGCATCCGGCTCGTCAAAGGTATTTTTTTCATGCATCTCTCCCTGTACCATCTCGCCTTTGACTTCAGACGCGGCAAACTCCACGATATTCGTTTTGACAGGATAAGTTTCCGTCAGGGATGCATTTGTCACGGTAATGTGGATCAGCCCGTCCTCTCCCATGGATACGGACTCTGTCAGGTTCGGAACCTGATATTCCTCTGCAACGCCGATATTCTCCGCGTCAATAGAGCTGTCAAGAAGCATGGCGCCCTGATGATACTTGTACATATCAAAAATATGATAGGTTGGCGTCAGGATCATATCCGCACCCTCCGTAAGGATCACAGCCTGCAGCACGTTCACCATCTGAGCCAGGTTTGCCATCTTCACACGGTCGGAATGCTTATTGAAAATATTCAGGGTAATTCCTGCAACCAGAGCGTCACGGATAGTATTCTGCTGATACAGAAATCCCGGATTTGTGCCCGGCTCTACGGTATACCAGGTACCCCACTCGTCTACGATCATGCCAATCTTCTTATCCGGGTCAAATTCATCCATGATCGCGCCATGGCGGCGAATCAGTTCGTCCATATAATATGCCTTGCTGAGTGTCTTATACCAGACTGCATCGTCAAACTCCGTAGCGCTTCCTTTAATCTCCCAGCCCTCCGGATGTACATAATAATGCAGGGACAGCCCGTCCATAAAGCCATGGAATTTATCCTCGCTATGACGGAAGCAGGTCTTGAGAACATCTCTTGTCCACTCATAATCATCCACATTTGGCCCGCAGCAGATTTTTTTAATACCTACTTCATTTCCTTCTTCATCCTGATGAGTATTATAATTACGCACATAGGTCTGATATCTGCGGTATTCGTTTGCATAGAAATCCGGGTTCATATTTCCGCCGCAGCCCCAGTTTTCATTACCCACGCCGAAATAATCCACCTTCCACGGGTCCTCATGTCCGTTTTCCTTACGCAGGTCCGCCATAGGGGAAACTCCCTTAAAGGTCATGTATTCTACCCATTCTGACATTTCCCGTACGGTTCCGCTTCCCAGGTTTCCGTTTACATAAGTTTTGCAGCCTAACTGGCGGCAAAGTTCAAAATATTCATGTGTGCCGAAGCTGTTGTCCTCTACCACGCCGCCCCAGTGAGTATTGATGATCCTCTTACGTTTTTCTTTAGGGCCGATTCCATCCATCCAGTGATATTCATCAGCAAAGCATCCTCCCGGCCAGCGCAGCACGGGAACCTTTATCTGCTTCAATGCTTCCACCACATCGGTACGCATGCCGTTCACATTGGGAATCGGAGAATCCTCCCCTACGTAAATACCTTCATAGATGCATCTTCCAAGGTGCTCGGAAAAATGTCCGTAAATCTCTTTCTGAATCTTGCTTTTCTTTTTTTCAGGATTGATCACTAATTTTGCCATTTTAACTCCTTTCCGGTACTTTTCCACACAGTAACTTTTATCGTGCAACTGAAACGTATGAGTTAATATTATACGGAACTGAACAAAATAGCAACTGATTTTTTGGTTTTTTATAAAATATTTTAAATTTATCCAAAGCAAAAGAAATAAATAACGCGGACATTCGCATTCCGCTTTACTGCTCATAAACGCAGACAGGCAATCCGCCGCTTCCAGAGCACAGAGGCTCTAAGCAACGGATTACCTGTCTGCGTTCAAATAAATGCTGTGCAGCCATTACTCCCACTTCGCAAAAAGAGTACAGATTCCGGTTTTATGTAGATAAATAATCATTTGTTCCAGTTTATCCCGGGTCGTAGAAAGATTTGACGCCAGGCAGTCCAGACAAAGGAATTGCTGCGCTTCCCGAAACACAAGCTTTTTATACAGCGCGATCTCGTCTCCGGACAAAGGCGCACTGCAATGCATACATGTATGATTGGTCATCTTTAATCCTCCGCAATACTGCAGCGGTAAACCCTACAGCCATGAGACGCAACTGTCGGCGCAAAAAATTCCTTTTGAATCCCCATATCCTCATGGGTGAAGCAATCATGGAAGCGCATCCCCTGACCAAAGGCACAGGAAAGCCCCATATCCCAAAAGTCCAGGGAAACCTTTGCCGCCACGTCACTGAAATTAAAAAATCCCAGCGCATAATTTCCATCAGACAGAGGCTTTACCAGAACAAAGGTGTCCGGATTCCCGTAAACATCGATCCGATAACAGCTCCGGCATTCCGGATCCTGATTCAAAGCGATGATATCCGGATTCGTCAAGATCTCCTTTGTTTTTTCTGACATATTCCGGATATCGCATCCGATAATCAACGGTGAGTTCATCATAGCCCATAACGCAAAATGAGTCTGGTATTCCTCGTCCGAACAGCCTCCGATGGAAGTTTCGGGATTTAACCCTTTTCCGTACATTCCAACTACCAGCATATCCATATCATTGAAGCAGCCCGGCCCATTGAAGCACTGATTTTCCATCTGCGAGGAAGCAATGGCTTCAATAGACTTCCAGGCATCCTGAATATCGATCGTGGATCGGAAAGTATGGGCTCCGGATGAACGGATCCACTGATGCACGTCTTCCGTTCCCCACTGGCAGGCCGCCAGAAGAATATCCCTTCCGCTTTGACGCAGAGCCATACTCATACGCCGATACAGCATGGACGATGTCATCGTACGCGGCCGGTAACAATTATCATATTTCAGATAATCCACACCCCAGCCGGCAAACTGAGCCGCATCAGAGAATTCATGCTCAAAACTGCCGGGGTACCCGGCGCAGGTGCGGACGCCGCAGCAGGAATAAATTCCAAATTTCAGTCCTTTGGAATGAACATAATCTGCCACCGCTTTTATCCCACCGGGAAATTTTTCCGGATTGGGAACCAATTTACCGGCGGCGTCCCTTTCCCTCATGCTCCAACAATCATCGATAATAAGATACTCGTAGCCTGCTGCCAGCAGTCCCTGTTCCACCATGGCATCCGCAGTGTCAAAAATCAATTTTTCATCATATTGGTCAAAAAAAGTGTTCCATGAATTCCATCCCATAGGCGGTGTTTGTGCCATCATATCAGTCTTCATCGCAATCCTCCTGGTATATAAAAATCAAGCGCCCGGCAGCCCGCCGGGTCTTATCCCTCTCACTGTTTATATCAGCGTAGCTGACCCGAATCCTGCACCAAGACTCGCGAGCGAGTCTTGAATTATATCAAATACGAAACAATGTCAGTATCTCAACTATGCCGCCTATATTCTCCCACCCTTCAGGCGGTATTCTGTGGGGCTGACCCCATAAGTATTTTTAAACATTTTGGAAAAATTCAACGGATCATCGTATCCGACCTGAGCCGCAATATCCTGAATCTCCAGCCCGGTAGACAACAACCGGCTGCATCCCTGCTGCAGCCGGTACTTCAGCAGGTACTTCTGAGGCGAAACCCCTACCTGTCTCTTAAAAATAGTAGTAAAATAACTGCGAGTAAAACCAATATATTCTACAATATCACTGACATTGATCGTTGCATAATTATAATGGATAAAGTCTACTGCCTTGCGAACATAGACCTCCGCCGGATATTCATAACGGCGTGCCAGTTTCCGGGAGGGCGTTTCTGTCGCCTCCAAAGCCAACGCCAAAAATTCCAGCAAAATTCCTCTTCGGCGAAGATCGTTGATATAATTCATCTCCGGTTTTTCATGCATCCGACGGATCAATTCAAAAAACTCCTTCGCCTCTATTGCTGAATCCAGGCAATACACGCCATCTGTAAAACCGATATCTTCCGAAAGCCTTTTTGCTTCTGTTCCATTATAGGTTACCCAGCAATACTTCCATGGTTCTGAGCTATCAGCCGTATACCGAACCATTTCATTATGTTTCAGGAGAAACATCTGACCGGAACGGGGATGCAGTGTTTTTCCGCCTGCATAAAGCGTACCTGTACCTGACAGTACAATATGCAGGTGATAACAGTCCCTGACTTCCGGTCCGTAATCAACTCCGGGATCACACTGCTCCATTCCACATGCGACCAGACAGATATCCCCCACCTGGTCATGATCGTATTCCAGGCAGTGATAGTACTTGTTGCGTTTTGCAGTATCCTTTGCTTTCATTTGCATTCTCCTCTTTAGAACATGTTTGAAAATTCATTTCCGCAATCTGCACATCCCACGAAAAGCAATTTTCAAACACACTCCTGAAAAAAATCATTCATATCAAACCAAACGTAACATGCCTGACACTGCCTGTCAATCCGTTTACTGCTCTGAAGCCAGAATTTCATTCATCTCAGCGGCAAGTCCCTTACAAACCTCTTCCATCTGAGAAGGATCCTGCCAGCCCGCGATCAGCCCTGTAGTAAAAGCGCTCTCCCAACGGGTTGTATATTTTGAAGCAGGATGCTGAATCAGTGTGCCGTTTTCTTCCACTTCAAGGAACGGAGATAAATCCATGCCTTCAAAAGCATTCACAAAGGCTTCTGAGCATCCCTTATATGCCGCCATGGTCACTCCAAGCTCTGACTGCTTCAACTGCCCTTCTTCACAACAAAAAGCAGAAATCAGATCATATGCAGCCTGCGGGTCTTCCGTATCGGCAGACGCCGCCCATCCGAGCCCGTTATACATGGACACGCGTTCTTCCTTTTCGCAGGCGCCATTGCCGTTGGCATCATAGTAAGGAATCTCTGCCCATGCATAATCGCCGGAATTTTCTGCCTGATAAAACGTATTCACCATCCAGGAGCCCTGAAGCATCATACCGATCATACCGCTCTGGAACATTACATCCGGGTCGGTAACCGCCATACTATCCTGAGACGGCATACATGGGAACAGATTTTCTGCCAGATAAGTCATCGCTGCAATGGTATCAGGATCATCCATACCGGACGTCTTATTATCTTCGCTGATGAGTCTGCCGCCAAAATCATAAATAAAGTTATACCATCCGTCCTGACCGTCATTGGTATTCATAGCGGTTCCATACACACCGTCTGAAGCTCCCGCCTCAGTAATAGCCTTTGCAGCGGCAGTATAGTCCTCCCAGGACCATTGATCTGTAGGATAATCAACGCCATACTTATCAAAAATCGCTTTATTATACAAAAGCGCTATGGAATCATGATCCTTGGGAAGCGCGTATTGAGAACCTTCGCTGCTGTAGATATCCACAATCCCTTCGTAGTAATTGCTCAGGTCAATTTTATCATCTGCCTCAATATAGCTGTCCAGATTCAAAAGAACATTATTCTCCATATATTTCTGAGCCTCATTGATGTGCATCCAGAACACATCCGGCAGTTCGCCGCCGACAGCTCCCGCCTCCAGAAGCGTCCAGTATTCATCCCAGGTAATTACATTGATATTCACTTTAACACCCGACTCTTCCGTCCACTGGTCCGCAATCTGCTGCAGGCCGTCCAACTGGTTGTTATCCCAGATATTAACAGTCAGTTCATCAACCGTATAGCTGTGCTTTGGGGATGCCTCGCCTGCAAAAACTGCAGTGCCGTTCATAGAAAGCGCCATTGTAAGCGCCAGGATCATGGATACTTGTTTTTTCATTTTGTTTTCCTCCATTTACTCATTCATTATTTATTTGAGCCGCTTCAATTAAGATGTTTACATTATAATCAGAATGAGAAAATGTTGGTATATCCTCCCGTTCTTGGCATATGGCAAAATGTTCTTTCCTGACTCTTTCATGTAATCACCCCAAAACAAAAAGGGCAAAACACATCTGAAAGAATCCTTGCAGCCAGTGCAAGGCTTGGGTGTGAACAGTAACTACTACATACTCATGAACGCAGGTCGCTATGCGGCTTGCCGTCTCGAAATATTTATATCTTTATCGAACGAATTTTCTGGACTCATTTTTACATTTACGATATACTGATTTTGTTGTGTGATAAAGAAAATGCGCAGCCCCCAAAATACAAAATTTCAAGGACTGCGCTCATTCCCACTGTTCAGGGCTTGTTCACCAGTACATCATTGTACTAATCTTGAAGTAATAAATGCAATGATGTACTAGTCCTGGTGCGGGATTCATCCCGCATCTGAGATAACAGCTTCCTGTACTTTTTGGAATTTATGCGGTTTCCGAGTCTGTCTGCTTATTATAATCGCTCCGTAATATGCAGCAGACATATTATATACGGCCAGCCATTGCCTTTATTTGCCGCGCCGTATTTAAAACCTCGAGTTCTTTTTTCTGCTGTTCATCCAGCAGCGGATCAAACTCTTTGCAAACATCCCAAAAGTCCAGGAATTCACAGGTGTATTGACTCGGTTCAGCTATGTCTCTCTGTTTCATGTGTAAAGCAAGGTTTTGAGCATCGCAAGTCTCTGTTGATCTGGTGTGAAATTCTTTATCACACACTTCCAAAGCAGTCAAAACAGACTCTACGTCATAGTTCTCGCCAAGCTGCTGTAAAAATAATTCGGATAAGTACATGATCCCCCTTTCCGGCGTACCCTCTCTGCATGTAAAACTGCAGTTTTGCCATGTCAAAGCCACACCCTTGATTCCTTATACTTTAGTAGTTACATGTCCATCTTAACTCTATTAATTGCTGCAATCAACGGTTTTCGTTCGACAAAAATCCCTCTTTTTCGAGATTTCATCTGTCAGCCGTACACTTATCCGCGACATATTTCTTTAAATTCCTATAGCTAATTTCCAAATATTCTGTTAAAATAGCCTTAAGCAGTTCATTCACTTTATTCAGTCAGAATGCGGTGAGCCCTTATATATGGCCTGTTCAGGGAGACTGAATATATGAAACTTGTTAATACACCTTATGATGATGTTTTCAGAACTCTGTTGAATGACTGTACCGAACTGATTATCCCTGTTGTAAACGAAATCTTCGGCGAGAACTATAATGGAAACGAACCCGTTATCTTTTTCCAGAACGAACATTTCCTGAACCAGCAGGACGGAAATACTAATGAGAAAATCACGGACTCCTGCTTTGAAATTCAAGGGGCTATCCGTAAAAAATACCATATAGAATGTCAGAGCGCGCCTGACGGCAGTCTGGCGATCCGGTTCTTCGAATACGATTCGCCCATTATACCAATGTCAGGAAAGGAGTGATTTCTGTTATGGGAGGACACATCCTGGAACATGAAGCAAAAACTATTTTAAACCGCGGCATTCAGGCCGGAAAAAAGGAGGGCATCCAGGATACTCTACTGGAATTAGTCCGTGATGGACTTCTCAATGCTGAAGAAGCTGCTAAACGCCTGCGAATGGATGAACACGAATTCAAAAAACTTCTTTAATTACCTATTGGATTGCATCTGTATTGTTTGAAGTGAAGAACTGCTATGAAGATCTACCGTCCGGAACTCTGTTCCGGACGGTAGATCTTTCATATCTCTCCTGATTCCCTTCTACATATTCTCTTACGAAAATCCAGGTGAATATGATACGGACGCCGAGAAGATGAATGAACTTAAAAAACTCATAAATTCCTCCAAAATAGTTACTGCTCACAATAATGTAAAATCTTTCCTATCTGATTGAAAATTGAATACCAGACATATTTTCTGTATTGTACCTTTGATAAAACGAATAGAATTTCGCATAGCTTGTTCTCCTTCCATTCACATAGTACAGATCTTTATATGGCACAGAACCCTTATCTCTATCATGTTCCATCTGGCGGACTACCTTAAGCTTACCGGATGAAATCGTAAAATATCCCGCATAATAGAAATCACTTCCGCCTGTTTTGACAGCAAGGTTTTTTCCGGAAAGATAAAAGCCTCCCCTTGCTCCGGAGCCTCCGATACAAAGCAATGCTTTTACCTTATTTTTGTAATATGTCAGCAACAGGATCGTATTATCGTCATATGGATTTCTGTAATCCGAATGCAGTATCAGCTCTTTAATTCCATCTTTGTTAATATCCACTGCTTTATAGTATGGAAAATCCTTCTGATATACCCTTTTCGTTGTATATTTCTGATCATATTGGCAGCGCACATTATAGCTTGCGCTGGTTGTTCTCCCCAATATTTTTTTGTACCAAACCGCGCCAATATCGGTTGCTTTCTTTGCAGAAGAATAAGCTCCATAAACCTTATTCCCATTATCCTTCTTATACGCACGGACTTTAATATACAGGCTTTTGCCATTTTCAATCCTGAGCGAGGTCTTAAAGGTTCCGGAACCAACAGTTTTTACTTTTCTATATGTGCCGCTTGCGGAAGATGCAGTATATACTTCATACCCGTCCGCGCCGGAAACTTTGCCCCATGATACGGTTACGATATTCTGTTTGGAAGTATCTGCTTTACTTATTTTGGCAGTGCCAACGGTACTCTTTATCCCGGTTGCTTTCAGATCGTATTTTGATGAATACTGATCATTCCCACCATCATTGATTGCCAGAACTTCTATGTTCTGTGCCGCCAAAACATTTTTCTGAAGACCAAAAGACATTGTCAGAATAAATCCTATGACAATAAGATTCCTGACCAGACGGCTTGTGTACAATTTTTCTTTTTCTCTTGATACGCTAATCATAATAGCATTCTCCTTCCTATATTATTTCTTTTATTGTATCTCTTTCTCCCCCGATATGGAAGCCCCAAAACAAAATCTTTATGACATCCCAAGACCCCAGAAATTCACAGATGTATTGACTCGTTCCAACTATATTTCCCTGTTTCATGTATAAAGCAAGGTTTTGAGCGTCGCAAGTCTCTGTTTATCTGGTGTTAATTTCTTTATCACACCCTCAAAGCAGCCGAAACAGACCCTAAATTCTACAACCTTACGTCCCGCGTCAAATTCCTATAGCTAATTTCCAAATATTCTGTTAAAATAGCCTTAAGCAGTTCATTCACTTTATTCAGTCAGAATGCGGTGAGCCCTTATATATGGCCTGTTCAGGGAGACTGAATATATGAAACTTGTTAATACACCTTATGATGATGTTTTCAGAACTCTGTTGAATGACTGTACCGAACTGATTATCCCTGTTGTAAACGAAATCTTCGGCGAGAACTATAATGGAAACGAACCCGTTATCTTTTTCCAGAACGAACATTTCCTGAACCAGCAGGACGGAAATACTAATGAGAAAATCACGGACTCCTGCTTTGAAATTCAAGGGGCTATCCGTAAAAAATACCATATAGAATGTCAGAGCGCGCCTGACGGCAGTCTGGCGATCCGGTTCTTCGAATACGATTCGCCCATTATACCAATGTCAGGAAAGGAGTGATTTCTGTTATGGGAGGACACATCCTGGAACACGAAGCAAAAACTATTTTAAACCGCGGCATTCAGGCCGGAAAAAAGGAGGGCATCCAAACAGGCAAGAAAGATACTTTGCTGGAATTGGTTCGCGACGGACTTCTCACCGCAGCAGAAGCTGCAAAGCGCCTGCAAATGAATGAACACGAATTTAAAAAACTTCTTTAACTGCCTATTGGATTGCATCTGTATTGTTTGAAGTGAAGGACTGCGCTTATTCCTACTATTCAAGACTCGTTATAATTATCAATCTGCCATCTTTATCAGGCATGTCTTTCCGAGGAACGCCGCTCCATAGCACCGTACGCTCGTATACCCTTCAAGTTCAAGATTTTTTTTATACTGCTCCCTCTCAATCTGCTCAAGAGCATCCGCGCACTCTTTTTCCAGACTGTTTCCTTTTCCTTTCTTTCCGGGCCATTTCGCCTCTATTACGAGCGCACGCCTGCGCCGCTGTTCTTTTATAATAATGTCCGCCCGGCCGGTTCCGGTTTCTGAATTTGACTTTACCGCGTAGCCCGCGCCTATGAACATCCCTGTGACAAACGCATGGTAATAATCTTCTTTGTAGTCAAAATAACTGATGGTATCAAACAGGATATCCGTAATCTCCTGCGTTAATTTCTCCGGCTCGCCGTCCCACCATGCTTTAAACAGAGTGGTACGGTCTTTTGCAGCGATTCTTTCTTCAAACCACTTTTTCACTGTGTCGCCAAACACAGATTTCACTTCTTCATTCGGAATACGCAGCGCTGTTTTACCTTCTTCCGATCTCATTCCCTCCGGCAGCTTCTCCGGCAAAACCTGCGTCAGATAACCCGTAAGGTAAAGGATACTCCACAAGTTATCCTCTGTGGAATGGGCGATATCATAGGTCAGATCCTCCCGGATAGACTCCTGGATCACACCGCCTCCCAACAGCGTTTCAAACTTATCGTTAACGTTAATCTGCGGGTGTTCAATAAAACGCCGGATAATGTTGTTATGGCTCGTGTCCAGCCAATAATTTCCGGGCTTCGCATCCCGATCTGTCAACAGTGCATCCACATGATTGATTACATCCCATGGGCAGTATATTTCTCTGCCGCCGAAGATGTAACCATCATACCACTCTTTCATTTCAGGCAAAGCATCCTGCAATCCAGCAGCTTCCAACAACGCAGCTACTTCTGTCTCACTGAACCCAAAACACTCCCGATACTTTTTACTGGATATCGAATTGGAAATAAAATTGTTTGCTCCTGTGAAGATGCTCTCCTTCGCAATTCGGAGGCATCCGGTTACAACAGCGAATTTTAAGTTCGGATTGGACTTCCATGCCATGCCCAGCAGACTGCGCATTACCTCCAGCATATCCCCGTAGTACCCATTATCACTGGCTTTCGCTAATGGAACATCATATTCATCAATCAGCAGGATTACTTCTTTACCATAATGCGCTTTCATCATGCGCATCAGGACAAACAATGCTGTTTTCACATCCGTCTTATTTCCGTTCTGCTCCAACAGCCGCGAAAAGCGTTCTTTATCCATCTCAGAAACATTTTCACTATCTAACAAGTACCTATGAACATCACATAAAGAAGAAAGCGTAAACCGAAGCATCTCATAGGCATCCGCAAATCCGGAACTTTCGATATCCTTCAGCGTTAAAAACAGAACTGGCCACTGGTTCATCCATTTCTCGCAGAATTCTGCATCCTTCGCAATTTCCAGCCCGTCAAAAAGACTCTTACTGTCCTTACGGATGTCGAAAAACTCTGCAAGCATACTCATGATAAGAGTCTTTCCGAAGCGGCGTGGTCTGGTGATCAGATTCACATCAAACGTCCGATCCAGAAGTTCCTTAATGAATCCTGTCTTATCAATATAGTAGCAGTTGTTTTCCCTCACCTTTGCAAAATTATCAATGCCATATGGCAGATTCACTTTTGCCATTCTGTCCACGCTCCCTTCCCGGGAATTGACCTATGACCAGTGTTGCTATAGGTGCCATATTGTCATTCCTTCTTCAAATTTATAATGGATATATTATAGCATCTCCCCACACCATATTCCATTTATTTATAGAATTTTAATTTTCCATAATTTTCAGAGCAGGATTTTCCATTGCAGGTTTTGTCGCGATACGAGCCAGTTCACTGACATATTTTCTAACCTCTATACGATCACTCCTGGTAATCGCCCTTAACTGTAACCAAGCCTACCATACCTTTATAGGATGCATCAAATACAATTTGTCTTATATTTTCATTTAATTGGTCTTCAAATGGAAAATGCAGATGCGCCGCTATAACTGCTACTACCGGACTATCCTCAGCATATACCATGTCCAAAAATTGCTGAGTATTTTCAGTCGGCTCATAATAACAGCCCTCTCCCCACAAAAGCGCTCTGTCCTGCCAGACCTCTTTTGACGCAATACTTAACTCGTCGCTGATTTGGGATTTCAGAGGAACATGCATTGCAAGTATGACAGGCTTTCCTGTTTTCCAAATTTCTTTCAGGCTCTTCAGCGCCTTCTCAGATAACTGGCTTGTATTATTATTAATACCTACGAGCATAAATTCTTCATAGTCCTGAAGCATAATATCTTCCATTTCCCAGGCATCTTTATGCTTCTGATTGCTTTCTTTCTTCTTCATGCCGTCACTATACCAAACCGCCAGATCATGATCGGCACGTATATACATTGTCGGATAATTAATATTTTTCACTTCCTTCATCAGGCATTCCATATTTGCGTCCGAATAAAAATCTATCATATCGCCGTCCAAAACGACCCCATCCGGCTCAAGTTGATTTATCTGTTGTACCATTGTCGGCCAGGTATCGCCTGACCGCATCCCTTGACTATCACAAAAAAGATCATATCGTTGCTGAACCACCTCATTATTTTCTTCTGCATATGCTCCATCCGGTACTATAATGTGCTGATCATTAGCAAAAACAATTTTATATTCTCCGGATATATCCGGAATTATAATTTCTTTTTCATCCACTATTAAAGAAACCTTCTGCTCATCTTCACCGGGTTCGGTTACCTGCTCAAGACCCGCCTCTTTCCCTTGCGTTTCCGCGGAAACTCCCTCCGTTTTAGCGGCACAGCCAGTTGTCATTCCTGCCGCAGCGCATAAAAAAACACAACCAATCAACTTAAGAAAACTCATAAATCCCTCCACAATAGTTACTGCTCACAGTAACGTAAAATCTTTCCTTCCTGTGTTGTTTCTTTTATTGTATCTCTTTCTCCCCCGATATGGAAGCCCTAAAATAAAAATCAACCATATGTATAACAAAAAGAGCATCCTCTGTTCATTCAGAAGATGCTCACTGAGCAGGACTATAAGGATTCAAATCTTTGCAAATAATCATACATCATTGATGGAAAAAACACCAACGGATTCTCTAAATTAGCATCTAAAAAATCTTTGTCTCCTGTCAAAATCAATGTGGTGATGTAACGCATCACTTAATACTGAAATATCCTTTACATCCCTTAATTCTTCAAGCTTTTCATTTGTACTATCGCAAAAATGAAAATTCATCGTCCGATATATTTTATATACCTTTTCAGCCTTATCAGGCCATTTCATTTGCAACTTACCTTTAAATTCCTGATTCACGTACTCAGAAACATACAATTCATGTTCGGAATCTATCAACTGTACCATCAGCTTTCCTGCTTTGCCGCCGAACACAAATGCAAATATTAAAACATTTGTATCAAGCATAATTTTCATGATTTCAAACGGCGCCTCCGAAATTCTGCCATATCAGCCAACATATCTTCTTCTGAATCCCAGCCCTTATCATCTGCAAACATATCTTGGATTTCTGCTAACGCAGCCTTACTTTTTTCTACTTTTGTTTGCTTCCTTGTCACCGAAAGGAACTGTATATAGCGAATTGCTGCGTTATAGTCTTCTTCCTCAAGTGTACTTAATAAATCATTTATCAGGGTTGCTGTAGGTGCCATATTCCATTCCTCCTTAAAATGCTCCCGAACATATGGCTCCCGCCATCAGCGGAGCGGAAATATCCATACTGATTCCTACGCCAAATAAAGCAAGCTCCATAGTCGCAATAGAGCCAAAAGAAGTTCCTGTAAATAAGGATGTAACCGCACAAAAGATTAACTTAAATATCGCAGCAACAGATCAAATCGCCGGAAAGCAGCAGCCATCGTACGGCCATCTATTTCGTGAAGCTGCTTCTCGTTAAAATAAACCCGCAGAATTTCAATCAATTTCTGTTCTTCCTCCCGATAAAGGCGCTCCTTATTAAGCTCGAAATAGTTCCTTACACTCTCAAAATTAACATGATTCAGCGAATCTAAAGAGATATCCATCTCATTTAATAAACGCCTGCCCGTCATATATGCCATAAAGTATTGACTGTACGGACGCTGTGCCCGTACATCTGCATCCACGCTTCTATATTTTCGGAAATTATCACAGTAGCGGAATATCAATACCGCAATAATCATTTGAGGCGCATTCAGACCATCAAATATTTCCTTATAATATTTATTAAAAAATTCATTTCTCCTGTATTTTGCCAGATGTGGTTTTCCACGCCAGACCGCAAAGACCGCTTCCGCTGCAACTGTAGAAGGAATTACATTCGCATTTCCAAGATTATCCCTTTTGCGTTTGTATATATAGCCTAACTCCCTTGCGCCTGTCTCCAGAAGAATCTGAATAGTATCATTTGATTTCAAATCCCGGAAATCTACAGGATTCTGATTATTTGTAGCATACGTAATATCCTGAACAATATCCTCGTCATCATTTACCTCATACAGCCGAACAAGAATATAAACCTGCGAAAAGTCAATCTCCTGATGCTCTTTAAGTGTCTGATAGATTGTCCTGCATGTCTGTCCGCCATTAATAATCTGAAGACGTTTTATCTTCACATTCCAGTTCTTCTCCTGCAAGCCATTATAGGCAAATCTCTCGCAAATCATAGTGATCCCATTATTGAAAAAGAAAAAGTTCTGCCGCTTAGTATCACTTAACAAGGTCTGGCTGATCTGTTCGTTTACCGTATTTTTTCCGAGATAGCGCCGTATATTTTTCTCCAGCAAACGATCGCCAAATTCCTCCATCATTTGATAAATCTCATTAACTGAAACACGCCCTACAATAACCCGTTTATAATTATAGTCTTCCTGTATTGCTTTTCCGGAAAAATTCATCTGTGTCTCAATAGAAGCGCTGCGATTGATATAATTCAGGATATCCTTGTGAGAAAAATGGACAAAATTCACCTGCTGCTGATCGGCAAAAGCGTTATCTATATGATTTTGTCCATCCTTATTCCACGTCAAACCATTATTCAACATAACAAAAGTGACATAAGGAATACTCCCATCCAAAATAAAAGAACGGATTTCATTCACTTTCTCGCGGCTCTTTTCATTAAGTTGAATATGGGCAGACGGATCAAACACACACTTTACCGTATTGACAGCCTTCTCTACTGCATTAGAAGGGAAATTACTATCATTATCCAGCTTTCTGGAATACTTTGATTGGAATAAAACTACATTGAGCTGCGAATCCTGAGCTTCCTCAATATATGCCGCATCGAATCCCCCGTCATTCCCGCCGTCCGTTATATACTGCGCAGCCTCTGCTATATCAACATCTAAATACGCGGCTACGCCCAACAGTAAAAAGGCTTTAGAGCGTTTGCGATCCAAATCCGCACCCAAAAACAACTCCGGATTTTCTTCCAATATCCTATTTACCCTTTGATCAATAATCTGCTTTACAATATCCAACTATCATCACCTGCCATATTCATTAAAATTTATAAGCTCCATGCCGCTGCACATCCGATAAATCTTATAGTGCCCTTATATGAATATTATACAGATTTATCAGATGCTATACAATATCCAATTTTCCTGGATGGAGAAAGCATGAAAGACTGCCTTTCGGCTGTTCATTTTTTGAATGCAGCAGACTTTAGCTGTTCCAGCAGACATTCCAGCTCTTTGTCCAGCGCCCCAAGCACCTCACGGATTCCCTCCTCCGTGATATTATTATAGTGAATACCTGCCTCCACCACCACAGGGCCGCTGACAGACCGGCTGACTGTCTCAGCCCATTTTTTACATACGATTCCCTCTTTATGAGACGGAAAGGAGATTTCTGCCACTGCTTTCCCTGACTCAGCCACCGCGACAGCACCAATATGCCCCTTTTCGCCGCCTTCGATCAAAATATTGATGCCTGCCCCGGTGTCGTATACGTGAATCGTAATCCCGTGCCCAAGCACAGTGATTGTTTTGCTACATTCCTTCCCACTCATAACAATCCTCACTCAGGTCAAACTGCCTCAATATCCTCTGCACCATATGCCTGGTACAGTCTTCGATTGTTTTTGAATGATTGTAGTACGTCAGCATAGGCGGCATGATGATTCCTCCGATTCGGCTCATTTCATAAAGATTCCTTAAATGTACGGTGCCAAGGGGTGATTCTCTTGCTACCAGTACCAGCTTCCGGCGTTCTTTGAGCATGACGTCCGCCGCGCGCAGCAGAAGATTTTCACTGTAACCGGATACGATTCCTGCAACCGTCTTCATGGAGCAGGGAACGATAATCATCCCTTCCATCCGAAAGCTTCCCGATGCCGGCCTTGCCCCGATCTTATCATTTTCATAATATACATCCGCCAGGCTTTTTACCTCATCTAACGACAGCTCTGTTTCCTGACGCAATGTTAATTCCGCTCCTGTGGTAATAATCAGATGGGTTTCCACGAATTCCTGCTTTTGTAACTGCCGCAGCAATTCCACTGCTATCGGTGCGCCGGACGCACCGCTCATACCGACCAACAAACGTTTTTTCATATTCATCATCCCTCAAAATCCGGAAGCCAATGCTTCGGATCCACCTCCATAAATTTTGCCCGTTCAAAGCGAGCCTTCTGGTCAAACGGAACAGTACAGTCAAAAATTGCCTTGCAGGCAACACCTGTTCCTCTGATATGTCCCGAATATTCAGGATTATTGGACGGATCAAGAGGGTGGCATTGCACGCCCGGAATCGGGATCATATCAATATCTGCCTGAAATCGGGTCGTCATTGCCCACATGACATCCTTTATATCAAAACAGTCTACATCCTCGTCTACGAGAAATACGTGTTTCAGCTCAGCAAACGCACTGAACGCCAGAAGCGCCGCCTGTCTCTGCCTTCCCTCATCAGAAGGTACGGATTTCTTAAACTGCATGACCGCGATATATTTTCCTCCGCCGCTGGACGCACAGTATACGTTCCGAAGCTTGCCAGGCATAGCCTTTTCCACCATAGAGAGAATACTTGCCTCTGTGGGAATACCCGCCATAGATACATGCTCCTCACTCGGCCCGATACAAGTCTGCATGATGGGGTTTCTGCGCGTTGTCACCGCTTTTACCTTGATGACCGGAAGCTCCGGATTTGCCGGACCGCAGTATCCCGGAAATTCCGGCATAGCTTTTCCTGTATCGGTATTCTGGTCTTCCCGCACACGGACATTTGGAAGTATTTCCCCTTCAATCACATACTCCGCATTTGCGATTGCCTTTTCCTTGATAGTCAGGCACTGTACCATTTCTACCGGTGCCTTGCGGATCGCTCCGGCGGCCTGCAGCTCGTCATAGCCAAGAGGCGTTGTAGGCGGTTCAAAACAAGATGCGATCTCTATGGCCGGATCCACTCCAATGCTCACGGAGATCGGCAGAGGCTTTCCTGCTGCTTCCGCAAGCTCGCGGAAATAGCCGATATGCCTTGCCCCTGGCTGCAGGAAGATAGAAATTTCATCCTTAGACTGCAGGCACATTCTATGAATCGTCACATCGGACTCCCCTGTTTCAGGATTGGACGCATAGCACATTCCCAGAGTGATATACGGGCCTGCGTCCTCCAGAGTATTGGTAGGTGCAGGAACAAGCTTGCGCACATCAAAGCCTTCCTCTGTCGCATAATGGACGATTTCCTGACATTTCGCCTGTTCATTGGGGATCACCACAGGCTTAACCGGATTTGCAACACTGTCCTTTAACAAAAATCCCAGCTTCTTCGGATCACAGTCCAGAAGATATCCTACTCTTTTCCTGCTCGCCAGAAGCCCCGTGACAACTCTTGCGCCTTCATGACCTTTTATATTATTGAAAATCATCGCCGGTCCTTCTTTGGTGGGACGCTTAACGGTCCCGCCTGCGCCTACGTGGCGGTACACTCCCGACAGTTCTCCTTTTGGATCCACTTCTACATCTGTCTGCACCAACTGTCCCGGAATATTTTCCAGCAATTCCAGTGCAGAACGCAAATCATATACTTTTGCCATGCTAATACCTCCCGTATTTGTAACCAGTCATCTTCCTTTGTAAGATCCGGCGATTCACCGCTCCTTCCCGGCTTTTATTGCAAAAGATCCAAAAGATTGCCAAATCCGGTCAGATCATAGTCCTCCAGACCGCATTCTTTCGCATCTCCAAACAACGCCAGAGCCGTCATTCCAGCCGCTTTTGCCGCCTCAATTCCAGCTTTTGCATCCTCCACCACGGCGCAGTCTTCCGGCTTTTCCCCAAGCATCTCAGCAGCCACCAGAAAGACCTCCGGAGACGGTTTTGAATGGGTAATATCTGTTCCGTCAGCAACCGCGTTGAAAAAGCCATCCAACCCGATCCGTTCCAGTATAAATTTTGTATTTTTGCTGGATGAACCGATCGCCAGCCTATATCCCCGCTTTCTCAGCTCCTGCAAAGTGTCCCGCACCTCTTCGCTTAAATCGGCAGGACTCATATTCTTCAGCAGGTCTTTGTAGAGATCGTTCTTCTTCTCTGCAATAAGATTTTTCTCCTCCTGCGTGTATTCTTCCCTTGCATTTTCCAGAATGATTTCCAGGCTTGCCATACGGCTTACACCCCGGAGCCGATTGTTGATTTTCTCATCAAAATAAATATCAAGACTGTCCGCCAATGTCTTCCATGCCTGATAATGGAACCGGTCTGTAAAACAGATCACTCCGTCCAGGTCAAAAATCACTGCTTTTTTCTGCAATATCATAACTTGTTTCTCCTAAAATCTTGTATCTATCAGACCACAGAACGGATCCACCGGGCTGACACCCGTAAAACCGCTCTGTCCCATAAGCTTTTCCATTACTGCTTCAATAATTGTTTCCGTTGCCGTATATGCGTTGATATAGGTCTTCACCCGCGGTACATCCTGAAGATTGTATGGATTAGAGAAAGAAACAAAAACACTTGGCTCCTCATTCACATATCTGGGCATATCCAGCGCATGTTTCATACACCATTGGATACGCACGGTTGTCTGGTTGCTGGCTTGTTCATAATTGGCAAAATACAGCGTCAGTCTCTTTCCGGAAAGCCCTGCGGTTCCGTGAAGATCATCCTCAAACGGCTGATATTGTTCCACATCAAAGCCTCTGTCTTCCAGATATTTCTTCGCAACGGCTGTCATACTTCCCCCGGGAATCTCGTCCTTTCCCAGCGTAATCAGACGGATATGGTCATACTTTTCTTTTGAAACAGGCAGCACCTCCGGCTGAAGCTGTTTTACCAGCGTCACAGATTTTTCCGCGCACTCCCTGTGCCATGCGGCGGCATGGATCTCGTCCGGCAGGATGGACGCTTCTCCTATCCTGCAAGCCTTCACTTTCAGCGCCAGAACCCTTGTCACCGCCTCATCCAAACGTTCCTCTGTCAAAAGACCGTCACGCAGCCCGTCAATCAAATATTTGTAATCCTCATGGAAATCCGTGTTAAATACAAGCATGTCGCAGCCTACCGTAATGGAAAGCGGAATCGCTTTTCTTCTCTCCATCGCCATGCAGTATCCGCCCATGATCGTGGCATCTGTGGTAATAAGCCCGTTGAATCCAAACTTTTCACGGAGCACTCCGGTCAGCAGTTCTTTGCTCATAGATGCCGGAAGGCATTCTTCCAGTGTAAGCTGCGGATTAATCTCCTGCGCCACATAAGGCTGCACAATATGTCCCGCCATGATGCTCAAAAGGTCATGGTCGATCATATTTTGATAAATTTCCCCGTAGGACTCATACCATTCCTTTGCCGGAAGGCTGTTATAAGTGGGATGAAGGTGCTGGTCTCTGTAATCCACACCGTCACCCGGATAATGCTTTGCGCAGGCAGCAACCCCATGCTCCTGCACAGTCTTTACAAAAATCTGCGTATTCCTTTTTACCCGCTCCTTGTCGCTGCCATATGTCCTGACATTGGTAATAGGATTCAGGTAATTCAGATCCAGGTCGCTGACAGGAGAAAACGTCCAGTTGACGCCAACACTCTGCCCTTCTGCAGCACATACTCTGGCAAACTTCTCTATCATTTCGTCATCCTCTGCAGCAGCCACAAGCATTGGCCATCCGAACAGCGTGCCGTCACTGATGGCTCCCGCGCCGCCCTCTTCCAGATTGGCGGCTTTTAAAAGCGGCACCGGAGCAACTTCATCCAACGGACGGTACCATGCGCGGATATCCCCGGAAGGAGCCGGGCGGAATAAAATTCCGCCGACTCTGCTTTCTTTTACAAGGTCTTTTAACTCTTCCGGTGAATAATCACCGCCCATAACGCAGAATAGCTGTCCCACTTTCTGCTCTGTTGTCAGACTGTCCCTCGTATCCTTCACCCACCGGATCTGCTCCTCATTGAGATAAAAAGGCTGTTTTTTTAAATCAATCACTGTTTTTTCCTCCTGCGGTCAGTTCCTGCAGATTTCTTCGATCCAATCTATTACTTCGCCCGGATAATCCGCTTCACAATGCGGCTGATCCCAAACCATCTGATAATCCACCTTTTTTCCTGCGGCAGCAAGTTTCAATGCCAGCGTCATGCTCACGGATAAGGAAGTATCCGCATCACTGGCACCTACCCGGATACGATAAAACTCCGGTGCATCACTCCTCTCTTCCGTTGCAATATAATTTAACGGATTGATCAGATAGACCTTTCTCGCAAGCTCCTCATCATCTCTCACAGCTTCATAGGAAGCATGATATCTCTCATATTCTTCCGGAAACCGTTCCTTCAGCGCCTCCATCGCGTCTGCGATCCGGCTGTTAAAATGCAGCGCCCGAATAGTCTTCGTGCCGAATACTTTATTCTCACCGCTATCCCCTTTCAGAATATCAAAGGAGGTACAGGGTTTCATTCTTCTGCGATGATTCAGCACATAGGTATCCAGGTCTGAAATCTCAGCCTTTTTACCGTCCCAGGACAGCCAGGAGGCTTTATCTTTTCCCGGAACCTCCATCATCGGCGGTACAAACGGATGATAAGGCGCTCCTTTTGGCGGTCTGGAAACCATATCGCCCAGTGTCGGCGGCTCTGTAGGTTTCTGCTCCATCTTCTGAAGTGCGGCTCCCGGACCGGCATGTCCCCGCATCAGTTCCGCATCATCCGGACCATCAGTTCCCGACCCCGGTGCAGGAGCAGGTACTTCATATGTGTAATTCCCTTTCAGATAATCCTCCACCGAATAGGTTTCCGGCAGTTCGCCATTTCCTAATTTTGTCAGGAAATTAGTCGCGGACTCATTGAGTTTTTTCATAAGATATTCATATCCGCTTCCGCTCCTTCCGTCCTCACCGATGTATAAATCACTTCCGTCTTCAGGATTTTTCAGCTTCAGGCTGTTGAAATATCCAATGTAATCCTTTTTTAACAGCTCCGACAGAGCCTCCTCAAATGGCGTCATGACGCCTGCAGGCCCGGCCGGAGAAGCCTCATTTTCATGATCCGCGCAAAACATCCACTCGTAAGCCAGGTCCGCATGTTCCAGATCCACGATAGGGCAGTAAATCTGGGACGCATAAACCGCATCGCTCTCATCCATGAAAGCGCCGTTTTCTTTCAGATAAGAGTCAAAATTCTTATTATTTCCCGTCACTGCCAGCAGGGTTGACATAGCTCCGCCCGCAGACCAGCCAACGGAAATGAGACGGCTAAAATCCCCCGGCAGATACTTTGCATTGTGCCGTAAAAAACGGATGCCTGTCTTTAGATCCACCAGATTAATGGGCGACCTGCCGCAGAATTCTCCTTTTTCATTTTTGGACTCGTGTCCGCGGTTCCCGCAGGTTACATAAACATAGCCTTTTTCCAGGTACGGATGCGCATAGCACCGCGGTCCGTCCAACCATACGTGAGGCATCTGCATATATCCGGCAGAATTATTTTCAAAAATGACCGGAACAGTCTTTGCCGTATAGCCGTTTTTTTCACCATTCGGGTCGATCTCTCCGTTCTCTTTCATATACGGCGCCGGCACAAAGATGCTCAAACGCTGGAATTTAGGCGTTGTTGCCTTATCCGTATAGAGAATGTCCTCCAGACACCAGCACTGGTGTTTTTCGTCAAAAAACCATGCGTCCCTGCAGTCACACAGTTCCAATGTCTTATTTGTGATAACAATATTTTCCATTTTTTTCTCCCTGAAATACTATAAAGCCTCTGTCATACGGCTTTGTCACTTTATAAATATCTTTTTACAAAATCCCAGACCAGATTCAGGTTTTCCTCTGTTCCATACTGCTTGTCCTCATGATCCGCTGTGGGAAGTGTGGTAAATTCCACTCTGTCCTCTCCCACCTTCTCGCGAATCGCTTCTACCAGAATAACGGACTGCCGGTAAGGCACCAGCCTATCTGCACAGCCGTGCTGAACCAGCATGGGCGCCATTTTATCATTGATATATGTGATAGGATTTGCCTGTGCAAGATAGGACGGATCCAGGGACTGAAGCGGTCCGCCCATATAGCTGCTTTCCGCAGAGGAAGGCTGGTCGTGATCCGCGAAGCTGATCCCGTTTTCTCTTGCCATATCGTCCATAGCGGCAAAATCGATGGGTCCGAACTGGTCAACCGCTACGTTTACATAACAATCCCGTGCAAATATTTTTCCTTCCTCCCCCGGGAACTCTCCGTTTGGGATATTCATGCCAAGCATTGCGCTTAAATTTCCTCCCGCAGAGCCGCCGATCGCTCCGATATGGGCAGGATCCAACTGATATTCCGGTCCATGTTCCTTGATAAACCGGATGGCCTCCCGGCAATCCAGCACCGCCGCCGGGAATTTTGCTTCGCCGCTGAGGCGGTATTCAATAGACCCAACGGCTATTCCTTTTTTCAGGAGCTTCAGATAGGTATCCATGTGGTCGTCCCGCTTGTCCCCCAGTCCAAATCCGCCCCCATGGATATGAAACAGCACCGGGAACGGGCCTTCGCCTTCTTCGGGCAGATAGATATCCAGCGTCTGGTTTGGCGACTCCGAAGCATAAGGGATATCCAGATACTTTCTTTTTACCCAACTGATGTCCGCCATAGGAGGCTTAAAGCCAACCGGAGGTCCGCCTGCCCCTGGGTCGCCCTTGCCCCCGGGACCTTCCGGAGCAGGACCGCCGAACTGTAAAGAGCCTTTTAATTCTCTATAATCACCAATTACCTTTTTTTCCATATCAAACACCTCGTTTCAGGATTTCTGTCATATTTCTATTATCTCATTTTCGGTTTTTGAGTTTCACCTAACGCTGCACGGATTTCCGGCAGATACTTCTCAACATCCATCAGAAGAACAGCGATCAGAAGAACTACGCTGATGATAACGCCAAGCCATCCATAATCAAAGCGGATTGCAGAAACAACCTTATCTGACTGAGTCATAGCCGTTGGATCATATGCAACTGCAGCCAGAATCCATGCGGTGCAGGCGGAACCAAATCCGATACCAATCTTGGAACCGATAGATTGTGAGGAAGCCAGCAGACCTTCGCAGCGTACTCCATATTTCCACTCGCCATAATCAGCCGCATCGGCACAGAACGCATAGAGTCCTGCAAACATCGGTCCGATACCTACTGAACGAAGAATGGTTCCTGCCAGAAGCATCGTTGTATTGGCTCCGGCCAGACCAATAATCCCAAAACCAAGAATCATCAGGATCGCGCCGCCTGCCATAAATACTCTCTTGGAAAATTTGTTTGAGAAATATGGCATAAAGAACAGAATCACAATACCAGGCGCCTGGCCAAAGCTCATTAATACGGTCATAAACATCGGGTTTCCTAAAACGACGTTACAGTAGTAAATCTGTGCGGCAATGGCATTTGCGTTCACAAACAGAGTCAACGCCCCAAGAATCAATGCGATCCAGAAATATTTGTTCTTTAAAACAGCCGGAAGCTGCTCTTTCATAGGAATGGAACTCTGCGGCTTTTCTTTCCCATCATCCATACCCACCGTTTCTTCAATGGTAAGTCCTGGAATCAGGATCAAAACGCCTGCTATAACTCCAAGGATCACGCCAGTCACTGTCCAGCCGAATTTAATCTGCAGACCGGTGATCATAGAACCGACTACCAGACCTGCCAGGTTGTTGCAGATAGAAGATACGGTAGAGGTTGTGTTGCGGTCCTTAAAGTCGCGGGTCATACGTGCCAGCAAAGCGGTATGGGCAATACCAAAAATAGTGTACACAATACAGTTCAGGAAAATATATGTAACGTAAGCATACACAAGCTTCATTGCCTCGCTCCAGCCCTGGGGTACGCTCAGAATCAAAATAATGCCGATGCACATCAGGGGCGCGCAGATGATCAGCCAGGGACGCGCTTTACCCAGCTTTGTGTTTGTTTTATCCACGATTCCGCCCATGGCAAAGTCTGTAACTCCATCCAGTAACCGACAGATAACAAACATTGTGCCGATCGCTGCCGCCGCAATACCTGCAGTATCCGTGTAATAGCTCAGCAGGAAGGACGCCAGCAGTGTGCTCATGACATTTCCGCCGCCTGCGCCGCAGCCGTAGCAAATCTTTTTCCACATGGGAATTTTCTGATTCTCTTTTTGGTTCATTTTTGTAACCTCCTTTGTCTTTTGCGTGCTTTATCCGCACATTTTTCACATTGTTATTCTGCGGTCTTCAGAAATTCAAAAATCGCCGCCAGATTTTCTTCCGTATAAAATACCGCGTCCTCGTGACCTGCGCCTTCCAGGATTCCGAAATTCACATTCTCTGCTCCCAGAACCTCCCCTAACCGTTCTGCAAAATTCTCTGACTGGGTATAGGGTACGCTGGCATCCGCATTGCCAACCTGGATCCAGGCTTTCAGGGTAAAGTCCTCCGGCAGTTTATCTTTATAGGTTTCCCAGTATGTCTGATAGGTCGTCTCTTCATCTTCGCCGACGGCCTGCCCAAGAAACTTGCTTTCAAAGGAGCTATCCTCCGAATAGGTAGTGTTCGTTGTTCCAAGGGCTGCATATTCTTCGTCCATGGTATAAAATTCTACCGGACCATAGAAATCTACCAGCGCCTTTACCGATGATGATTCCTCCCTGTTCTCTTCCACATCGCCATTCAGCTCTTCCACATCCGGCGTCAATGCAGTCATCAAAGCCAGATATGCTCCCGCCGATTCTCCCCAGATGGTGATGTTATCGGCGTCGAACCCGTATTCCTCTGCATTGGCGCGAACAAAACGCACGGCAGCCTTTACATCTGACAGCGCAGCCGGAAATACTGCCTCTGCGGATTTCCGGTAATCTACGCTGATTACCGCGTATCCGTTTTCAACCCCCGTCTCGATCACTGGCTGAATGAGTTCCATTCTCTGATCCCCAAACAGGAAGCCTCCGCCATGTACCAGCACGATCACAGGATGTTTTCCATCGCCCTCCGGCAGATAAATATCGCAGATCTGTGATTCCGAATTTGATGCATATGCTTCTGTGGCATCCGCATTGCTTTCAGCAGCGGCCCCATTCATTTCCGTCATTCCCTCTCTGGCCGGAAGTCCTCCCTCCGGCAAACCGCCATCCGGTAAGCCGTCGCCCGGAAGATCACCGTCTGGTATGCCAACGTTTCCCTGCCCGTTTTCCGGTGCAGAGCTGTCTTCGCTGTAGTTCACCGGCGTACAGGTATCGCCGTCCAAAGTCCATTTACAGGACTTATCACTCTCAAAAAACGTTGCCTGCGGCGGGTCGTTTTCAAACGGCCCGGTGATGATCAATCCGTCTTCACAGGTATAGGTGCCTTCATATACCTGCTGCCCCATAAACGCGTTCGCCTCTGTGAGAGTATACGTATCATCCTCCCGCAGTTCCAGCGTCCATGGCACTGTAAACTGTCCGCCCATGGCAGATTCCTCAAATGTATAAGTTCCCGCCACACTCTCATCAGCAAAAACCGTACATTCAGTTCCGAACAGCAATCCCGCTGCCAACGTACAGATCAATACCCTTTTCATTGTCATCCTCCCTTTCCTGATGCTCTTTATCTGTAGTTTCACTTTAGCATTATCAATATAAAATAGTAAGTCCGTTCGGCACTTCTGTTATTCCATATTTTTGTTGACTTTAGAAAGGATTCCTTCTATAATTTTATTATTCGTAATGGCTCCGGACTGCCGGAACCGTTCCTATTCACATACTTCCACTGGGAAATTTGGTTTGATACGCAAAAATGTTCTGTTACATAAAAAAAGAAATGCTATAAGATATTATAAAGAGGAGGATTGTAATGGATTTTAACCGCCTGCAGGAATTTGTCATGATCGCAGATAACAAGAGTATCGCAAAAGCGGCAAAAGAACTTCGTATTTCTCCGGCAACCTTAAGCGCCCGTTTCCGCACTTTTGAACAATCCCTGGGGATTACGCTGTTTGAACCGGGCGGCTCGAAGATGATCTTAACAAAAGCCGGCTCTCTTTTTTATAAGGATGCAGTCAAGATCGTCCGGGAATACCAGAATTTGAAAAAGGAACTGGCTTCCGCCAACGACAAAGCTTTTTCCAGTTTGCGCATTGCCATTTCCGGCTCCGGACTGCCGTTTTTTCTCGGACCCTTTCTGGATATCATCAACGCCAGATATCCTCAAAGCCAGTTGGATCTTATAGACGATACGTTCTATTCGATTACGGAAGGTCTGTTATCCGGACATGTGGATTTTTATTTTGCCTCTGTTTTGAATCGGTTTAAGCCTGCAGGGATTTCCAGGTTCCTCATCTCCCACACACAGCCCCATGTGCTTTTGCCCTCCACCCACAGACTTGCTTCCGGTATTTCCGTATCCATGAAGGATCTGGATAATGAACGTTTTATTTTATATCCCATGACCAAGGAGCACTGCATCCGTGATTTTCAGCTTGCGAATCTTCAGGCTGCCGAGATCCGTTATTCTCAATATGAGCATAATACATCAACCCCATTTTATGAATTGCTTGTGCCTATCCAAAAAGGAATCATCCTGTCGCCTACTCCCTTTTTGAATGTGCCTCCCAATTCAGTGGCGCTTCCGGTAAATGACATAAAATATGAGGCGCCTTCTTGCCTGTTCTATTATCCCGGTAATGCCAAACCGGAAATTAAGCTGTTTGTATCCGCCTTCACCAACTTTATCAGGGAGGAGACCCGCCATGAACACACAAAAACTTTATGAATTTCTGATCCTGTCCAAAACACTCAGCTACAGCAAAGCCGCAGCAGCCCTTTATATTTCCCAGTCCACCCTTTCCAAGCATATCAAAGAAATGGAATCGGAATTAAACACAAAACTGTTTTTCCGGACAACTCATGGCGTTACTTTGACCGACGCAGGATTTCTGCTTTCCAGCAAGGCTGCAGGACTGATCGACAAATGCAGCGAAGCCGCCAATCTGGTCCATCTCACAGATATTCCTCTTACGGGCAGGATTCATATAGCCTGCGTACTGGAACTGTCCTATGCGTCCCATATCCGTGTTTTTATCAGTCGGTTTATGGAGAAATACCCGGATATCCATATAGAGGTAACCGTTTTGTCAGAAGGCACATCTGAAGACATGCTGAATAACCTGGAATACGATTTTCTTTTTACCCCATGCGAGTTTCTCCACCTGCCTCAGGGTATCCAGGCACATTTGATCCAGAGCCATGGGATTTATGCGGCTTTATACCCCGGTCATCCTTTGCTTTCCAAATCCACGCTCCAACTGCGGGAACTGGAAGGAGAGACCATCGTTGTCCCTTTTTCTCATCAGCTTTTCGGTCCATATGCCCAAAACTGGCTGCTTGTGCAAAAATACACCCGCAATCAGGTGAACTGTATAAAAGCTCCCAATCTCCCAACCGCATTATATGAAGTGCAGCTTGGCCGCGGCATTGCCCTGGTACCCAGATATATCAAAAGCTTTGTATCAAATAATATCTTTTTTACGGGAATTTCCACGGATGCCTGCCGTTTTAATGAATATCTTTACTACAAAGCATCTGAAGAAAACAAAGCCGTACAATTATTTTTTGAGGAATTCCGCAAGTCCTTTCTTCAGTCCCTTTGACCGCCCCGCGGATGCCGCGCAAAACACCTCCCCCGCCACAGTGTTCGCCCCATAGCCAGGAGCGGCAGACCCTGGCTTTCGGTTGAATACGGTTCAGTTCCTGACTTGGATAATTAAATCAGCCAAAATCACTTTAGCCCTTTTAGATAGAAAAGATATGGTAAAATCTTATGTATCATCTTAACAACATGTATTCTTTGCAGCTAAATATAAACAATCCGTTGTTGTATCCAAAATATCCCTTAATTCATCAATTTTTAATGCATCCATCAATCCAATCTTATATGTAGTTCCCGATGAATAGTTCACATCTAAATGATGCAGCGGATGTATTTTATTATTTTCATGCTCAGGGTCGTAATCATATCGTATATATCCATCTTCCATATACCAAAGCTTAAACAATAATCTCCATATATCATCAATATTCTGATATTCATAATCTTCTGCACTTTCGATAATAAAATCCATCACATTTTCCAGCGACTCTCCCAGCTTTCCATCTTTTCTAAAAATACTTATTAATAGCGATATCATTTGATTCGTTATCTCCAAGTCTGTCAGATTATCATAAATTCTAAAATAATGATTTTCTTTTTCTTCCAACGAAAAAGGAAAACAGAGAGAAAAAATCTTTTCATCTGTTTCATAAAAAATTCTATTCATTTTATCTATACAGATGATAACTCTTCCTCTTTCCTTCGTAATTCCATTTTCATTACCATTTACCAGCTTGAGTGTTTCAAGCAAAAGCAATATTGCATCCTGCTTATTTCGAATCGGCTTTATTACCTTTTCACAGAAGAATTCCCCAATTTTTCTTTCTATAATTTTCATGGCCATTATCCCTTAATTCATTAAACTATAATTCGTCCTTATGATCTCATACAATCTATCACGATCAAGTTCATCCTTATAACCGGTTTTAATGATACTATGAAGTTTACTCCTGTATGTTTTTTCTATACTCATTTTGTCCATAATTTCTTCAACTATGTCATGTTGAGATTTATAGATATTGCTTCTATTAATTATCGCATTATTCAAGATTTCCTTTTGATTTGAATTTGGCTCTTTAACATGCAGATAACCATTTTCGTTCACAAAGTCTACACCCTGTTCCATTTTTTCAACTAACTCCATTTTTTCATTGGGTATAATAAAATAAGACGTTATAAATGAACGCGTTAGCATCATATAAATTGAATTTCTATTTTGCAAATCCTTATCCAATTCATTCTGCGTCAAACAAATTACAAACGGGAACTCTAAACCTTTAACATTGTTCCTGTTGCTTACAAAAACCGCGCCTTTTCTTTTTTCTTTTGTTTCATATCCAATATTTACATCCCAGCCAAATTTTTCACCAATAGATTCTTGAAGCTTGTTTGCCAACTGATAATTACTGTTAATATTTTCTAAAAACATAATTCCTATGTCGTCTGGCCGTAAAGTAGGATTATTTTTTTTCAATTCTTCAATAATATTTAGAATTTGAATAATGTATTCGTTCCTATCAATCGACAAAATTTCGATATTTTTTATGCCCGTATTTCCCAAATCTTCAAATCTTCTCAATGGTTTTCTACGCAAATTATAAAAGCCTTCCGACTTCTCTATATCATATCCACATGCCTCCCATGCTTTATCATCCAACCATCTTAAATAAGTTTCCGGCTCATTTGTAAATAATCCCATCCCTATAGCATGAGCACACATCAGCGTTTTAGGATCAGTTCGATAACATTTATTCAGCAGAAAATCCGGATTAACTTCACTAACGGATTCTTTTTCGAAAACATTTTGAAATATATCTCCTGCTATATACAGGCAATTTCTTGTCACTTTTTTGCATAATTCAAAAAAACCATCTGTGAAATCCTGGCTTTCGTCAATTAAAATATAATCGAAACATGCTTCGAAATTATCTAGTTCATTCAACTTTTTCAAAGCTCTTCTGCATACGCCATCAAATGTTATGCTATAAGAAAACCTTTCAAAAGGGATATTATAGTGGGTACATATATAACTATATACACCAGAATTAGAGTCACTTTTCGAACCCCATCCGCTCATAACCCACAATTTTTCATTCCATTTAATCTGCTCATCTACTTTCATAAAATCAAAAAATTCAGGAATCCTCTCTCGCAAATTTTCCGCCAATATTTTATTATGACAAGTAAATACAATCTTCAATTCTTGTTTATTTAAATACAATTCTTTTATTTTGTGCAGCAGCAATTCCGTTTTTCCAGTACCGGCCAATCCCTGAATAATAATTCTATCCTTGTGTGGTTCATCAAAAATAAATCTGGTCTGATCTCCATCAAATAAAATTATTTTTCTTCTTATTTTTTCTAATACCGTTTCAGGATAATCAATTCCAGTTCTATCAACATCATTAATGCTACCCGTTAATAACGAAATTAAAAATTCCCCTTTTCTAGTATCTTCCTTCGATTGTAATTTATTTTTTCCTAAAAAATCTGATAATTTAAGTGTTTTTATTTCTTCAAAGTTATATCTTACAGTAAAATCGCTTTTCCACTGTCTTGGTCTTCCCAAAATTTTCGTATATTCATATTTTTTCGACAATTGCCCTAAATCTTCAACAAAATCTTCATAAAAATCATTAAACTTTCCCACACTATTTCCATAATTGATAAACATAATTTTATGCTTAGGAATTAAAATTACCAGTCCCTTCTCATAACCATAGGACACAATCTTTTCTTCTAATGGCTTGTTAATAATATATACGGGATTAATTCCTTTTTCCGCATATTCCTCTAATTCCGCAAAGATCTTCTCTACCCCATCCCGATTTTCTATATTTGTATAAAACAAACTGTTGCTTTTATTCATTATTATTTTCCTCCCGCTTATCTACTAAATCTATCCTAATTTCCAAATCCATGCACTCGGCCATTTTCACTAATAAATCTAAGGTTGGGTTGCACTGCCCACTTTCAAAACGGCTTATATTTGGTCGCTTAATTCCCATAATATGGGCTAAATCTTCTTGCGTAAGATTCCTTATCTTTCTATACTCGATATATCGCTCTACAAGCCTCTGTTTGACTATTTTTTGCTTTTCTATAATATCATTGCTTTCTTTAGTAATTTCCACTTTTCTATACCTCACTTGTATTTATCCTAATGTAACATATATGTTACGTAAAATCAATACCAGCATACAGAATAATCATTTTAATTTTCGTTGCACACAAAAAGGGCATCTTCTTGCCGAAGATACCCGTTCTCTTAAACAGGGCTACAAGGATTCGAACCTTGAAATGACGGAGTCAGAGTCCGTTGCCTTACCGTTTGGCGATAGCCCTCTACTTTTTACTTGCTCGCTTTTCGCTTGCGACATGTGGTATTATATAACACTCTGAGGCAAAATGCAAGCCCTTTTTTTAATTTTTTTATTTTTATTTTCTCTAATATTTTTGCTTCTATCTGTTAAAAGTATGTTATAATAGAGTAAATTTTTAGCGTTGCAGCGATTTACCTCATTTCAAAGGAGAAAACACATGAGAGCAAATAACCTGACTCTGCTCACCGATCTTTATGAATTGACCATGATGCAGGGTTATTTTAAAAACCCAACCAATCAGACCGTTATTTTTGATATGTTTTACCGTACCAATCCCTGCGGAGGAAGCTTTGCCATCACCGCCGGACTGGAACAGATGATCGAATATATTGAAAATCTCCGCTTTACCGGGGAGGACATTGCCTATCTGAGAAGCCTCCATATTTTTGAGGAAGACTTTCTGGAATATTTAAGCACCTTCCACTTTACAGGCGACATTTATGCCATCCCGGAAGGAACTGTCGTATTCCCGCGGGAGCCTCTGGTCAAGGTCATCGCCCCTATTATGGAAGCGCAGCTTGTAGAAACGGCCATCCTGAATATTATCAACCACCAGAGCCTCATTGCCACCAAGGCAGCCCGCGTCTGCTACGCGGCTAAAGGCGACGGCGTCATGGAATTCGGTCTTCGCCGGGCGCAGGGGCCTGACGCGGGAATTTACGGCGCCCGTGCAGCCGTGATCGCAGGCTGTATCGGTACCTCCAATGTACTTACAGGCGAAATGTTTGATGTTCCTGTTCTCGGAACTCATGCACATAGCTGGATCATGAGCTTTCCTGACGAATATACCGCATTTAAAACCTACGCCAAAATGTACCCCAACTCCTGCACGCTTCTGGTGGATACCTACGACGTGCTGAAATCCGGAGTTCCCAATGCCATCCGCGTATTTGAAGAAATGCGTGAGGAAGGAATTCCTCTGACAAAATACGGCATCCGCATCGACAGCGGAGACCTTGCTTATCTTTCCAAGGAAGCCTACAAGATGCTGGCCGCCGCCGGCTTTGACGACGCCATCATATCCGCCTCCAGCGACCTGGATGAATATCTTATTGACAGCCTGAAAACCCAGGACGCCAAAATCAACTCCTGGGGCGTGGGAACCAACCTGATCACCTCTAAGGATAATCCTGCCTTTGGCGGCGTTTACAAGCTTGCAGCCGTCAAGGATACGGAGAGCAATACCTTCGTTCCCAAAATTAAGCTGTCCGAAAACACAGAAAAGGTCACTAATCCCGGAGATAAAACGATTTACCGTATCTACAGCAAATCCACCGGGAAGATCAAGGCAGATTTGATCTGTCTTACAGACGAGCATTTCGACCCGGAAGAGACCATGATCATCTTCGACCCTGTAGATACTTGGAAAAAGACAAAAGTACTGGGCGGCACCTATGAGCTGCGTGAACTTCTCATTCCCGTCATCAAGGAAGGACGCCGTGTTTATACCTCTCCGTCTGTAATGGAGCTGCGTGAATACTGCCGGAAGGAACAGAATACTCTGTGGGATGAATCCCGCCGTCTGGTCAACCCTCAGAAGGTTTACGTAGACCTTTCTCATAAGCTATATGACCTGAAAAAAGACCTTCTGGAAGAAATGAGTGAAAAAGCCCTTGATTAAAGTCATAACCCCCTTCTTCTTTTCATATATTAAAGGAGAAGGGGGATTTGTTATGAAAAATATGTACACTCGTCTGATCAACAGGGAGCATCCGCTGCCCGAAGATTATATTCCGCCAAATCTGGTTGATATCGGTCTTCCATTCGATGCACTTCCCCATGATCCCAAAAGGCTTCTGGAGGAAAGAGCCGCCTATGCCGCCCTGGAACTGATCGCCCGCAGCCGCCGCGAAGGTCTGAATCTCTGCGGAGTCTCCGGCTACCGCTCCTACAAACGCCAAAAAGAGCTTTATACAGGAAGCCCCTACGTGGCGCCTCCCGGAACCAGTGAGCACCAAAGCGGTCTGGCCCTTGATCTGTCATGCCCTCAAATCCATATGGAACTTACGGAGGATTTCGCAGATACCCCGGAAGGCATCTGGTTGAAAAGCCACGCATCCCTTTATGGATTTATCCTGCGCTATCCCCGCGAAAAGGAATCCATTACCCAGGTACCCTACGAGCCATGGCATATCCGTTATGTAACCAGGCCTCTTGCTTCCTATCTCACCCTTACCGGAATGACTTTGGAGGAATACTACTCTCTTCCTCCCGCTGAAGCTGAAAATATTTAAAGCGGCAACTATCCTGCTCTTTGGATAATTACCGCTTCGCCGTTTCTGTAAAGCCAGCGGCGCCTTCGCAGGCTGCCATGCCGGTCTCTACTGTTCCATCTGTCTTCCCAAAAAACCTGCTGCTGTCTGCACAAGCTTTCTCTCAGAATCTCCGAACACATCCTTTTCGCTTTTTCCCATAAGGATCACTGCTCCAATCGCATCTCCGGCGCAGATGATCGGCTGGATAGTCTGTGCATAGGGAACCTCCCTCTGTTCTTCCACCACCGGAATCCTGCCTTTTTCATTGGCGTTTAAGCACTTTCCCTCTCTGGCGGAAATTGTTTCCTCCAGCTCTTTGCTGATTTCCTTGCCGTTATATTCCTTACTTCCCTGGCCCGCCGCAGCCACTACCTGATCGTGGTCTGTGATACAGGATACCAGACCGGTCGTCTGCGACAATGCTTCCGCATACTCCTTTGCAAAAATACTGAGCTCCCCGATGGGCGAATACTTTTTTAAAATCACTTCCCCTTCACGGTCCGTAAATATTTCCAGAGGCGTTCCCTCCTTAATCCGCAGCGTTCTGCGTATTTCCTTCGGAATCACCACTCTGCCCAGATCATCTATACGCCTGACAATACCCGTAGCTTTCATATTGCTTCCTCCATTTACAAATCTTCTTATTGTATATTTCCGTAATACTATTATTTGTAAATGCAGGTGTTTTATACATATCCTGCCATACAACATTTCTTTGATTGTTTTTAGCTCAAAGATAGAATTGTTCCTCTTATCTCCATCATTTTAGCATGAAATGATGGAGATTTTAATAAACATGATGGAGATAAACTCCCCTGCACATGCTTCTATTATTCCTTTTCACGCTAAACAATACTCTTATTCATGATAATTATGTAGAAGCAGCCAAAAGGCTATTCCGGCTTTTACCTCGTCCGGCTTGTCTGCGGCATAAGATACATTCTGCACATCCTCACCTCCCATCCAACGACATTTTCCTCTATTTTGTGTTTTGGGCAAAAAGAAAGACCGGTCACTCATTTCAAGTGATCGGTCACTCCGTATTGCGTATTCAGTTTTCCGGTAAATCGGATAATGCGATTCTGTCGTATGCGCCATTCTTTGAATCTTCCGGATGCGGCTCCAGACCAATGATGGTAATTTCCTGTTGGTTCGGACCGTATACCCAGTACATTCGTCTGGCTCCGCTGTTCTTGTTTTCCAAATAGGATTGCCAAACCTTAACTCCATACCGCTTAGACAGCGGGGGAATCTCATGTGTCTGTAACCCCGGATAAAACGGATCAGCGGACAATTTCTTTAACGCATTACCCCATTTCTTATAAAGTTCTTCGTCTTTTTTCTTGATCGTTCCATTCCGATGCTTCGTCTGCAGATCTGTCCAAAGTGCCAGAATCTCCGGAATGCCCATTCTGATTGTGAATCCCATGTCTGGCCTCTTTAGAAATCGGAAAGATCAACCGCCTCCGATACATCGCCTTTCTTGAAGTTGGCAATCGCCCTGTCCATATCGCTCAGAGTTCTTACAGAGATAGACTCCGGAACGGTCAATTCTCTCGGCTCCAGAATAATGCAGCCGTTCTGGTACTCTCTGACATTATAATACTGGTATGCCGCACCACGAAGTGTTACACGCTTCTTACTGTCAACATGAACCGTATAATCTTTTACTGCTTCCATCGTCGTCACCTCCTATTAAGCAAAGTGGGATTTCCCACCTATTATTATAATACGCTTCTTCTTAGTGTCTGTCAACTTCCAGCAGACCATTCACAAAAATTTTTTTAGCGTCAGTGCTGGTTCGCTGTAGTACTAGGGCTGCATATTACAGCTTATCCAGTTCATCCATCATTGCCGGTCGATTATTATAAACTGCACGCCAATGCCGCGCGATCTTCTCCACACGCTCCTGCCCGCCGGGAATATTCCGCATACTCCGGAGAATTCCCACCCATTCACGATAACGATCCCGGTTAGCGGTACGGTAGGTCAGATTTTCCAGCTCACATTCATATTTGTCCAGAATTTCCTTTGGATAATACTCTTTTAATATTCCGGTGTATTGCCGCAGAACCGACATTCCCCGGCTTTTCTGCACAAAAGCAAGAAGTCTGTCGTATAATTTTTCTTCTTCATAAAACTTATCAATGCCCGCATATAAGGGAAGTTTAGAAAATATCTTTTCTCTCACATCCTTCCATTCCTCATCAGAATACAAAGCTTTCAGTTCCCGAAACAGTTCAAGGTTTCCGGCATCATCTTCCGTAACCAGCTTCCATAATTCTTTCTGATATTCCTTTTCTTTTCCACAAATCCTGTAAATATCTTTTAATTTTTTACGATAATCACGTACAAGCCCCGGACTTTTCTCATCCAATTTGATACTTTCCCGCAAAACAGTAATTGCCATGGCATAATCTTCCCGATCAATACACTGTGTACTGTAGTAATTACGGATACCGGAATATTTCCATTTCTTTCTGCAGTAATCCTCGATCACTTCCCAATCCGCTTCGCTTTGTTCCAAAAGATCAATGTGCTTCAACGCCCACCGCGAAGCCTCATAAGAAGCCGACCATAAATCTGAACTCTTCTCCGCTTCCAACGCTTTCTTTTCCGTAAAATCCAGCTTTGCCTGAAAATATTCAGGAGAATCGAAATTATTCATTAAAAACTGTTCTATATAATCTTCCATATAGTCGATCACAGAGCCGTTCAGATGTCCGGCAAACCAATCGTACATCTCTTTTTCCATCTGCTTATCCGCTTCATCCAGGATCTCTTCCCATATTTCAAGGCATTGATCTGCAAACATTTCAGTTCCGCCGTCTGAATCGTCCATATCCACCCCGGCGACTGTCAAAAAAACGTGATTCGTCAGTTGAAACGCTTCGCGATAACATTTATCGTCAAGCATCATTCTGACTTCTTTATATAGAACCTCTTCCATCTCCCTGATAAATGATAACGCCCTGTTATATGTAACAAAATGCTCCCGTCCTAAATATCGGCGCGCAATATCGTCTACCCGTTTTTTATGCTTCTTCATATCTTCCTCACATACAGTAGGCTTTATCAGCATTTTAAACCGTAAAAAAAGCTTTTCATCCGATTGTAATATTTCCGTCAAAAATCTGCGCACAACTGCTTCGTCCACGTCTGCCACAATTTCCTCAACGGAATCTCCAGGTTTGCTTTCCTTTTTCGATATTGTTCCGGTATTTCCGCTTTCTTTGTTGTTTTCTGATATATTACAGACCTCATCCTCTTCTTCGGAATCCCATTCATCTTCATACCACTCATAAAGCACAGCCGCCATATGTTTACACGGTGTCCCATCCGCCGCATATGGGCAGCTGCATGACATTGTCTGAATTTCATCGCCGTCGAATTGTATCTCCACTTCATACCGCCGTGTGCCGTACACATCCGCAGTCAGTCTCTCGCCGTCAAAATCCAGATTTTCCACAACTCCATCGCAATAATAGCCGTACCCTCTATCCAGGATAACCTCCTGAAACATATTTTCCCATTTCATGTATATTTTACCTCCCTTAAAATTATTTTATCTTTTCTACATGGTATCAAACTACAATCTCAAAAATATTCTTTCCATCCCATTCTATATGCTTTCCAGAATAAACATCTGTAATTCTGTCTTTATTCGCCCCAAAACAAAAAGAAACAAGCCATCCATTTTTCTGGCTTCTGCTTTCCAGATATTGGGATAACTGAATCAAACCATCCGTCTGCTTTTTAGGTCCGTGCCATAGCTTTAACTCTATAATATACTCATACATTCCATAAAACACCACAATATCCATACGTGTGTTATCTCTGGTCTGTGGTTCAATTACATAGTGCCCTGTGCCATTAATAATAGGCTTCAGAAAACACAAGAACAACAGACGTCCTTGTCTTTCCAAAAAAGTATCGTCACTTTTTCGATATTCCGCTTTCATCAGTTCCTGAAACTTTTCCAATATCAGATCCATATCCAATTTTCCATCTGATGTAACAAATTGGTTTCTTGATATCTGAATGTCAGTTTGTCCTACCAATCTTTTTGCTATAAAATGATCGTAAATATATGTCTCAAAAATAATATTGGAAATTTTACATAAACCATCTTCCTCTGCAATAATCCCGAAGGTTACACCCAGATTAATCTCCTTAATTGAAATTTTATATGGAATCTGATTTCCGGCTAATAAAATCTGTTCTACAAATGTACCAAACGATGGAAAATTTTCTATGTTTTTAATCACATCGTCAAAAAGAGTATTGGTACTCTTTAATATTTCTCTGACAGCCAGACGTACACCTTCTATGTTCCAACAGTTTCTGCCTTTCAAAATTTCCGGCAAGCGTTCATCCATATATAAACAAACCAAGCTTACCAGATAAGGATATCCTGATGTATAGTGATAAATTTCCTCTGCTACCAGACTAATATCCATATTCGTCCGATGATCCTGTTCATACTCTCTTAGCATAGATTCGATTTCACCAGGCGAAAAGCTCATATCGACCTGAAAATCAACGGCTACATTCCAGGGGGAATTATATTTTCTTTCTTCATCAGGACGAAGTTTCAATTTCAGATTTTTTACGTCATAAACACCCGCAAGAATCACACTTTTAAAAGTTTTTCCTCCCATAGCCCGTTCCAGATACAATTCGCGCAATACTCCAAGAAAATTTAAAAACATCTGGTTATCTGAACTTTTGTCCACCTCATCCACAAACAGAAGTACCTCTTTACCTGCTTTTTCACAAAAAACAGAAATTCTTTGCTTTAAAGTATCCAAGTTTTCCTCTTCTGATACGTCCCAATATTTTTGCAAAAACTCTGCATATCCGGAAAGTCTCAGGCTGTTCTTTACTCTGCCGCAGAACCTGCACACAAATGCATTCTCACTCTTGAAAGCATCCTGCCCCATTCCCTCAAAACTGGTATTTATCACGATATATTTGTCTTTAAGTCGTTTCCATACAAGCAGCAACGAAGTTGTTTTCCCATATTGTCTTGCACGGTTTATGGTAAAATAATCGTCCTGCTCAATCAATCGGATAATCTGCCTGATTTTTTCGTTCGTATCCGCCATATAATGTTTTTCCGAAATACAGCTTCCCGTAACATTAAACCGTTTTCCCATACCCAATCCTCCACATTGCTCTCCGTCATCCCGATGCAGCTTTTTCAATCAAATATCTAAAACTGCACAGTTCCCTTTTATTTCTGTAATGCGTCTTTATCCTATTGATATTTTAGCATGAACTATAGCAAACTGCCAGATTATTCTGCTTCCGCATCCACTTTTGCCGAATTTCTGGTACTTATACGTTGTTAGCCCCAAGCCTTTCAGCCAGTACAAGGCTTGGATGTGAACAGTAACGCCTGCAGTACAATTATTCCGGCCAATCAGACCAAAGATGATCACAATCTGCAGGTGCCATCGCCCTTCTGATATACAAGACGAAAGGGGAACAGCTTCCTTAAGAAGTGTTCCCCTTTCATCCTGCTTCTGCTTATTCCTTTGTCAATTCCAGTATCTTCTGCGCACTATGCTATATCAATTATTTTCCAGAACCAGATCGCACTCTCCCAGGCGCTTTACCTCAAATCCATTTTTCTTAAACTCTTCATAATTAAATGCATCCAGTTCATCACATGCCAGTTTATGGAATTCATAAAAATTTTTCCACCATTCATATCCGTCTCCCAGATTATGTTCCAGAAATGCATCTGCAATTTCAATTCCCATCTGGGGCGCTACATAAAAGGCTCCCATTGCCAGCACATTCACATTGTTTCCTGTAATAGCGCGCAGCGCCGCAGGCACACTTTCCACAACGCCGGCATTTACCCCCGGGCATTTACTTGCCGCAATATGGATTCCCATGCCGGTTCCGCAGAAAATTAATGCCCTTTCAAATTCCTTTTCTGAAATTTTTGCTCCCACTTTCAAGCCGATCCGATGAAACATTTCCGGATTTTTTTCATCTGCGGTACGGACGCCGATATCCGTAACAGTCCATCCCTTTCGTATTAAGTGCTCTACTACCGCTTCCTTTAACGGAAAACCCGCAAAATCAGCTCCAACTAAGATTTGTTTATCCTTTACTGTTTTCATACTGTGATTACCGCTGATTTTAAGCCAGCGTACTCCTTTCTCCAAATTTTATGCAGCCATAAATCCTGTCAGATTTATAGAATCGGATGGACGATTTTATACCTTCCGGGTTTCAATATCAGCTTGCCATCCATAGGCTTCTCTGCTTTCCCATTTACAGTACAAGGGCCGTCCGCAATTATATAATAACATTGTGTATGGAATGGTACGGTAACTGAAACAACCGCCTCCTGCTCTGACTTTTCCCAGGCAACCTCTATTTTACCCTTCACAGTATTTAATTCTCCTTTTACCCAGGGCAGTTTCTTCGGAAAGTAAGGATGAACGCGGAAGGTGCGAAAACCGGCTTCCTCCACCTGAATCCCTAACAGATACCGGTAAAACCATGCGCTGACCGTCGAATACATCGGATGATCATGGGACGCCATTCCAAGAAGCGGCCCGGATTCTACGAACTCCCATCGTTCCCAGGTAGTTGTTGCTCCTTTTTCCACCATATATCCCCAACTGGGATATGTGGTCTGCGTCACCAGTGCATAAGCCAAATCCACATATCCATTTTCCGTCAAAACCTCCAGAATATAACGGCTGCAGATATTTCCTGTTGTCAGATGGATCTTATGCTCCTTCACATCCTTCACAATCCTCTTTACCGTTTTCTCTTTGTCCGGAGCAATTCCCAGCCATACCATAAATGTATTGGCCGCCTGGCTGCCTGAGGCATAATCGCCTGTTTGCGAATGATAAAATTTCTCATTTAATGCCTTTTTCGTATCCCCGGCAATTTTTTCCCAAAGAGGAAGATCCTCCTGTTTTTCAAGAATTATTGCCATTTGCCTCATCAATCCGGCATTATAATAAAGAAATCCAGTGGACATCAGCGTTCCCGGCGTAATACCGGAAACCGCCCCTGAGCCATAGCTGCCCTCAATACTTCCGCTAATCGGCGAAGCCCAATCCCCGTAATAGCTGTAAGGGACAATTCCGTCCTCTGATACGGAGTACAGATATTGAGTCCATGCAGAAAAACAACCATAATATTTCTCAAGTGTATCCCGATCCCCATAATGCTGATACATCAGCCAGCCTAAAATCAAAAAACTGCTGCATACGGGATCTGCCGGCTGACTTCCATAACGGGTGTAAGGTACAGTATCCGTAATCGCACCCGTCCTCTTCCCCTGCGCATCCGCAATATCCTGAAGAAACTTTGTATAAAACCTGTGAAGCTCAAAATTGTACACGGCTTCTTCCGCACGCACCGTCAAATCATTCAGCCATCCCAGACGTTCGTCTCTCTGAGGACAGTCTGTAGGTACCCAATGCAGGTTATTGCTCTCTGTCCATACGCACATATCCTGGATTTTATTTACCAAATCGCTGTGGCATTCAAAGTGTCCTCTTTTATCCACTGCATTTCTGACGACTGCCGCTTTTAGGCCGGAAATACTTTCCTTCTTTGAAATACCGCGGATCTCTGCGTAACGAAATCCGTGATATGTAAATCTCGGACAATAATGCGCCTTCTTTCCGGCAGAAATATATACGTCCTTTGCCTGCGCTGTCCTTAAATTTGCCGTATTCAGCATTCCCTTATCATCCAAAAGCTCCGCATAACGGATTGTTATTTCTGTTCCTTCCGGTTCCTCTATTTCTATTTCGATAAGACCCGCAATGTTTTGTCCGAAGTCAATTACAAAGCAGCCTGCCTCCGGTTCTGTAACTGCAGCCGGACTTATACGGCAGATTTTTTCAATAGGTTCCACATCCTTTGGTACAACAATTCCCTCCGGCGGTTCCGTTACAATGGCGGTTTTCCATCCATTTTCATATGACGCATCAAATCCGGTATCATTCCATCCGTCCGCTTCATCTCTTGCATCATATACCTCCCCGATATAAATGGAATTTTCTTTGATAGGGCCGCCGGAATATACCTTCCACCCACTGTTTTTCTCAATAGAAAACCAGACCTTTTGTCCATCCTCGTATGTGACGCTGAGCTGTGCGGAAAACAGGATCCCATCCAAAGCATGGTTGATCATGCTCCCATACCAGCCGCGCCCAAGAAGTATGCCGATTACATTCTCTCCCTGCTTCAGCAGCTTTTTTACGTCATATACTGTATAGCAGACTCTCTTTCTGTAATCTGTCCACGCCGGTCCAAGAAGATCCTGTCCTGCCTTTTCTCCATTCAGATAAGCTTCACAGTAACCAAGACCGCAGACATACAGCCGTGCTCTTTTTAAAGGTTTTTCCAGAAAAAATTCACGGCGGAACATGGGAGCAGACGCCTCCGGCTGATACGGTTTCAGCCATTCTGATATCCAATTCTCATCTGAAATCCCGGTGCTGAAACTTATCCTGTCACTTTCGGTCAACCGGCCGGTATTGGTACGGATCATGACCTGTGCAGAATAATCACAATCCTCTTTTAAAGGGCTCCCCTGGTATTTCACGGCCTCAGACTGTTCTGAAACAATCCACCCTGTATCCCATTGAAGCCGTTCTTCCTCCCATAAAAGCAGCCTGTATTCTTTTTGATATCCGTCCGGCTCTCCATATTTCCACGAAAAATATAACTCCCCGGTAAGAGCTTCCGGATATCCGGTTCCAAATCCTGTCAACTCGCATAGTTTTTTTTCCATAGTATTTCCTCATTTATCCTTTCACTGCACCTGCAGTCACACCTTCTACGATATATTTCTGGCATACCGCATATACGAGTATCATCGGCAATGCCACCAATACCATATCCGCAAAAATCAGATTCCATTCTGAAAAATACTGTCCTTTAAAATTATAAACGGTAAGCGGCATTGTGATATTTTTGCTGGAATTTAACAAATATAACGGCGTCTGTAAATCATTCCAGGTTCCCATCCCCACAATAATCACATTGGTCATTAACACCGGCTTCAGCAGCGGAAGTATTACATACCCAAACAGTTTTACAGGACCGCACCCGTCAATAAAGGCCGCTTCATCCAGTTCTCTTGGAATCGTATCAATAAAATTCGTCAATAAAAACATACCCCAACTGATATTTGTTGCTATTAAAACAAGAATCAGTCCCAGCTTGGTATTACTGATGTGAAGAAAATTCAGCAAAACGATCGTAGGTACCACACACATAGGGACAATCAATCCCAATGAAAAAAACGTACTCAAAAAATTACTGAGCTTATCTTTTCTTCTTCCAATAATAAACGCACCTAATGCACAGATCAGAGAAGTAACCGCTACAACGCTTATTGTAATTAACGCACTGTTTTTCATAGCAAGCAGCAGATTTGCCTTTTCAATTACCTGCTTATAATTTCCAAACATCCATTCGGTCGGAGGCTGAAACGTATATTGAGCTGCTTCTGCAGCAGTCTTAAATGATCCAAATACTACCACTAATAATGGTACGATTACAATCAGGCTAAGAATCAGCATAATCATTTCAAAAACAAAGGTTCTCCATGTGTACTTCCTATTCTGCATCAATAGCTCACCTCCCTGCCGGCAAAAAACTTACGTAAAAATATAGTTACAAAAACGACGACGGCAGAAAGCAGCATTGTAATTGCAGTGGATTTTCCATAAAAACCTCTTCCAAAATATTCATAGATCATCATGCCTACTACTGTCGATTCATGTCCCGGACCGCCTTTGGTCAGTGTCAATACCTGTTCAAAAACCCGGAAGCCTCCGATCACAGACTGGGTAACATTCACCGTCAAGGCCGGCGTCAATAAAGGAAATGTCAGAAACCAAAATTGTTTCTAGGAAGAAGCTCCGTCAATTCTGGACGCTTCATAAAAATCCTGTGGAATCGCCGTTATTCCCGCAATGTAAATAATCATATGAAACCCCGTCCATTTCCATACATCTTCCACAATAACCGTAAACAGCGCTGTATCTGCACTTGCTACCCATTCCCGTGTGCAATCAATTCCAAACATCTGAAGAATCTGATTAATTGTTCCATCCATCTGAAACAGAGCGTTGAACATAATACCTACAACCACATAACTCAAAATAGCCGGAATATAAAAAACCGTCCTTAAATATGTTTTTGTCTTCAGATTTTTACATAATGCTACCGCCAGCGCCAACGCGAATACATTCCGCAGCAGAACAATAGAAATGGTAAAGATCAATGTATTCTTGATTGCTTTTTGAACGCTGCTGTCTTTAAGTATAGAAACATAATTATCCAATCCTATAAATTTAATCCCGCTTCTTGTAATATCCCAGTTTGTAAAGGAGATGAAAACTCCTCCAATTACCGGTATGATAAAGAAAACTATAAAAATCAACACCACCGGAATCAGTAAATACTTAGGATACAGGGAATCTATTCTATGTTTTATTTTCTTCTCTGCTTTCATCTGCGCTCTCCTATATTCTGGTAAAAAACAGCCGCACCAGTATGATTCGGACTACTGGTGCGGTATCGCATTAACTTTTACTCCGTAAAACCAGCCATCTCCTTATCCTTCATGAAATCATAGTATCTCTCATCCCATTCCTGCAATGCCTGTGTCGGATCTTTTCCCATCGTCACTTCTACGATAGCGCCAAACAGATAATCTTCCATAATTGACCGCGCAACGTCAAAATAAGCGTCAAATTCATAAGTATACTTGCCGGTATTCACATAATTATCTATAAGATTTTTCTGTGCCGGCAGAATATCTCCGCCCTCCACATCCGTATATGCAGATGCGCTGGGGTATTCGTCATAAATCGCGCTCATAATCTCTTCAGAGCTCCAATACCGTAAAAATTCCTTGGCAAGCTCAGAATTTTCCCCTTTTGGTACCCACACGCCAATCGTATAGGCTCCTGTAGCAATCATATCCTTATCGCTAAAGGGAATCGCAAAAGAACCTAATTCCACATCCGGATATTGCGCATGGAACGCATCCTCGAACCATTCACCCTGAATGACCATCGGAGATTCTCCGTTTCCTATCACAGCCATAGCCGTATCATAGCTCTTGGATGCATGATTTTCATTGGCATATCCCTTTGTATAAATATCCTGAAGTTCCTGCAGAATTTCCACTAATTCCGGTATTTCCGCAAACTTAATCTGATTTGTCAAGAGCTCCTCATAAATCGTATCCTTCTGGTCATCCAATGCTACGCCCCATCCCATAGTTGTCCACACCTGAGTCGTCCATGCATCTGCATCCGTCATATACAGCGGAGTAACACCCTGGCCTTTAATATCCTCTAAAATAGCCCAGAATTCTTCCATGGTTTCCGGTTTGGGATCCTCATACCCCAGTTCCTTCATCTTTTCTTTGTTATAATAAATTCCTCCAAAAAATGTAGTCGGATTGTACGCCGGCATAGCATAGATATGACCGTCTCCTGAATATTTCAGGATATCTGCTGCTGCAAGCCTTTCCACCCATGGTTCATCGTCAAGAATCTCACATGTCTGTGATGCGTTATATTGTTCCGCACATTGCGGTGCATTTGCCAGAAAAATATCAGGCGGATCATTGGTGGCCAGCTTTGTGCTGATTACACTTTCGATATCTTCATTAGGCATCGTAACCAGATCAACTTTAATACCGTACTTTTCCTCAATTAATTCTGCTGCCATTGCACATTGATCTTTCCATGCGTCTTTGGAACAATAAATACTTAATACCTTGTCCTCTCCGGCCAGAACCGTTGTCGCGGAACCTATAGTTCCTGCTGCCAATGTCAGGATCATCCCCCATGCAATCCCTTTGCTACATTTCCTCATAAGTCATCCTCCTTTTTCCAATTTTTTCTAGTTAAAACGTTTTAATGACTGTCAAAAAAATATACTCCTCTGACCTCCCTTCTTTTATTTTTAACCTTTCATATGCCAAAGCATATGAAAGGTATCATTCCGTATCAGCAGGACTCTCTTTCTACCAGCTGCTGAGATAATATGACATTCTCTATCTCCTTTTTTCCATTGCTGATCTGCTGTACCATATTCCACAGACTTTCTCCGAGCAGCCTCTGATCCTGATTCACCGTTGTCATTCTGGGATTTACATAACCCGAAATTTCTGTATTATCAAAGCCGACAACTCCAAAATCATCAGGTATTTTATACCCGCACTCAGTAAAGGCTCTCATAATTCCGATTGCCAGAAGATCTGAGGATGCAATCCATGCATCCGGCAATTCTTCTTTCTTATGCGTCTGCAGAATTTCTTTCATATAACAGTAACCGTTTTCCAGATTGTCCAATTGCAGGTTTTCCCGAATAAATACATACTCTTCCCTAAAATTATAGCCAAATTCACGAAGCGCCTGCCTGTATCCATCATATCGGTCTTTTAAATTCGTCAATTCAAGGGGTTCGGAAAAAAAACCGATACGTTTATATCCTTTTCGCCTTAACATTTTCACAATATCATACATGACCTTTTTATTATCATACTGAATATAAGGTACATCTATTAATTCCGTACTCCTGTCAGCCAGGATCACAGAAATGCCTTTTTTCAAATAACTCTTAATCTCCTTCTCATCACCGCAGCCATTAAAAATAACTATAATATCGATATTATTGCTCTCTAACCTGTTTAACTCCCGTCGTTCCCGCTCCAGAGAATATTCATATCCCAATATCAGAACACTGTATCCATTTTCATACGCTTTATCCACAAAGGTACTGGCAACCTTGGAATGAAAGCTGTTATTCAAGTTTGGAATCAGCAGTCCCACCATATAACTCTTTTTACTTCTTAATGATTTTGCCATTACATTAGGTACATAATTAAGTTCCCTGATTGCCTGATGAACCCTGTCGGCAGTTTCCTTGGTAATAGGAGCTGTTCCGTTTATTACGTGAGAAACTGTTCCAATCGTAACTCCCGCATGTTTTGCTACCTGCGTAATTGTAACCCGATTTTCCTTATTTGCTTTTTTCATATATGTATCCTTTATAGTTATTAAAACGTTTTAATTAAATAGTATAGTACCACATATCTTTCTCTGTGTCAATTATTTTTTAATATTTCCAGTGCTCTTTTTAAATTATCTAATAATTCTCTGTTTTTTACACATTTTCCACAATTTCATTTTAAAGAGAATCTAGGAACAGTGGTTCACAATAAAAAAATCCCGGACAGATACAAGCTGTGCGCATATCTGTCCGGAATTTTCAAAGCCTTCCGCTGCGATCCCTATTCCCTGATTTCTATCCGTGAGAGCAGTCCTTCCTGTTTCAGGCGGTAGCTCTCTGTCCATGCATCTTTATGGCTTCTCCATGCAGAAGGACCAAACCATTCTTCTTTTTCGTCCGCCAGATGCACAGGGCCAAAGGCATTACCTCTGGAAATATAAGCAATTACTCTCAGTATATGCTCTCCCGGCATCACATGTCCGAAGGCTGCACGATAAGGAGGCAATGCCACAATCTGAGACTTTCCTCCATCAATATCCGCTTTCAGAACGCCGGCCCTGTAATGAGGAATACACACTTCTATTTCTTCCCCGGAATTTTTAAATGGAATCTCATATACAAGTTCTCCTCCATAGTAAGGCAGTCCCTGAACCGTAATATCTCCAAAGCCCAGTGTACCGTCCCAGTTTATCAGCCTTTGCTCTTCTCCTTTAAGGGCTGCCCCAAAATCCCCTAACAGGTAGACCCACTCCGTATTTGTATTTTTTCCAAAAGGCTGTATAATTTCCAAAATATTGCATCCTTTTTTCAGGCCCGAAAGTCTTACCTTCTGAATAGAGGGATCCACATACCATCCCTCTGCCCGGGATGCCACTTTACGATCGTTCCATTGGATCTGCTTCTTCTCCGGTGTTTCCAGCGCAAGCTCAAGAGTATCCAGTTCAAGCTCACTGTAAATCGTAAAACGCATTTTCAGAGTATGGAAAGCCTCTTCCGCAGGTACGCTCCATGGCTGTGCGATCGCCATTCCTCTCCAACTCCATCCCAGACGTTCCCTGCATTTATTATCAAGTCTCAGAATTTCTGTCTTTTCGTTGTATTTCTCATCATCAAGAGCATATTCTGCCTTATCCAGCAGTAATACATTCGGCTCTCCAAGATGTACCCTGACGGTCTCCGGAATTTTGATAGAATGTTTCTTTTCCTGGGAATCTCTCCTGTCACATACCTCCGTCTTCTCTATCATTTTATAGTTTTTAAGTTCCACAAGCAGACTGTCGTAGTCAAAAAACTGATATTGAAATATAGTCCACCCGTCCGCAGCAGTATATGGCAGTTCCTTCTGATCTCCTGTAAGTGTATCCCAGACTATGGGTTTATAGCTGCCTTTCACCTGTATCTGCAGCCTCCGGCATTTTGATATATCCTTATTATACGGTTCCTTTCCTTGTGCTAAAAACAACCACCTGCGGCCAAACTCTTCCCGAAGCTGATACAAAAGCCGGGAATCTCTCATTCCTTCCATATCCCGAATCTCTACGTCTCTGAATTTATCCAGGACATTTAATACAGGAGTCCTCTCAAAAGAAATATGAATGCTGTTTTGGTACAGCTTACCAGGCCTGTCCGATCTACGGGCATCCATTCGTTTTGGAATATCTCCCATAAAAATAAGGGTTCCACCGTTTTTCTGAAATTCTTCCAGATATTCCACAGTTGTTGTCCTCAATGTCTCGCATCCCGGTACCAAAATAGCTTCATAAAACATTTCCCCGACCTGAAGTCCTCCGGTTATGGGTTTACATTGCTCAGGAAGCAGGGATTCACAGAGAAAGTCAAAATCCAATTTCCCGAAAAGCAGCCATTCTGTAAGCATCTGAAAATTTTCGTCCAGCCTGTTTCTTACATCTGCCGTCTGGGCAGAAGGCCCCCAATGAAGCCAATAGGATTCTATAGGATGTATCACTCCAATTTTTGTTACTGCCCTGCCTCTGATCATAATACTTGAGACTCTTGCGAAATGATCCTCAATATATGAAAATTCCCGGTACCATGGGGACTGATAAAAAATAGAAGCCGGAAAATCCCGTTTTGCCTCTCCTTCCATGGATGCCCAGGACAAATGAGGAACCCTCAGGGTAACGCCCAGCGCTGCCTGCCAGTCTCCGTAAAATTTGTAATCCCGAAAATCAAAATCCCACCCTGTAACGCCGTACAGTTCACTCATTACGCCGCCCTTGCCGTATTGCCGTGATACGGATTGCGCTTGTTTCACCGTTGTGTATTCCATATCCCGCCGCAGCATATCCACTCCCGGCAGATCCATTTTACTGTACGCCCGCATTGTTTCTCCTACTGCGGCACATTGGGATTTCAGCGTAGGTTCCTCCATCAAATGCCCTGTCAGCTTTACATGATGTCTTTGACACCACTTCATACTTGTTTCAAAAAAGGCCTCCACGAATCTTCCGGCAACATAATCGTGATACTGGTATCGGATCCATGAAAGCTCATCTCCCGGCAGTTCCCATATCAGTTCCGGCAAATGCCCCAGAAGAGACTGCCCATATTTTTGTGTAAACCCCTCTTCCAGATCATCTGTCCACGGCAGCGTAACGTCTGTCCTGCTGTCCGGAAAGGGAAGTACATGCTTATTGGAAAACTGCGGCTCGTCGGTAAAGAATGCCGGAATAGTTTTTCCAAATTCGTCTCCCACAGCCCGGTTATAGGCTTCATGAGTAATTTCCAGAAATCGTTCCACTGCTTCTCTTTTTAATGTATCGCTGTAGGTCTGATAATTATACCAGGGATTGCTTCTTTCCGTTTCCAGATATGCGAACCATTCCTCTCCATGTGCGGTCTCTCCCGGGGATAAAATACGATAATCAGTTAAATATCCCTGCTTATCCAGACTAACGTCATATCGTGCCAGCAGTCTTCCGTTGCAGGCACGGGAAGGCTGGGCCAGAAAGCCTCTTCCCGCCTCTGACGCCCCCGCCTTTTCATAGGAATCCGGGGTAAATAACAGATATTTTTGCCTGTACTTTATTTCCTTTGTAACCATGCCTCCGGCAGCGCCTGACGACCATCTGTCCTCATCATATATCCATACATACAGCCCCTGGGCCTTCGCTGTTTTTACACATTCCCGGACGACCTGCATATATTCTTCTCCCAGATATTCCGTATCCAGGCCAGTCCGCACATGGATATGGAAACCTCCGAATCCCATCTCTTTAAAAACCGGTATCTGCCCTGCCATCTTTGCCCCATCAAGCCTGCAGTTCCATGACCAGAAAGGGGCGCTTCTATATCCGGACGGAGGGTCTTTGAAAATCCCCCTTAATTGTTCCGTATCTTTTTCTGTATATTCCGGCATATCTCTCCTTTATCCTTCAGTCACCTTATATACTGCCGCTTCACCTGTTTCTCTGTTAGCGGAGCAAATATAATCATACTCTGCCCCGTGATAAATAACCGCATTACTCGGGCCAACGCCTTCGTCTGCCGTATGGACGGTAAATTTCCCTTCTGTACACTCTACCACAAATAACTGCTGCTTTCCTCTTCTGCATCCTCCGACAAAAACCGGCCTGCCGCATAAAGTTCCGCTTTTTACTACATGATAAAATTCTGTTTCCTCCGGATGTTGGAATACCAAACGATAGCCGTCTTCTCTTTTTTTATAAATCCTGTAATAGCAGCCGTGAAATTCTTCAATTGTTGCCAGTTCCGGTTCTCCGTCCCCGTCTATATCGATCCAATCCATATCACTGACAGGAGCGTAAAATATCTGTTCTGTCTGCCAGCCGGCATGATCCTTTCCCGGAGGGGTTATTCGGAAAATGCCTTCTCTTCCCCCTACAAATGCAATATCATAGCCATCGGCTTCTTTTTTAACAAATCCATGATTCTGATAAATATCCAGTTCTAATTTTTTTAACGTAAACGGCGTATTTAAATCCCCGGGAAGCTCCGCCGTATAGACGGCGCCCGGCTGTGACCAGTCCGCCCTTTCTTTTTTGTGTGCTGCCAGGGTACAGCAGATCAGATACTCTTTTCCATCCCTTTTCAACACATCAAATCTATGTATATACGGTAAAGTAAAAAGCTCCTTTACCCTCCATCCGCCATCCCCGGCGGGATAACACCAGACTAATTCCGCCTCTTCCCATTCATACAGACGGTAAAATTTCTGAATAGCCAAAAAGCCTCTTTCTCCTGACAGAGGAACCATACTCATAGTGCCGCCCGGCGTTTCCCAGACGCTGGAGCTGTTTTCCCATTTTTCTGCTTCAAAAGCAATACAGCCCCCGTTTTTTCCTTCAGTTGCAAAAAATACATACGGATGATTTTTATATTCCATCACAGAAACTGCATAACACCGTTCCATCTGCCCTAATATCTGTTTTTGAAATTTCATGTTCTTTCACCCCGTATTTCTTTACAAAATAGAACGAAACGGCGTATTCGGTTCTTCTGTAAAACAATCCGAAAATCCTCTGTCGTGGTGGTAACGGCGTTTCCCGGCGTCCGTAGGATAAATATATTTTCCTCCTACCTCCCAGATAAAGGGATGGAACTGATATCCGAGACGATCCTTCTTCATTTCATACAAAACCTCAATCTCTCTGGTATCCGCCATAAAATTTGTCCAGATATCATAGTGAATAGGTATCACTACCTTACATCTCAGCGCTTCTGCCATTCTCAAAATATCGCAGGAAGTCATTTTGTCCGCAATCCCTACCGGGTTCTCCCCGTAAGAACCAAACGCCACATCGATCTCATGCTCTTTTCCATGCTTGGCAAAATAAATGGAATAATGGCTGTCTCCACTGTGATAAATATTGCCTCCCGGCGTCTTTATCAGGTAATTGACAGCTTTTTCATCCATATTATCAGGACAGGTACCACGGATATCTTCCTCTCCGTTTGTGGTCACAAGGCAGGTTCTGTCAAAGGATTCCAGCACTTCAATTTCAATATCCTTGATCATCAGATGATCTCCCGGCTTTACCTCTATGAACCGTTCTTCAGGAACCCCCCATTTTCTCCAGGTATTAATAGATTCCTTTGGCCCGATGAACGGCACCTTGCTTTCTATATTCCTCAGAACTGCTGCCGCATAGTTGGGATCCATATGATCCTGATGATAATGCGTGGCAAGTACTGCGTCCACTTTTTTAACCGCAAAAGGATCCAGAACCGTAGGCATTGCTCTTAAATTCGGCTGGAGTAACCGGCCTCCGCACATATTTGCCATCTGATGTCCCTTTGCCATATATTTATTCTTTTTCGTTCTTTTTCCGTTGCCGCACCAGAAATCTATGCTGATATTGCAGTCGCCCGGCGTTTTTATCCAGAGTCCGGTGCAGCCCAGCCACCACATCGCAACCGTGCCTTCTTTAACCTCTTCTTCTTCAATTTCCTCATTCAGCCAGGTTCCCCATTCCGGAAAGCTGCTCAATATCCAGCTTTCTCTTGTAATTTCATCTACCTTGCTCATTCCATATCCTCCCGTTTTATATTATTTTTATTCCTTAAAATATGCTGAAGCCTATACCACCTGCGATGCCTTCCGGATCCGAATCGCCATATACTGCCTGCCCGGAAGCTTAATGGTAAATTTCCCTTTAAACTTACCTGCATTCTCGATGACCATATTCCAGGTATCAATGACTTCCACCTGATACTCCGTATCCTCATCAAAATAAAACTTCTCAAAGCACGGCTGCATAAAACTATAATAAAACAAATGATATCCAGTCTTTTGGGCAAGTGTAAAATCCTCCGGTACCGCACAGATATCGTCTCTTTCCATTTCCTTAAACTTCAATCCGATTCCCGGTGTTTCGCACATGATCTTATGTAAGAAACGTACTCTCTTCCAGCTCTCTCCCAAAAGCCTCCCGCCATGAGACCACCACAATACTCCCTGAGGATTCCAATACGTTTCTCCATGCCCGGCATAGCCGCCTCTTAGAAACGCTTCCCAAAACCTCCTGACCATTTCCTCTCCGGTAATATTTCCCCATCCTAAAGGAAGGTTTCCCTCATATGCAATCTCATCCAAAACTACCGGCTTCCTGTAGCGTATTCTCCATTCCTGAACCATTTCCGCAGTTTTATACAGATCCTGACGCTGAATACTGCAGTGAGTGATCCATGGTCTTGAATAATCATAAAACGGACGGCAGTTATGGATAGACCTCAAATGTCCGCAGGCATCCTTTTGACACAGGAGATTGCCGTAATGCTCCCAGTCTTCCTGAGTTTTACAGTCCAGCAGATCGTATTCGTTGGCAAGAGACCACCATACGTTACGGAATGCGGAAAATCTGGAAATCACATAATTCCAGTATAGATCATCCTGCTCTCTTGTCATCCTTGAAAAGCCCCAGCGGTCATAAGGATGCATCACGATCAGATCCGCTTCCACGCCCAGCTTTTGCAGTTCCAAAATACAATTTTCAATATTTTGGAAATGTTCCGGACAAAACCTTTCAAAATCCCAGCAATTTCCTTCCGTTTTTCCTGTATATTCCCGAAAATTCTCTTCCGTCAATATACTGCTGTCCATAGGCGTCCCCTCATACGGATAGGAACGCGGCTCACCCAAATTATAATCATAGTGTTTGGGAAGTATGCAGAAACGGATTTTATTAAAGCCGGCTTCCTTTAAGCTTTCCAGGGTCTGGATGACTTTTTCGTCCTTCTGCAGTTCCCACACATAGCATGTAGTCCCAACTGGATAATATGGTGTCCCATCCTCATAGGCAAAATGGTAGGTATTGGCAGTTCTTATCGGCCCGTGATTTTCCTTGGACGGCGCTGTAACCAAAAAACTCCCTTCATAAATTTCATCTGAAAAGGTTCCTCTTATACAGAAACTGTACTTTCCCTCAAAAGAGGGCATAAAGCGTACTTTATAGACGCCGTCTCCATCATAAAAGCCTTCCGCTTCTACTTTCTCCTTTTCTCCCCGGAAGCTTCCTGAAATGGTAAAATCCCGAAAAGGATTCCCCTCCGTCTTTCCTTCACAGGCCGCCTCAAACATTCCCCATTTTTCCACTGTGTTTTTATATTTCATCATTCACCTCGATTCCATAGTTTTCCGTAACTATAATGCAGACAAATTTTACAGGGAATCCCATAATTTTTCAGATTTTTATGCTTTCACAGCTCCAGCCATTCCTTCTACAAATTGTCTCTGGAATACGAGATAAATAACCAAAACCGGAATAATCGAAATCAGCACGCCGGCGCTGAGCAGCCCGTAATCCGTACTGAATTCGCCCATAAAGCTTAAAAGTCCGTTGGGTACAGTTTTCATGGTATCTTTGGTGATCAGCACACTCTGAAGCAAAAATTCATTCCAAGTACCCAAAAAATCAAGGATGCACATCGTTGCTACCGCAGGCTTTGCCACAGGCATGATAACCGACGCAAACAGCCTGTATTTCCCACAGCCGTCAATTTTGGCCGCCTCGTCCAATTCCATGGGAATCGAACGGAAAAATCCGCGGAATACCAATACGCCCATAGGAATACCAAATCCCACATAAGTAAGCCATAAACCCGGATATGTATTAACCAGTCCGGCTTTTGTGTACATAATATTCAGAGGAATCAACGCCATCTGTCTTGGCAGCATCATTCCAACCAGGATGAACATGAACAAAGCGTTGCTGTGCTTTACCTTTAATCTTGTCAGCGCAAAAGCACACATCGAAGAAAGCAGCACTTCCAATGGAACCTCCACACAGCTTACCAGAAGTCCATTGGCCATATACCGCCCCAGATTTCCCTTATTCCACGCATCCGTAAAATTTTCCCACTGAATCGTCTCCGGAATAGAGAAAAGGTTCAGATTTGTATAGAATTCTGAAGTCTTTCGAATTGCTGAAAGCACGATCATCACCAGAGGAAGCATCCATACAACAGCGGCAACTGTCAACAAAAAATAAAAAACTATTTTTTTTCTTGTCTTTTTCTTCATACTCAGCCTCCTCTAATCCTCTTTTGCGGTAAAAGCCACATATGGTATGATCACGACCATCATGATAAGCACCATGATCGTGGCGATAGCGCTTCCCATTCCCAGCTTATTATAAGTAAAGGTCTGGTTATACATATAAGTAGCCAGCGTCTGCGTTGCATTTGCGGGGCCGCCGTCCGTCATAACATAAACGATATCATATACCTTCATAGAGGCAATGATCTGCGTCGCAAATACAATCACAAAGGTTTCCTTCAGCATCGGCACAATAATCCTGAAAAAAAGATTGATTTTTCCGGCTCCGTCGATTCTTGCCGCTTCAATGATGTCTGTGGGCATGGTCTGAAGTCCCGCGAGAAAGTACAGCATCGGCTGTCCTAAGCCCTGCCAAAGCGCCGCCGCAAATACACAATACAAAGCCGTCTTAGGATTAGACAAAAAAGAGCCCTTCAGTGAATCCAGCCCCACCATCTCAAGAAGCTGGTTAAGAAGGCCGAAATTCGGATTGTACATCCATTTCCAGATAATTCCAACAATGATCCAGGACAGCATATACGGAAAATAAAAGATCGCCCTGTATACGATCCGACCCCGAAAATGCCTGTTCAATACCAGAGCCAGCAGCAAAGCCAGCATGATCGTGATACAAACAGTCAGAATCATCCAGATAATATTGTTTTTCAGAGCAGTATAAAAAATATTATCTGCAGTAAACAATTGAATATAATTTTTCAAGCCGACAAATTTCTTTCCTGATAATCCATTCCAGTCATACAGGCTCAAAACTACTGAATATATTGTCGGAAAGATCACTACGATTATATAAATCACTATGGCAGGCATAAGAAACGATGCCGTCTTCAATTTTTCTTTCAAAAAATCCCTCCCTTACTAATTTGGGGGAGCACCTGAAACGCTCCCCCAAAACCAGTTTTTCTTTTATGCTTCTCACAGCATGGCAGCTGACAGCCTCATTCTGCTACTCATTTCCGGATTTATAAGAATCAATTACTTTCTGAACCTCTGCGCCTGCGTCTTCCGGCTGAATCTCTCCAAGGAATACTCCATCCTGCGCCGCATAAATTCCATCAAGAATTTCATTCGGAACACTTAAATCCGTTGTCATATAGCTCCCTGATGCGTCGATCTGTTCCAGCATACCATCCGCAAGACTCATAGATTCGGAGACCTCAGCGTCCTTTAATGCAGTCGGCTGTTCAATAGAAGGATGCGCTTCAAGGCTTTCATCACTGTAGTAGTATTCCCAGAACTTCATAGCGGCATCAAACTGAGCATCTGTCAGATTCTTGTTAAATTGTACCAGTTTGACATAAGCGTCCATTCTTCCGGTTTCCCCGTTCTGTCCGGTAGGGAATGCAAACCATCCGTATTGATTAGTATCATACTCATTGGCAACGATATCAGAAGCCATACCGGAGTTTTCAAGAAGCATTGCGCATGTACCGCTGAACACATACATCTTGGAATTGTTCGGGTCGTCTGTCAGGAATCCATTATTAAAATAGCCCTTATCGCTCCATTCTTTTAATTTTGTAAAGGTATTTGCCACCGCCTCTGAGGAAGCCCAGTCAGTTTCCAGGGCATTCAGAGAATCATGCTCTTCCGCGCCTGCGTAGTATTCCAAAAGAGCCTCGAAATAACGCAGAACATGCCATCCTCCTGTTCCGCCGGTAGCGAAAGGCGCAACGCCGTTTTCTACCAGTGTATCACAGACTGCCTCAAGCTCTTCAAAGGTTGTTGGAATTTCCAGACCGTATTCTTCAAAGATATCCGTTCTGTACCAAACCGTTAATCCCGTCATAACCTGAGGAAGCGCATATAAGCCATCCTCATACTTGCACATTTCCAACGCACTGCTCAAAAATTTTTCATCCCAGTTATTTGTTTCCGCATATTCCGTAAGGTCATAGCATAACCCTTCGCTTGCATAATAATCGGCACAGTTGAAGCCGCACCAGTTATACCACATATCCGGCAGTGTACCGGATGATGCGGCAATCTTTGTATTCGTCTTAATATCATCCGTCGAATAATAAGTAGGCTCAATAGTGATGTTGGGATTCTGTTCCATAAAATCTTCAATAATCTGAGACTCCGCATCCTTCCTCCAGGTAGGCGTCCAGAAAGTAAGGGTAACCTGTTCTTCAGAATCTGCCTCTGCCGCAAAAACAGTCGTTCCTCCCACTAACATAGTTGATATTGTCGCAATACTGATCATTGTATTTATCATCTGTTTTTTTCTCATGTCCTTCTCCTTTCTAACAGCATTTCAGTTGTAAAAACCCTTTTTTGTTTTGCACAAATGTTCAAAAAATATATCTACCGCGGTAGCATTATATTAACATATGATCGATAATAAATCAATATTTCAAAAAATAATGCACATATGTTCCACTTCATTCTGAACATATGTGCATTTTCATTTTGATATTTCCGTATTTTTTACAATTCCAATATTTTCTGGGCTGTTCCGCTGTCTGTTATAAGTACGTCCACAAAACCGCCGCGGATAGCTCCCAATAACGCCTTTGCCTTATATTCATCAGCGGCCACAACAACAACCTCTTTTACTTTTCTTAAATCCTTCAGTTCAATTCCCACACACCGGTTATTCCAGGAATTGTCCAGTACCTTTCCGTCACAGTCAAAAAACCTTGCTCCCAGGCATCCCACCGCGCCTTGTGCTTCGATCTCATCACGCATCTCCTTTGTCAGATATCCCAGCCAGGGATTGGAATCTGTAATAGTATCCAGAGTGCCGATTCCTGTCAGGATCAAATCCGCGTTTGCCGCAAGCGAAAGAGACTTCAAAATCAGAGGATCCTTCATCAATTGCTTCTTTACATAAAGATCCGGGACAAAAAGCGGCGTATTCAGGTTATGTACTGTTCCTCCATATGCTGCGGCGAGCCTGTTGGCAATATTATCTCCATTGTTAAGAGAATTTCCGGTTGACGCGGCCCCCATGATCTGTACGATGTTTACCGGCATTTTTTCCACATCCGACATAGCGTCGACCGCTTTTCTCACCGTTTTTCCCCAGGAAATACCGATGGTCATCTTTGGCTTGATGCTTTGCTTCAGATATTTCGCGGCAAGCGCCGCAACACCTGTTTTTACTTCCTCCTCACTGCCCTGACTGCCTCCGTATAAAATCACCTCTTTTAAATGAAATCTCTGTTTAAAGCGCTCTTCAAAAGAATAATTTCTCTCCAGAAGGTGATTGATCTTTATTTCTACAACCCCTGTTTCCTGAGCCTTTTTCAGGATCCTTGAAATTCTTGTCCTTGACAGATATAATTTTTCTCCGATTTCAGACTGCGTCATGTTTTTTTCATAATACATGGTCGCAATCTCTGTCATCATACTTAACTGCATCATTTCCTTCACGTTCATAATCTTGTCCCATTCCTTTTCTTTTTCATTTATCCGCCCTTTCCGCCCCGAGTTCCTGTTGATACAATGCCTGATAAAGCCTTTGTCTTTCACAGCGGATTTCCTGATAGTATTTTTGATTTTCTGAATTTGGCCGGTAAACACACTGTGTACCTCTGATAAATTTCCTTCCCTCCTGGCAGGAAGAAACCAGGCCGGTCGCTGCTGCAGCTGAAATGAAAGCTCCCAGTGCAGTGGTTTCTTCATTCTTATTTAGCGAAAAGGTTCTGTTGGCCGTATCCGCCTGAATCTGATTAAACAGGCTGCTCTTTGTCATACCGCCGCCAAGATAAATTTTATCCAGAGTTCCCGTATATTCTTCGATAATTTCCAGGTTTTCTGCGGATTCCATTGCAATCCCCTCCAGCAAAGCCCTCGCAAAATCTCCACGGCTATTATGCATAGTTACATTTAAAAAGCTTCCGGTAGCCCTGGTATTCCAGTCCGGACATCCTCTTCCCTGAAAATACGGCAGCACGATCATCCCTCCCGCGCCCGGCCGGGATTTTTCGGCTTCCGCATTAATAGTACTTGTCATATCCCCCTGACTTTCCGTATAAAAATTATCATAAAACCATTCATATAAAATAGCAGAAGAAAGCATACTGGCTTCTACAATATATTTGCCTTTTACAGCCGCCATATTACATAAAAAACGCTTATTTTTATCAAGCTTTGGAGAATCAGAGCAGACGATCAGATAAGCGCCGCTCCCTGTAGTAAGCTGTGCCAGCCCTTCACCTACAACTCCGGACCCAAGAGCCCCGCAGTTCTGGTCTCCGCCAGCGGAAACCACCGGAATACCGCATTTCAATCCTGTCTTTTCAGCAAAAGACTCCTGAACAGTACCGATAATACTTCCCTGTTCCACCAGTTCACATAACATTTCTTCTCTTACGCCAAAAAGCTTCAGCATCTGAGGATCCCATTTCAGAGTTTTAATATTCATCAGAGAGGTTCTGCTGCCATATGTGTAATCCGTCACCCATTTTCCCGTTATCATATGATGAATATCGTCTGCCACTGTCACGATCCGATCTGAGTCGGCATACGCTTCCGGCCAGTATTTTTTCATCCAGAGAATCTTCGGTCCTACAAATACCGGATGAATTCTGGTTCCCGTACATTGATATACCAGTTCCTCACTTTCCCTTAATTCCAGGCATATCTCTTCCGCACGCTTATCCTGCCACATAATAATATCCGATACCGGAGTTCCGTCTTCTTTTACCAGCATAACGCATGTGCGCAGCGCTGTTGTCGAAATACAACTGATAGTATAGGCATTACTTTTTGCATATGCAACACATTTTTCTGTGACCTGCACAATTTTTTCCCGGTACTTTTCCGGCTTTTGCTCCACTCTTATCTTTGACAGATAATCCGGTATATTCTTTATTGACGTTCTGTAAACAATTTCCCCTTCCTCATTAAAAAGCACTCCTCTGATGTTTGATGTTCCGATATCCAGTATCAAAATTGTATCCATGATCATTCTCCCTTTCTTCTCATGTACCAATTTTGAACATTTGTGCATTTTTGCGCTCTAATATTGATATATTTTGAGAATATGATACCATATATGTACGATACAAACAAGAATAACTTTGACAGGAGGTCAAATTTTATGAAAACTGCCACTATCATTTTAGATAAGGATTACACCATCGGCATTGTTGATCCCCGTCTGTTCGGCTCATTCCTGGAGCATCTGGGCCGGGCAATCTACGGCGGCATTTATGAGCCGGGGCATCCTCTTGCCGATGAAGAAGGTTTCCGCACAGATGTCCTGGAGCTTATAAAAAAAATTCAGGTTCCTGTTGTCCGTTATCCCGGGGGAAACTTTGTATCAGGCTTTCGCTGGGAAGATTCTATCGGCCCGAAGCCCCTGCGCCCTCATCGGTTGGATCTTGCCTGGAAGACAACAGAAACTAACGAATTTGGCCTGCATGAATTTCTCCATTGGTGCCGAAAAGCCGGGACTTCCCCCATGTATTCTGTAAATCTTGGAACACGGGGCATAGAGGATGCCCGCAATATCATTGAATACAGCAATCATCCGGGCGGCACCTATTGGTCTGACCTGCGTATTAAGAACGGTGAAAAAGAACCGTTTTCAATTAAGCTCTGGTGCCTTGGCAATGAAATGGATGCTTCTTGGCAAACAGGCCAGAAAACGGCTTATGAATACGGAAAACTGGCAAGAGAATCCGCCAAAGCAATGAAGATCATTGATCCATCGATCGAGCTTGTTGCCTGCGGTTCTACCGGCCCTCTCATTGAAACCTTCGGAGACTGGGAGCTTACTATGCTGGATCAATGCTACGATTATGTGGATTACGTTTCCCTTCACAGATACTACGAAAATCCTTCCGGAGATACCGCTGACTTTCTTGCCAATTCCTGCGATATGGATGAGTTTATCCAAAATGTGTCCTGTTTATGCGATTCCGTAAAAGGAAAAAAACATTCCAAAAAGACTCTGAATCTTTCCTTTGACGAATGGAACGTCTGGTACCACACAAAAAATCAGGATGAGAAAATTCAGACGCAGCATCGCTGGGAAAAATCACTTCCGTTACTTCAGGATGTATATACCTTTGAGGACGCACTGATGGTAGGCTCTATGCTGATCACTCTTCTGCGCCACGCAGATCGTGTAAAAATCGCCTGTATGGCGCAGCTTGTGAACGTTATTGCCCCAATCATGACAGAAAATAACGGTTCGGCATGGGCGCAGACTATTTATTATCCTTATGCGCATGTATCACAGTTCGGAAGAGGAACTGTCCTTCGGGCAATCGTCAATTCCCCGGTCTACGACAGCAAAAATTTCTGTTCCGTTCCTTATATTGATGCTGTCGGCACATTGGATGAATCCGGAACTGTCACGATTTTTTGCATAAACAAAGACCTGAACGAGGATTTTAAGCTTTCTCTTGATCTGAGAGCTTTTCCCGGTCTGGTAATGACCGACCATATTTTGCTGTCACATCCTGATAAGGCGGCTGTCAACACAAAAGAGAACCCATTTAACGTCATTCCATGCTCTGTCAACAATGATACCCAGGAAAACGGACAGTATCAGGTTTTACTTCCAAAGCTCAGCTGGAATGTCCTTCGTTTTTCACCGGAAAGGAGAGACTGAATATGCCGAAACGATATCTTCCCCACATGGACTCTATCCGCACTCATACGGTTCCTCAATGGTATTCGGACAGTAAATTCGGAATTTTTATACACTGGGGGATCTATTCTGTGCCAGCCTGGGCATACCCTTCCGGCCGATTGGGTTCCATTCCCTTTGACGAACGCTGGTATGCCTACAATCCCTATGCAGAATGGTACTGCAATACCGTACGCTGCGGTTTCGGGCCTTCCTATGAGCACCATATCAAAACCTATGGAAAAGATTTTGACTATGAGGATTTTGCCGATCTGTTTCTGGCAGAAAATTGGAATCCCGACGAATGGGCAGAGCTTTTTAAGGCTTCCGGCGCCAGATACGTGATTCCCACTACCAAGCACCATGACGGTTTCTGCCTCTGGAATACAAAGTATACGGATTTTAATGCATTTCAGCGAGGGCCAAAGCGTGATCTTATCACGGATCTGTGCCGTTCTGTCCGCAGTCAGGGTCTTCGGTTCGGAGTGTATTATTCCGGTATGCTGAACTGGCATGTAACCAATAATGTAATGTTAAGCGATTATGAGGTACACCACCCTGAAAACTGTACTTATGAATATGCTGATTTTGCCTATAAACAAATGCTGGAACTGATCGACTGCTATCATCCCGACATATTATGGAATGATCTGGACTGGCCTTTGAAGGGTCTTGATGACTTGCCTTATCTCTTTGCCCATTACTATAATGCGGTTCCGGACGGGGTTACAAACGACCGTTGGCATGATGTATGGCATGACTATAAGACAAAAGAATATGACAGCGGAAAGAAGCTTCTGGATGAAAAATGGGAATGCTGTCAGGGTATGGGACTTTCTTTCGGTTACAATCAGGTAGAAGATTTATCCGGCATGATGTCCTCAAACGAACTGCTTCAGCTTCTGATCGATACAGTTGCCTTTAACGGAAACCTGCTTCTGAATGTAGGTCCAAAGGCCGATGGAACCATTCCAAATTCCCAGAAGGAGCGCCTTCAGGATATTGGAAAATGGCTCGGCGTATACGGAAAAGCAATCTACAACACTACTCCTTACGACAGACAAAAAGAAGCTCTGCCCACAGGGGAAACTTTATATTATACGCAGACGCCATCCTCTGTCTTTTTATTGATAGTAAATCCGAAAGCAGGACAGAGCACCCTTTCTTTTCCCGCATTGCCCCTGTCCTCTGCTCATATGAAAAGCCTTGGAAATATTCCGGCTTTTCTTAAAAATGACAATGGCATCTGGCATTTAACGATGAAAAATATTCCTCAGAACAGCGCCCCGGTTGTTTTTGAATTTACGAAAGGATAAAAGCTCTGACTATGAAAGAATACTCGTTGGGATTATATGAAAAATCCATGCCCCTGTCTCTTTCTTTTGAAGAGAAATTGAATCTCACAAGAGATTCCGGCTTTGATTATATGGAAATATCTATTGATGAAAATGATTATATGCTGGAACGCCTGGACTATCCTCCTGAAAAGCTTTCAGAAATCCGCGCAGCTATTTCCAATGCGGGAATATCCATGAAATCCATGTGCTTCAGCGGTCAGAGAAGGTATCCTTTAGGCTCTCATGACCCTGAAATCCGCCGGAAATCCGTGGAATTAGCCGAAAAAGCATTCTCTTTTTCCTGCGATCTCGGTATTCGGCTGATCCAACTTGCCGGCTATGACGTATACTATGAGCCGTCAGATATCTCTTCTCTCCGGTACTTTCTGGAAGGTCTGGAAATCATAACCGAACGTGCAGCCGCATACGGTGTTTCTCTTGGCTTTGAAACAATGGAGACGCCTTTCATGGATACCGTCCAAAAGGCCATGTTTTTTGTAAATCTGATTGGTTCCCCTTATCTCGGTATCTACCCTGATATCGGCAACCTGAAAAACGCTTCCGTTATATACGGGCACGATGTGGTTCAGGACATCTCCCTTGGAAAACACCATATCCTTGCCGCGCATCTGAAAGAGACAAAACCGGGCGTTTACCGGGATATGCGGTTCGGAAGCGGCGGACACACAGAATATGAACGCTGTATCAGCGAGCTTTACAGACAGGGGGTACGCATCTTTACCGGAGAACAATGGTATCACGGAGAAGAAAACTATAAAGAAATACTGCTGGACTCATCCGGATTCTTAAGAAGCAAAATTGAATCCGCAATTGCCTCTGTATCACCTGATAAAAAATAGACCTTTAAGCCAACGGGCAAAAAAGCCTCCAGGAATCAGAGTTTCCACTCTTACCCGGAGGCTTTTCTTTCTTATCAAAGAAAACAGCTATATTTTATCAGGTACATATTTTTTATAATCGTTAAAAATCAGATATTCCGGTTTCACATCCTCCTCTATATCCGGAATTCTTTGCTTTGCATCATAAAATCTGTTATCCACCATATCATCATTTGTTGTTGATACTTCAAAAAGCATTACCTTCCCCGTTCCTTTTTCACCGACCCATCTATGATACTGACCAGGACACAAAGTAATACTTTCACCCGGATGAAGAATTACATGGCCGCCGGCAGGCACTGTTACTTTTGTTCCATCAATTGTTACTGTCACATCTGTATCGGCAAACTCTTCTTTTTCATCAGAGTTATATAACTGCACAATAAGATTTCCCCCACCCCGGTTAATGATATCCTCCATCTTGCTCCAATGAAAATGATAAGGCAGTTCCTGCCCGTCCTCTACAAGAAGAAGCTTTTCCGCATAGGGCTTGGGATACCGTACTTTATCTTTAAAATTCCCATTTCGAAAAGTAAAAATCAATAATCCACAGCGTTCAAAATCCCCGCTTCCAAAATCCGTCACATCCCATCCAAGCATATTATCAACAATTTCTCTGCTGTCTTCTGTTAAATCGCTCCATTGTTCAACCGGCCATTTCGCAAATGGCGGAAATTTTAATCCATTACTTTCCACAAACGCAATAGCTTCTGCAATAATCCTGTTTAATTCTGAACGTTTCATGTTTTTCTCCCTTCTATCCTTGTTTCGTTACTACATCCACCGGATTTTCTCATTTACATTAATTCAACAATTGTATATATCCCTGCATTAATCACTTCTATCCCTGTCTCTGTTATTATAGCCTTAACATCCGGATTTTCTGGAAAAGCAGAAAACTTTACTTTTGAAAATCTCTTCTCTGATTGAAACTCCAGCCTTGGCAGCAGATCGATTCTGTGCGTTTCTTCATTATATTGATAGTTTACAATATGAAGTACTCTGCCATATCCGGTATCATGCCATGCAATACCGTATTCACCCTTGGACACAGCCTTTAATTCCTGTGGCTGTTCTGCCATAGCCTGTACTAAATCGCCCATGTTTTCTTCAGAATAGCCGTTGTCACACTGCAGTGCCTTCGCCTTTCTTTCTAATGTATAAATAGATCCGCCTTCTTCTCTGTATGTATTTAATACCTGAACTGTTTTATCATCCATCATAAACGCATCCGGTACGATTACGGTTTTATATCCCTTCAGTCTTTCAGAGGTAAGCGGTTCATCCGGGCTTTCAAAAATAACATTATAAAGTATATTGCAATCACTCATGCTCTGTATCAGCCGGAAGAAATTACAAAACTGTCCATCTACAGAAAAAGCTCCCTGCATTCCCAGTTCTTCCACATCTGTCAAATCAACTTTTTCCACCATATTATAGGTAGTAGTTCCTCTGTCGCTCGGCTCGCTCCATACATTTTCATATGCGGAATTTGCATCGTACAAAACCGCGATCTCAGCCACCGGATTTTTAGGAAAAGCATATTCATGTTCATCCAACCAGGGGCCAAGCTTTCTCAGCATACGGAGATCCGGCCACAAAGCATCCTTCACCTGATTCTGCAGCCAGGAGCCGTAAGGAAAAGCAATATGAAATCCATGGGCAATCGGTTCCAGAAGAAAACGGATAAAGCGATCATTAATGCCATTTTTCATATCCTCCGCCATATCTCTGACATACTGATTGGGATCCTCAACAAAGCAGCTTTCTTTTCCGTTCAGCCACCCAAAAGCAAACTTATACCATCCATCCTGCCTTGGCCGGATGTCTGTTTTTTCCCCGGATAGAATATCCAGATGTTTTTTACATTCCCAGGAAAAAGGAAAGCATTGGAATAAATTTGCTGTCACAGGAAAATCTTCCCCACGCGTTTCTTTTGCATATTTTTTTGCATGTCCCGACAATTCTCTTATCACATACTCCACAGTTGCCATCTGCATATCCACAAAGCTGCGGTATAATGGTATTTTCCATCGCTTGTTTGCATTACATGCAAGGAGATGCTCATCTTTATAACCTTTTCTCAGTAAATATTCCCGATAATCAAAATCCTTTAATTCTCCTGCTTCTTCCGGAAGGGCAATCCGGTTTTTCTTTAGATATTGCCTGAAATTTTCCATACATTCAGGACAAAAACATCCCGCATTGCTAAGCACATGCTTCTGCGATGCAAATTCATCAATATGCAGTCCTCCGGCCCCTGCATCGATCATCATTTCCACATTCCGTTTCATATAGGACAGATAAGACTCCTTGTTGCAGCATGGTGTATAACACTTATGGTCGTGCCCTTTTACCATCAGCCATTTTGAAAGAATATTCCTGTTTTCCAGAGAAACAGCTTTAAACTCCTGAAGAAAGTCCTTAACTTTGTTTCCCTTATAATCCAGAAGACCACGCGGAAAATATTTTTCAATGGGACTGAAGATATGAGGATATTTGTTCACGGACAATTCGCTCATTCCTATATATCCGTGATTGGCAGAGGCATTTCTCAGAAGGTTTAAAGATAAAAGCTCTGTCTCATTATTATTAAACTCCGCTCCGAATTCCCAAAGCTGCGCTTTCCAGAGCACTGAAAATACTTTTATCCCTCTCTTTCTGCATTCTTCGCAAAATTCACTGTCATTCATAAAACCATAAAGCCGAAGGCGCGGGGATATCTCATCATTGGCTTCCCTGTCCAGGTATGGAAGGCCAATGGCTCCACTCCCCATACAAGACCAAATCAGCATATCCGCATGAATATCTGCAGCATCTTCAACCATCTGCTGATTTTTCATGGGAAGGCTCGGATGATAGTTCCACATATCCCTGTACCATCCCATAAAATAAATTCCCTTAAACATCTGTTTATCCCCTCCTTTAATTTTTATGTATTACAGCATATCATCTGTTTTTCATTTTCCTCTATTCAAGACTCGCTTGCGAGTCTTGGTGCGGGATTCGGGTCAGCTACGCTGACATAATTCCAAACCGAATCCCTGCACATCCTCGCGGAGCGTATATCAGATGGGGGATTGAATCCCGCCACTGATACAAATTTGTTACTCACCGCCTATAGAGGCGGGAGTCATCCCACATCTGATATATGCTTTTGCTTTTTCTAATCCTTCGAGAACTTTATCACAGAACCTGTCAAATTCAGGATCCTCAACCTGATATTCAGGATGGCTTTCCAAAAAAGCCACATTTTCTTTTACCGCCTGATCAAACCTCTTTGTCGCCACAAAATCCGGAACTAACTGTTTCAGTTTATCATTCTTCAATACAACCGAATAACGTCTGTCTCCCAACAGTCCTGCATTATAATCGAAATCCGTGCACTCAGCCCAGAAATCACTGGCAACATGGACAGGATTCAATTTCACTCCCAAAGCTTCCGCTGTCAGATCATAAATTTGATTCCATGTCAGAATTTCGTCTGATGTAATCTGAACGGCCTCCCCTATTGCATGTTTATTACCCATAAGCCCCACAAAACCTTTAGCAAAATCTGAACTGTGCGTCACTGTCCAAAGAGCAGTTCCATCGCCTGGTATGAGCACCGGCTTTCCCTCCTTCATACGCTTAATAATCTGCCAGCAGCCTGCATCTCCTTGTATTCCAAAAGGAATTCTTCTTTCGTCATAAGTTTGGCTGGGTCTTACAATCGTAACAGGATATCCGTTTTCACGATATTTCTTCATAAGATACTCTTCGCACAGAGTCTTGTTCTGTGCATACTTCCAGCTTGGATTGTAAAGTGGAGTTCCTTCTGTAATGGGATAATTTGTATAAGGTTTTTTATATGCAGCGGCTGAACTTATAAAAATATACTGATCTGTTTTTCCATAAAGCAGGTTATAATCTCTCTCCATATCCTCCTGCGTATAGCCAATAAAATCAGCCGCAACATCAAAATGATGTCCTTCCAGTATTTCTCTGGCTCTGTCTGCATCATGAATATCCGCAGTCAGAGATACAGCCCCTTCCGGAAGCTCTTTCTGCCTGTTCCCCCGGTTCAGAAGATATAATTCATGCCCTTCTGACAACAGTTTTTTTGATATTGCCATGCTAATCGTTCCCGTACCGCCAATAAATAATACCTTCATAATGTATTCCTCCCTATAATCTTAAAATTTTGCCATTTGTTTAATCGCTGACTCACGATTATCTTCTTCTCTTATTTGTATTATGAATTATGTGCGTATTTTTGTCAATTTTATAATAAAACAAGCACATATGATCTTTTTTTTTGTATGTTAAGAAAATTCAGTGTTGCATATTTCAGAATAAAATGGAGTACTTTCCTGATATACAAAAAAAGACCAGAATAGCAGTAAGAATGTAACTCACTACCATTCTGGCCCTATTCCAGACTTCTCTTACACAACGATCAAAGACAACAAATAAAACGTTCCATTTTATTCAAGACTCGCTCGCGAGTCTTGGTGCCGGATTCGGGTCAGCTACGCTGACATAATTCCAAACCGAATCCCTGCACATCCTCGCGGAGCATATATCAGATGGGGGATTCATCCCACATCTGATATAACAAACAGAGCCTGTTTTATCGTTTTGAATTAAGGGGCGCTTCTGCACCCCTTACAAACTCTTTATCTCAAACCACAACCTCCATAATTCTTTTTCCATTCTTTATCAATTCATGTATACCTGTCTTTTTATTTTTATTAAAGTTAAAGCTTAACAAATATCCGACATCTTTTTTATAGAAATCCAGATACCCAAACAACTGCTCTTCCCCACGTTTATTATATTCTTCACCATGCCACAGCTTTAGTTCGATTACATATTGTATTCCATGGTAATCCACAATAATATCCGTTCTTTTAGAATCCCTTGTTTGAGCTTCAATATAATAATTTCCTTGTCCGTTAGTGATTGGCTTTAAATACATAAGAAGCAGCCCATTTCGCTTTCAATTGCCATTTCGCAGATAAACAAATCATAAATTCTGGTTTCGAAAATGCGGTTTGCCAGGGCTACCGTACCATCGTTATCCTTCAGGAATCCAAAGGTAACGCCCAGATTAACCAGCATGTTCTCCCTGTCGAATGGATAGCTCCTTCCCATAAACAGAATACGATAGATCATTTCTTTCAGCTTCGGATAATCATTCAGCTTTTTTACCATATCATCAAACAATGTATTGGATTCTTTTCTCAGTATTTGTTCTGCCAATACAACCCCTTCATGGGTCCATGCGCTTTTTCGGTCTGCAAACTTTCCCTTTTGAACCGATTCTTCTATTAGTTGACAGATTCGGGAAACCAGATATGGATAACCTGAAGTATAATCAAAAATCAATTGGCTGATATAGCAAATATCCATACCTGTATGATAATCATTCTCATAATCTTTCAGCATAGAAGCAATATCTTCCGTATATAGATGCATATCAACATCAAAATCAGCCGCAATATTCCACGGGCTGTTATACTTCGATTCTTCTCCGGGATGCAATTTTAATTTCAGGTTTTTAATATCATAAACACCAGCTAAAATAACAGATTTAAAGGTAATATCTTTCCCTTGTCTCTGCTGAAGATATTTTGACCGCAAAAGTCCGAGAAAAGTAAGAAAAATCTGATTATCCGAGCTCTGATCCACCTCATCGATCATCAAAACAATCTCCCGGCGGCAGCTTCTGCAAAGTGCAGTAATTTTACTGCCTAAAGAACGTATAGGAAAACGTGCGTCTACAGGTCTGCTCCATTCCTCAATGATATCTGAAGGAACTTTCTGGAGCACCAACGCATCCCTGATGTCCATAATCAGACCTTCCGCCAAATTAAGGGGGGAACTAAAATAATCCCCGGCAGCTTCAAAACTCAGACTCAAGACAAGATAATTTTCCTTAAGCTGTTTTTCCAAAAGGTACAGCATTGTTGTTTTTCCATACTGTCTCGCCCGATTAATTGTAAAATATTTACCTTCTTCTATATACGCAGAAACAATCCTGTCAACTCTTCCGCTCATATCCGCCATGTAATTTTCTTCCGGTATACAGATTCCTGTAATATTAAATTTCTTAGGCATTTTTTCTCTCCTATTTATGAAGCCAACTTTTCTATTCCCGAATTTTCATATCCTATACGTCGCCTGATCATATCTGTTCTCTACATTTATAATACTACCATCCACCTCTGTAAATAGCAAGCCAAAACATAACCGCCTCCTGTCACTCTTTTACAAGATCCGCCTTTAAAGCGTCCAGCTTCGCAGCCGCATCTTCAAGAGATGTGCCCTTCACACCGTAATAAAACTTGATCTTCGGTTCCGTGCCGGACGGGCGTACACAGCACCATGCATCATTTTCCAGTTCATAATATAAAACATTTGACTTAGGAAGCCCCGTAGGAACGCTCTCTCCTGTTATCAGATCCGTTCTCACATCCGCCTGATAATCGCGAACAGCCAGCACGCGGTACCCTCCCATCGTTTTCGGCGGGTTGCTGCGCTGTTCCTTCATCATATTCTGGATCTGGCAGGCTCCGTCGATTCCCTTCAAAGTAAGAGTGGACAGGCCCTCCTTATAATAGCCGTATGTTTCATACATATCCAGCATAGCATCCCAAAGGGTTTTTCCCTGCATTTTATAATAAGCGGCCGCCTCACAGAGCATCATAACAGCCACGCAGGCGTCCTTATCTCTTGCATAGGTTCCCGCAAGACAGCCATAGCTTTCCTCCAGGCCAAACACATAGCTGTAAGTATTTTGCTCTTCAAACAGCTTGATCTGCTCTCCGATATACTTAAATCCTGTAAGCACCTCAACCAATGAAGTATGATAAGCCTTCGCGATTGCCTTTGCCATATCGGTAGTCACAATCGTTTCCACCAGAGCAGGCTTTTCCGGCATAGTTCCGTTTTTTGTCCGCTCGCGAAGAATATATTCCGCGATCAGCATACCGGACATATTTCCTGTGAAGCCGATATATTTTCCCGTTCTTGTATCCTTCGCATAAACGCCCAGACGGTCGGCGTCCGGATCGGTCGCAAGAACAATATCGGCGTCCACTTCCTCCGCCAGCTTTAAAGCAAGCGTCCACGCTTTTTCATCCTCGGGATTGGGATAGGCGACTGTAGGGAAGGTTCCGTCAGGAAGTTCCTGCTCCTTTACCACGTAAACCTGCTCAAAGCCAAGTTCCTTCAATACCCTACGCACAGGAAGGTTTCCCGTTCCATGAAGGGGCGTATATACGATTTTCATCTTTTTCGCCGCTTCCGGTATCATTTCCGGATGAATGCTCTGGCCCTTGAGCTGTTCCATATATGCGTCGTCGATTTCTTCTCCTATTATATGATACAGTCCGGCAGCCACCGCTTCTTTCTCTGTCATCGTCTTAACCTGGGAAAAATCCGTAACCTTCCCTACTTCCGCCAGAATATTTTTGTCATGGGGAGGCGTGATCTGAGCGCCGTCCTCCCAATATACCTTATATCCGTTATATTCCCTTGGATTATGACTTGCAGTAATTACAATACCGGAAATACAGCCAAGCTTCCTGACTGCAAAGGACAGTTCCGGCGTCGGCCGCAGGCTCTCGAACAGGTAGGTACGAATGCCGTTAGCATTCAGACACAAAGCTGCTTCTCTGGCAAATTCCGGGGACATGATACGGGAGTCAAAGGCAATCGCCACACCCTTTTGCTGACCGTTCTGAGCCAGAATATAATTGGCCAGTCCCTGTGTCGCCTGACGGACAGTATAGATATTCATACAGTTTGTCCCCGCGCCGATCACTCCCCGCAGGCCTCCTGTTCCAAACTCCAGACGGCGGTAAAACCGATCCTCGATCTCAGCTTCATTATCCGCGATCGCTGCCAGCTCCGCTTTTGTACCACTGTCAAAATACGGATCTTCACACCATTTCCTATAAATCTCTTTATAACCCATTTCTATTTTCTCCTTTATGCTGTAGCCGGCATGTCTGCTTTTTGCTCACTGACTTTTTCTCTGATCGTGGTCACAAGCGCCTCACAGGTTCCGGCTATCTCGTATACTCCGCTTCCGGCCGACAAAAAGAAGCTGTCGCCCTTTTGGAATCTGAGCACTTCATCTCCGGACCAGATCGTCCCTTTTCCTTCCATAAATAATATACTGGCAAAAGAATCCTTGTCAATGGTTCCCGTCATTTTCTTCATCACAGTTCCGTCCAGCATCAGCTTATCGACGGTAAAATAGTCGCAGCTTGCCACATGCGGATTACTGTTTTTGCTTCTTAGGATCGGCACACGGTTTGTAACAGCCAGCGCCTTTTCAATGTGCAGATCTCTCTTTTTTCCGTCTTTTCCCACACGTCCATAATCATAAACACGATAGGTCACATTGGAATTCTGCTGAATTTCCGCGATCACGATATCCTTGCCGATGGCATGGATGGTTCCCGCCTCAATAAACAGCACGTCGCCCTTCTGGACAGGCACGGCATGCAGCACCTCAAGGAGCGTATCGTTCTCAATGCGGGCGGCAAATTCCTCTTTTGTTATCTGCTTCTTAAACCCATAATAAAGATAAGCGCCTTCCCTGCAGTCCATAACATACCACATTTCCGTCTTTCCATACTGGCCCTCGTTCTTAAGAGCGAAACTATTATCCGGATGAACCTGTATGGACAGATTGTCTTTCGCGTCTATAAATTTTATTAAAATAGGAAAATCCTGAAATCTCCGGCAGTTCGTGCCCAGTACCTCCCTGCCCTCTGCTTCAATGTATTCCTTCAATGTTTTTCCCGCATACGCGCCGTTCATGATCGTGGAGGGTCCGTCCGGATGGCAGGATAGTTCCCAACTTTCTGCAAGAACCTCCCCGTCATACTGTTTATGATAATCCTCCACAAGCTTGTGCCCGCCCCAAAGATAATCTTTAAAACTCGGGCTTAATTTCAATAACGCCATTTTTTCACTCCTCCCAAACCGGAATATCCAGCTTTTATTTTCCTGATAATTCCAGATTTCTTGTTATCAGTTCGCACCTTTGTTTCACGCAATCCGCGGAACGGAGCGGATCCGCAGGCGTGCCGAACAGGTAGTCCTCCAGCTTGTCCACCGTCGTTGTGGCCACATGCATCCGGGTATCACAGGAGGCATAGTAAATATAAACGTCCCCGTTTTCCCTTGCGATTGCGCCGTTGGTAAACACTACATTGGATACATCCCCTACACGTTCTTTCCCGAGAGGAACCAAAAAAACACCGGAAGGGCTTGCCACAAGCCTGGAAGGATCATTCAGATCAGTCCCGAACACATACAGAACGTACCGAAGCCCCGCCGCCGTATTCCGCACCCCGTGCGCAATATGGATCCAGCACTTTTTCCCTTTAAACGGAACGGCTCCCGCGCCGTTTTTAGACTCCGTAAGGGTATGATAGACTCTTCTGCTGATAATCTTCTCTTCATCGATCACCGCATGTTCAATGTCCTCACACAGGCCAAAACCGATCCCGCCGCCGCTTCCGGTATCAATAAATCCATCCATGGGACGGGTATAAAACGCATATTTTCCGTCCACAAATTCCGGGTGAAGAACCACATTCCTTTGCTGAGGGGAACGAAGCGTTTTCAGGTTATCCAGGCGCTCCCAGTTCTTCAGATCCTTTGTCCTTACGATTCCCGCCTCTGCAACTGCCGCCGAGAGATCCGGGTTTGTTTTATCCTTGCTTTCCGAACAAAAAACGCCGTAAATCCATCCGTCTTCATGCTTTGTCAGACGCATATCATAGACGTTCGTTTCCTCCGGGCAGGTATCCGGCAGAACCACCGGGTAGTCCCAAAAATGAAAACCATCCACCCCGTTGTCGCTCTCCGCCACTGCAAAAAAAGACTTCCTGTCATTTCCTTCCACGCGGACAACCAGATAAAACTTTCCATCCAGTTCAATGGCGCCGGAATTCATCACTGCATTGATTCCCAGCCGTTCCATAAAAAACGGGTTTGTTTCTGCATCCAGATCATACCTCCAGATTACCGGAGCGTGTTCCCTGGTCAGGACCGGATCTTCATAGCGGTCATAAATTCCGTTGTAAAAATCCGCTTTTCTGTTTTTTCTGGCAATTAATTTTTCTAATTTCTGTTGTTCAATATAATATTGCTTATGTATCATCTTTCCCTCCAGAGGCGCCCTTCCAAAGTGTGTTTGAAAATTCATTCCCGCAATTTTCAAACACACTCCAGTGCCATTTCCTATTATTAATCCGATATATATTTATCCTTTTACAGAATGCTTCTGCGCCGTTTTCAATCGCTCTCCAGCCTCTTCATTACTTCCATACACATTCTTCCATTATGGTACGGGCATTTCCACGGTTCTACGATCGGCTTTTCCAAAGGTTTTCCGTTCTCGTCAACAGCCCAGAACCACTCGGAGCCCTTCCGCCGATCCTTCACATATTCACAGATATATTCCCAGATATCCCGTGCCGCCTCCAGATAGCAGGTTTTTTCAGGATTCTTCTGATATCCGTTGACAAATCCAACGATTGCTTCCGCCTGTACCCACCATACTCTTGTAGTATCCGGTATTCCATTTTCCGCCTCATTAAGCAGAGAATGGTTTTTATAGGCGCGGTCATAAATATTCTCCGTAAGAGCCGCTGTAATGGGGGAAATCCTCTCCGTATATGCCGGATCTCCCAGAATCTCAAGTCCCCTGTCAACCAGCCATGCGGTTTCGATATCATGTCCGTAAGAATACAAATCGATCAGAGAATTCCACTCTCTGTCAAAAAATACTTCCTGCCGTCCCAGCGCCGGATTGTATACCTTATCCGCAAAAATATCCAGCATGAACCGGATACGGTCCGCCGCTTCTTTTTTATGGCTTACACGGTAAAATTCCGTGTAAGCCTCAAAAACATGAAGCAGCGTATTCATGGTTTTCTCCGCCAGCACGCCGTTTTCGGAAAGCTTATCATTCTCCGCCGGAACAAAGGCTCTGTCAAAAGCTTCCAGATATCCGTATTCATCCGTACACTTTTCCTCAATAAGATGATACAGATCTTCCGCCAGCTTCAGGGCCTCTTCATCGCCGGAGGCATCATAGTAGGAGGACAACGCGTAAATAACAAAGGCCTGGTTATAGGTGTGCTTAGTGGTATCCTTGGGCTTTCCGTCAAAGGTTACCGACCAGTAGATTCCCCCGAACTCTTTATCCACACAATACTTTTTCAAAAATGTATAGGCATGTGCGGCGTCCTCAAGGAGGCGCGGATCCTTTAATGCCAGATATGCGTTGGAAAAGAACCACAGGATCCTACTGTTAAGAATACAGCCTTTTTCGTACTGCCTGTCCACCTTCAGGTCATAGCCCATATATCCGTAATATCCGCCCTGCTCCACATCCTTTAAGCTCTCCCAGAACGGAACGATCTCTTCTGTCAGGTGACGCCTGACTTCCGCCGCCAATGCATTCATATCCAAGCTCATATCCAAATCCTCTTTATCTTCTTCCGATTTCCGTATCTGTTCCGGTTACTTTGCTGTGCTCTTTAATATAAGAAATCACCTGATCGACCTTTGTAAACGCCAGACCCACATAGGTATCCGCACAGCCGTAATAAATAGCAATCCTTCCGGTTTCCGCATCATGGATGGTCGCGCACGGGAAGGTAACGTTCGGCACAAATCCACGTTCCTCGTACCATTCCTCCGGTGTCAGAAGGAAGGTATCACAGCGGTATTTCACAATGGACGGATTCTCAATATCAAGAATCGCGCCTCCAATGCTGTAAACATATCCATTGCAGGTCCCTGTCACCCCATGATAAAACAGAAGCCATCCCTCTGTAGTCTCAATAGGAGCCGCGCCTCCGCCGATCTTGACATTTTCCCACCAGTTGCTGCTTTTTCCCATAACATGGCGGTGTTTCCCCCAGTAAACCATATCCGGGCTTTCCGAAAGAAAAATATCACCGAACGGCGTATGTCCGCTGTCGCTTGGCCTGGAAAGCATCATAAACTTACCGTTGATCTTTCTCGGAAACAATACCGCATTCCTGTTAAACGGAATAAACGGATTCTCAATTCTGGTAAATGTTTTAAAATCCGTTGTCTTAGCCACGCCGATGGACGCTCCGTAAAAGTCCTGGCACCAGATTATGTAATAAGTATCCTCAACCTTCACAAGGCGCGGGTCATACGCATAAGCCGGCATAAAATCATTGCCGCCCTCATCCTTAAACGGGATTTTCTCTTTATCAAAATCCCAGTGAACGGCATCCTTGCTTCTTCCAAGGTAAATATAAGGGATCCCGTTTGTCTGCTCTCCGCGGAACACGCCGATAAATTCCTCTCCATAGGGCATTACCGCACTGTTGAAAATTCTTGCCACTCCCTCTACCGGATTTCTTCCGATGATCGGATTTTCTTTATATCTCCAGACAGGAGTGCTTCCGTTTTCCCCTTCAGCCCTTTCCTGCCATGGTACATTCGGCACATTCGGTCCGATAATCTTAATATCACTCATATTATTTTTCCTGTTGCCTTTCATTTTCATTATGCAGCCGCAAAAGCGCTTAAGCGCGAGTTTTGCGAATGTAAGGGGTAGGTTGGAATATTCTTGATATTCCAACCGCACAGGTGGATCTGTTATCCCTTAACCGCGCCTGCAGCCATTCCTCCGTATACCTGCTTCTGGAAAACAAGGAACAGAATCAGGATTGGAATAATCGTAATAATAACGCCTGCGCATATGTAGTTGTACTGATTTCCATAAGGTCCGGTGAATGTATACAGCGCTGTGGAAATCGTTCTCAGATTCCGATCCTGCAGATACAGGTTTGACATATAGTACTCATTGTAAACACTCACTCCCTTGAGAACCAGCGACGTAACAATAGCCGGCTTCAAAAGTGGAAACAGAATCTTAAAAAATACGCCAAAATAAGTACAGCCGTCCATAATAGCAGATTCATCCAGAGAAACCGGAAGGTTTTCAAAGAACTGAAGGAAGATATAAATAGAAATAATATCCGTCCCCATCAGTACAATGATATATCCGTAAATATGATTGATCAGATGCAGAGAATACATGATCTGATAAACCGTTACCTGTGTGGCAATTCCCGGAATCAGGGATGCGAACATAAAGAGGTTCTGGATAATTCCGTTTCCCCTGAACTTAAATCGGTTCAGCACATACGCAAGCATAGCGCTGATAAAAATAGAAGCGGTAAGAACCACAACCAATACGATGGCCGTATTCAAAAATCCCCGGAGCATGTTTGCCTGCTGAAATGCAATTTTAAAGTTTTCAAAATTCAAAAAGGATTTCGGCAGATCAAGAACAGAAGAATTATTGTACTCGTCTGTTGTCTTAAAAGCCGTCAATATGCAGACACATACCGGAATCAGGGCAATTAAGGACGCTCCGATCAGCATAAAGTATTTGAAGATCACCGCAATAACTGAGATCGGGCTTCTTTTTGTTTTCATTATGCACGGCCTCCCTTCATAGCTTTTCTTGCAGCCTTTTCAGCTTTCTTTCTTTTTCTTATTGCTGCTTTTGATTCATCGGAGGTTCCGTCGTCAAAAACATAAGCAAAGAATAGCTTCTGTGCAATTGTACAAACAATAATGATTGCCAGAAGTACAATTGCCATTGCGCAGGCAAGGCCGACCTTCTGATTTTCATGGGCCAGACGGTTCATGATAACAAAGTAAGTACCGGTTCCCATTGTACCGTTTGTAATAACGTACGGCGGTTCAAATGCGCTTAAGGAGCCGCTGATGGAAAGAATCAGGTTCAAAACAACTATAGACTTAATGCTCGGCAGAATAATGTAGCGGAACTGATGCCATTTATTGGCTCCATCCAGAGAAGCAGCCTCATAAAGGTCGTTGTCTACAGACATCATCGCGCCAAGGAAAAGAACCATATTCTGGCCTGTATATCTCCATACCGAGGTAGCCGCAAGAGAGATATTATTAATGCTCTTGTCCTGCAGCCAATAAGGAATGTTTTCCGGATCCATTCCCAACATCTGGAGAATAGAGTCAAGTACAAATCCTCTTGCATAGAAAAATTTAAAGATAAAACCAACGGCAATTCCACAGATCAGATACGGAAAGAACATTGCTCCCTTAAAGAAACCCGAACCTTTCGTCTTAAAGACCATCAAAGTTGCAAAAAACAGCGCCAGCGCCAACTGAATCACCGCGCCTCCCATATAGTAAACACTGACTCCCAGTGATTTAAAGCATTCGCTTCTCTGGAATACATCAATATAATTCTTCAGTCCGACAAAAGTTCTCGGCCCGATATATTTCATTTTATAAAAGCTGAATTGCACCATCTTAAAAAATGGGATATAGGTAAATACCATAAGAAGCAAAAGGGGCACGAACATAAAAGTAATAATAACGACCCATTTCTGACCTTTTCGGCTTTTCAGCCAATCCATAAATGACTTCTTTTTTTTCGGAGCCACTGATACCTGATTACTCATAATTCCCTCCTTCTATATCGCAGACTTTTTGAACGCAAGCCGCATAGCAGCCTGCGTTCATGAGCATACAGCAAAGTGAAATGCGAATATCCGCTTTACTGTCGGCTTTACAAATGCCTGAAAAAGAGCAGCCGCCCGCTTTGTTTTACTCGTTTACTTCTACTCCAAGAGATTCCTGTGCATCGGACCATTTTTCATTCCATGTATCCATAAGCTCATCCAGAGTAGAGGACTCATATAATGCAGCCTCAAGAATCTCACAGTCCGGATAATCGTCATTGTTGATACCAACTTCACTCTCGCTGTTGATTTCATTAAACAAAGTTTCTTCGCCCTCTTTTGCCGGATTATCCGCAAGAAGCTCTACTCCTTCAAAGTCCGCTAACGCATCCGGAAGATCTCCGCTCTTCAGCGCCGGAATGCTGCCTTCGTCTTCGTAAATGCTGGATTCTTCAATGAGCCATTTCAGATAAACCATAGCCGCCGTCTGATTATCTTCAGAAGCCTGGTTATTAATACCGAAGGAGTAGTTTCCGCCTGCGCCTGCATAACGCTTTCCATCAACAGTGATCGGGAATGGCATATATCCTACGTCATCCGGATTTTCACCGACGTCCTTACACTGCTGTACTGCCCAGGAGCCAAGAACCATTGTTGCAATTTCGCCGTTATTCATCATTGTTTTAGAAGATTCCCAGTCGCTGGAAGCAGGATCCTCTTCCACAAGTCCTCTTGCAACTGCTTCATACATTGTATAGTAGACAGCATATGGCCCTGTCATATCATCGTTCTTCGCAAAAGGATTTTTTGTATGGCAGATAGTATTATTCATAAAATCCGCGTCGCCTGTAGCGGCTACGCCAATATATGCATCCCATGCGCCCATGGGCCATCCTGCCGCAAAGTTCGTGTAAAGAGGAACTGCGTCTGTATTATCCTTTATCTTCTGCAGATCCTCAAGAAATTCATCCGGTGTAGCAGGAAGCTCCTCGATTCCGGCCTCTTGCCAGATTCTCTTGTTATAAACAACGCCGCTTGCCGTTCCTCCGTTGGCAATTCCGTAAACCTGTCCCTCATATGTCTTATCCTGTACGAAATTGTAGGTTTCATCAAGGGTATCGAAATCACCCAGCACAGTGAAATAGGTGGACAGTTCGCTTCTGTCTACGCCTGTGGGAATAAAGCATAAATCTCCCCAGTCGCCGGTTGTCAGACGAAGGTTCAGGGACTCTTCATAGTCTGTGATCGCTTCATATTCTACCGTAATATTCGGATACAGTTCCATAAACTGCTCCGCATATCCCTTGTACACTGTATCCACAATGTCCGTCCTGTTTGTGAGAACCTTGATAGAAGCTTTCAGATCCTGATAGTCTTCCCCTACCTTGATTGTGTCGATGGTTGGAACAGCAGAATCTGCAAAAACACTCACGCCCATGGATAATACCATTGCAGCAGCCATTCCGAAACCAATCACTCGTTTTGATTTTTTCATTTCCTTTTCCTCCGTTTCTTAATTTAACTTAATTTAATATATCATTTAAGCTAATATTATTTTATACTATTAATCTGTATTTTGCAAGGCGTTTTGGAATTTATGCACATTTTCGTAGATTTGAATCAATTTTTGCCTTTTATTTTTATGTATTTTATATAATTTGTTTTGTTTTTTAGCTTAATTCATTAATTAATTTATTTTAATTTTTAAGTTAATAATTCTTTTCAAGGCTCTCTCACGAGTCTTAGTGAACGAGTCCTCTCATATCTGTTCAAGACTCGCTTGCGAGTCTTGGTGCGGGATTCGGGTCAGCTACGCTGACATAATTCCAAACCGAATCCCTGCACATCCTCGCGGAGCATATTTGAAAATTACTTTCTGCAAGATGTATTCCACAATTTGCGGCAAATAGACTGCAAAGCGGGGATGCAGATTGTGGGAATGAATTTTCAAACACGTTCTGGCACAAAAAAATGCCACACTGACAAGTATTACACTTGCCAGTATGGCATTTTATCAAGATCTATCCGGGAAGTTCGGTCGAAAGGATTTCCGGATATGTCAGCAGGCTCATCAATATAGTGAGCGATTTTTGACTTTTACACTGTTTTTCCAGACCACATGACCGGATATAACCTCCAGCGTCTTTGCCCTGTTGGGATTCTTCAGTTGTTTTAAGATCTTATCAATGGCTACCTTACTCATACTTCTTGTATTAACCTCATAGGTAGTGATCTTCATATCCGCATAACCCGGATACAGATAATTATCAAAACCAACCACAGACACATCTTCAGGAACACGGCAGCCCTTTTCATTTAATTTAGACACCAGAATCCCCGCTACCAGATCACAATTACACACGAACGCCTGCGGAAGCCTTTTTGGCAGTTCAAAGCCTACCTGTCCCAGCGCATCCCTGTCCTCGATCACCCACTCTGCCGGAACACTCTTTTTGTGCTCCAGCATAGACTTCATAAAACCGCAGTACCTGTCCATAATGCTGCTTGTTGCATAAATCGAACCGACAAAGCCAATCTCTTCCAGTCCCTGCTCAAACAGAAGCTCTGTCATCTGGTAGGCCCCGTAAAAATTATCTGCAATTACCGCGTCCATAGCGATCTCGTTATTATAAAAGTCAAGAAATACAATGGGATATACAACATGTCGCTGTAATTCCCGGATATACCGCCCGTCAATCTCACCGATTATGATCAGGCCTTCAATACTGTTAATGATCTGCGGCATTTCCAGCGTTTTCTTTTCCATTTCTTTCTTCAGGACTTCCACCGTAGTATAACACCGCTTTTCCGTGGCAACCAGAGACAGTTCCTGATACACCTTCCAGTAATAAGTGGAATAATGCGCCAGATAATTTTCGGCAATAATAACGCCAATCTTCCGGAATTCCCCGGAGTCCTGTTCTTTTTTCTTTGCAGAAGACATCGGGGTATATCCCATTTCCCTTGCCGTTTCCACAATCCTGCCGCGCAGCTCATTGCTGACTCCTTTCGCTCCTGTCAGCGCATTATGCACTGTAACAGTACTGACGCCCATTTTCTCCGCAATATCAGCAAGCCGTACTTTCCCCATATCCAATCCTCCCTTTTTTCTATTAAAACGTCCTCTTTGCAACCACAGAACCAGATAATTTTAAGCTTTTTGCATTTTGCTCTTCCAGAGTATGTTTAAAAATTCATTCACGCAATTTTCAAACATACTCTAAATAAAATCCTCTGAAATAAATTTTCTATAAACGGACAAAATGATACAGACAGCTTACCGCGTCCCCCTGCATCTGCTTCACAGGGAATCCGCAGTACATCAATTCTTCTCCCTGATAAATCTCTTCTGTACCTTCCAGCCGATACTCCGCTTCTGCCTCCAGTCCTTTCAGCCGTATATTTCTTCCCGGCATATTCGGAACAGCCCTAACCTGAACAAAAGTCACTAAAGCCTCAGAACCGTCCTTTGCCGCAATTTCCCAGCAATCGTAAGGCTTACTGTCCGTCCACGAGGAAATCCTGTAATAATCGCCCCTCTGCGTCAGCTCCCTATATTTATGGTACAGTTCTGTCTGCTGCGGAATCTGATTTCTGTCCTCTTCCTGAATTTTGGTAATATCAAGCTCATATCCAAAGGTTCCCGCAAGGGCAACATGTCCTCTTGTCTCAAAAGTCGTTACCCTTCCTACAATGTGGTTGGGGCAGTCGCTCACATGCGCGCCGATAGAGGACAGAGGATATAAGAGAGCAGTCCCTTCCTGAATCCGCAGGCGCTCCACTGCATCCGTATTGTCCGAGCACCAGATCTGGGGACTGTAATACAGCATTCCCGGGTCAAAACGGCCGCCACCGCTGGAACAGTTTTCCAATAAAAGATCAGGAAACTCCGTCACCAGACGTTCCTGCATTTCATAAAGCCCCAGCACGTACCGGTGAAACAGTTCCTGCTGCCTTTCCTCGCCCCACCCAAAGCTTCCCATATCGCTGAGCTGGCGGTTCATATCCCATTTCACATAGGAGATCGGAGCGCTGCGAAGTATTTTCGCCACGCATTCATAAGCATAATCACGCACCTCCTGCCGCGTAAGATCCAGCACATACTGCGCCCTGCTCTGTGTCGCTTCCCTTCCCCTGATACAAAATGCCCAGTCGGGATGCGCACGGTAAAGCTCCGAATCCGGGGATATCATTTCCGGCTCGAACCAGATGCCGAACTCCAGACCGATTTCGTTTACCCTTTTTACCAGATCAGGAAGCCCTGTGGTAAGCTTTTCCTCATTTACATACCAGTCGCCCAGAGAACTGTCGTCGCAGTTTCTCTTTCCGAACCATCCGTCGTCCATCACCAGCATTTCAATGCCGTTTTTCTTTGCTTCCCTTGCAATATCCAGAAGCTTATCCGTATCAAAATCAAAATAAGTAGCTTCCCAATTATTAATCAGAATAGGACGCTTTTTATATTTATATTGGCTGCGGATCATATGCTCCCTGTAAAAATCATGCAGGGAATGGGTCATCTTATCCAGACCCTCCGCCGAATACACCAGAACAACCTCCGGCGCCTGAAAGCTCTCACCCGGCGCCAGCTTCCAGCAAAATTCTTCTGAACTGACTCCCATGACTGCCCTTATCCTGTCAAACTGCGTGCGCTCCGCCTGGGCGGTAAAATTGCCGGAGTATACAAAATGCATTCCATAAACCTCGCCCTTATCCTGCGTCGTCTCCGGTGTCAAAAGCGCCATAAACGGATGCTCCTGATGGCTGGATTCTCCCTTTGCAGAAGAAATCACACGTTTTCCGTAATTGATTTTTTCCCGCTGGATATGACGCTCTCTTGCCCAGGAGCCGCACAGACTCAGCATTTCAAAATCCATGTTATCCATATCAAGGCATGCACTGTAAACCTTCTCCAAACGAAGCTGCTGCTGTCCCTGATTTATGATCTTTACGCTTCTTGTAATAACATCCTCTTTGGCAAACACGGAATAGGAAAGAATCACTTCTATTTGAGGCACAGGATCCACGCACAGAAGTTCCAGGGTTTCCACCTGCTCTTCAGTGCCGAAGGATGCCGGAAGGCCCTCAAGGGCAGGCTTCCCTTTCTCTATGGTATGACTTTTATAAAAAATCTCACATCCCATACAGCCCTGTTCATTGCGCACATTCAGGCAGCTTTCCCGGTAATCCCCGATTCCTCCCGTCGGATATTCCATGGGAAAACGGTCCAGGAATGACGACTTTTCCCTTTTTTTTACCGAAGGTGACGGCGTTTCCTCCATACGGAGGCAGTATTTCCCACCCGGGCTCCGAAGCCTTTTCCCATAATAAATATGCCCTACATAACCTTCCGGCGAAAGCCCGATCATATAAGTAGTCCCATCCGTATCCAGTTTAAATATCTTCTGCTTTTCATCAAATTGAATGCTCATCTTATTCCTCCTTCTAACTTGTAAAGCGGACATTCGTATTTCGCTTTACTGCATGTTCATAAACGCAGTCCCATACCCTCCGCTTAATGCTCTACGCGTTTGAAGCGGGGACTACTTATCTGAGTTCAAATAACACTGCAGCATTGAACTTATTACTCAGGATCATGCAGCGATGTACTACAATCCTACACAAAATCCAAACTTTTAAGTTAATTTAATCTTTTTTATATTAAACATTAACTTTATTTAAAAGTCAACACTTTTCGGGAAATAATCTGATATAATAAAACAAAGGGGCGCTTCCGCGCCCCTGCAGCCTGTTTACTGATTATTTTTTTAAAGCTTTCAGCCCTCCGTAGTTCTCCAATACCCTGTCCGGCGTTCGTTGATTTCCTTAATAATCTCCGGCTTCACCTTAAAGTTTCTGTTAATATTCACATATTTCATACGCCGTATAAACATGGTCAAAATGATAGCCAAGCTTCTCTGCCAGGGACACGGACCACAGGTTCTGGGCATCCCAGCTTGGATAAAGGTTTCTCTGAAGGCATTCCAGTATCAGCTTCGCGCCGCATATCGTCGCCAGTCCCCTTCTGCGGTATTCCTCCTTTGTATCGATCTCGATTTCTATCCCGCCCGGGTAGCTTGTATAAGAGGAAGCCCCTGAAACAGGAACTCCGTCCTTAAGGATCACAACTCCCAAACCATATTTCCTGTACGCCTCATAGTCTGCATATTGAGACACAAAGTCCCTGCACCAGGTATGTTCTTTACAGTAATGATAAAGCCCTTCATCGATCATTTTAAGCTCATATTCCGGAGAAAGCGTATCTGTCATCTGACGCAGCTTTTCTTTATCGAAGACATCCGGTTCTTTTTTAATGGCATATCTTGTAACCTTTTTGGCTTTTCCCTGATAAAGCTGTTCAATAAGCTCTCCCCACTGCTGATTTTGAGGAACCATAATCATAAAATCCTGCTGACAAGTCTCAGGCTTATATGCAGCCAGTTCTGTGTCCGGCATGCCGGCCAAAAAGCAGAAATCGCCGATCAGCGCCATTGCAGACGCTGGATCATGGGCAGAATCCCCATAGATTCCGCCCATAACCTTTTGCAGACATGACCAGATCAATGTTTCCTCCCAACCGGCAAATAAATCCTTTGCAGCCATGGGATTTTGTAATTTGGTAATCATTTGGCCTTTCTTCTCCTTACTGAATACAGAATCGCTATAACGCTTATTCCCAGCAAAGCAGATATTCTGCCAATAGGAGTCTCGTCGCCTGTTTTGACCGGCTCTTTATGCTGTTCCTGAGACTGCGCAAAAGCCGGGGCCGCCGTCGACGGCTTAACAGAAACAGTTGGAGACAATGTGCCCGTAGGTGAAACAGAAGGAATCCCTGACGGTGCCTTTGTCGGTATTTTTGTCGGTGTCTTTCCTGGCGCTGCTGTCGGCTTTGCCGGCTCATCAGAATAAGTCATTTCAAATCCCGCATCCAAAACTACATCCACACTTTCATTGTCCGTCTGAAACTGAATCGTATCATAATAGGTGCCCGCTTTTGGATAGCGGCCTTTTTCATCCGCCTTAAGTACAATATCCATTTCTATGCTTTCTCCTGCGGGTACTATCATAAACTTCTCATCCATCAGAACCTCAAAATACTTGCTTTTTGCCCCGTTAATAACAATATCCCCGGCTCCGTTATTCCGGAATGTTACGGTCTGTAAATAAGCGGCGTCATTATTTCCCTCAATTTTTCCAAAGTCCACATACGTTGGTGTAAAATGATACGGAATATTATTATTTACGTTCTCGTTTCTCCACACAAGCTTAATCGTATTCAGCAGACTTCCATCATAATTATGAAAGGGGATTTCCGTTTCCTGAAAATCTGCGGTACCTTTCATTAAGGAAATACTGACAAAAGTACTTTCGTTGGGTTTTAATACTCTTTTATCAACTGAAACATACATAAAAGGATAATACCAATCGTCCTCTATTCTTAAGGATTTCTCTCCTGTATTTGTTAATTGTATTCTCTCACTTGATGTTCCAGGCCCCGCCATATACACCACATCCTTGGCCAGCGACAGATTGAAATCCTTATTCTTTTCACCTTCCGCAGCTTTCACTGTTACATCTGCCGTCACTGACAGCTCCAGGTTATCAGGATTTTTTACACTGAACGGAAGCATAATTGTACCTTTTACCTGAAATTTTTGTTCTTCCCTTATATCCGGATTATAAGCACAATCCTCCACATCCCAAAGTATCATTCCCTTTGTTTCTCCGGAATCCGTATGCAGTACGGCAAGGTTCGGCAGCCCCAAAGCTCCTGACAATTTCGGGCATCCGTTTTCCGCCAGAACAGGACTTATGCCTTCTATCTTTTCCAGCACCGCGCTTTGACTCAATACTTTTACCGTTGCGAATATTTTTTTCGTGACAGTCCCTGTCGAAACCTCTATATAGCTTTGATACCTTCCCGGCCTTAATTTCTTTTTCGGCTGAATGATATATGTATGTTTTTCACCCGGCTTTAATTCTGCCTTTGACGGGGCTTCGATCTGAAAAATATTTGAAGAATCCCTGGCGGATACAGTCACTTTCTTATTTCCGGTATTTTCAATTACTACAGTCTGCGCCTGCGCCCAATCGCCGCCTTCCTCCACCTCGCCAAAATCCAGCCTCTGCCTGTTTGCAGATATCTTCTCGTCTCCCGTACTGTCTGCTCTGTATCTCAGAGGAATATTCAGTTCCACACCGGGAATCTGCGTGATAACCCTCATATTCTCACTGTACAGGCCCTCAGTCAAAAAATTTCTGTCTTCTCTCAATTCAACAAGATAAGACTCCCCGGGCAGCAGATTATGGGGATCCTGATCATCGGATTGAATACCGCAGCCAAAGTAGGGAGGCATTATGATCGTAATGTCCAGCGGCTTCGTTCCTTTGTTGTAAAACGTAACCATTGGGCCTTCCACATCATCTGCACAATTCTCATAATATTTATTAAAATCAACCTCTGAACAGCTTGCTTCTAATAAATACTCTGTCTGATTGTTTACATCAAATTCTTTTACTGTAACCTGTGCGGTTACTTCCGTAGAAATACCTGACGGATTGGTAATATCATCCGGGAGGATAAGCGTCCCATTTACAGAAAAGCTTTGTTCTTCCCTGTTGTCAGGATCATAATTACAATTCTCTGTATCCCATTGAATCCGGGCGCTTCTGTTTCCTAAAGAGGTATCTATTTCAATCCAGAACGGCAGCCCCAAAAGCTCTGCCTTTTTTCCCGTCCCATTTGGTATTCCCGTAATCGGCAAAATTTCCGGAATCGCCAGCAAAACGCCCGTACTTATTTCATAATAGGGAAATACAGTAAAATAATAAGTAATATGATACGGTACCCTTCCATAAAATTTATCATTATTAAACCAGATACTTCCGCCAAAATTGTTGTCCGAAGATTCCGCCTCGTCATGGGAAGGCTCCAACCCGGTTTTCGTCGTTATGGTTAAAACAGCGCTCTCACCTGACGGAAGGGGTTCAGCAGGAATCCCTTCTACATCAATCACACTTTTTGCATATTGTGTTTCGGAAAAATCCCATGGTTCTGTTCCGGTGTTCGTCACAGTTACATACTCTGTCTGTGTTTCCGCATATCCTTCAGTCTGATCGTCAAACAAAATCTGACTGGTACTTAATGACAGTTCGTAACTCTGCACATCCTGTTCCGCCATAGCGCCTGTTTCAGCCATTTCTTCCGTTGATTCAGGTACAACTGTCACACAGACGTTTTCTTCGTTCCCTGTCTCTCCATTCACATCCAAACCAGCAGCCTCATTTTCTTCTGCATCCTGACCTGTCTCTGCATCTTTGTCCGTTCCTGCTGCATTGTTTATATCTTCACCCTGATCTGCCTTTGCAGTTTCGTCAGTTCCTGCTGGATTGTTAGTATCTTCATCCTCACCTGCCCCTGCAGCTTTATCTGTTCCTAAAGCTTTGTTTGTATCTTCATCCTCACCTGCCTCTGCAGCTTCGTCTGCTCCTGCTGCCCGGTCTGTATCCCCGCCTATCTCTTCATCTTCATCATTCTCTGTAATACCTCTGCCTCCATTTGAGTCTGCATTCTCGTCTGTCTCCGTCCTCTCCACGCCCTTTCGGACTACATCTGAAGCCAAAGCCGGAAACGGAACTGCGGACCACAAGATAACCGCCGAAAGAATCCATGCTATTTTTTTCTTTTTCATTACAATCTCCTCCTTTTTCCTATGAATTTACAGCCGGTACGCCAATATTTTATATTATACCAGATAATTCTATAATTTTGTAATCTTAATAGTTCATATATACTGAATTCTTAATAGTTCATATGTGCCGGATTCCTGCAATTATATGTTGTCAGCCCATAGCCTTGCAGACGGTGCAGGGCTTGGGTACAACCAGTAACGACTCGTTCATAAATACCTCCTGTTATACTGCCAATACTTCTTATTTTCTCTGCAGAAATAATTTTTATAAAAATCTCTTGCATTTCTGAATAATTGTGATATAGTAATCATATACTTTGAACATAGTTTTTAAAACTACATTACGGGTTTTTGAATGCATGTAAGCATTCCACCCGGTAAACTGAAATGCTCATATCCGCTTTACTAAATTTCCAACTGTATAGTTGGCAAATTTAGTAAAATTTTTACGAAATCAGGAGGCGATTCATTATGAAACTAAAATTAAAAGATCCGGGAAGCGCCATTACGCACGGAATTGCCATGCTGCTTGCCATGGCAGGCGCGCTTCCTCTGCTTACCAGGGCTGCCAGAAGAGAAGATACCCTGCACCTTGTGGCTTTAAGCGTTTTTATACTGACCATGATCCTTCTCTATGCGGCAAGCACCATCTATCACTCTGTAGATTCAACCGAAAAGGTAAACCGCAGGCTGCGCAAAGCGGATCATATGATGATCTTTATTATGATCGCCGGAAGCTACACTCCTGTCTGCCTGCTGGCCCTGCATAACACCATCGGCTATATTCTGTGCGCTCTGGTCTGGGCTGTCGCTATCCTGGGGATTATCCTGAAGGGCTTCTGGATCAACTGCCCCAAATGGGTATCCTCAGTTCTCTATATCGGCATGGGTTGGCTTTGCGTCCTGGCGTTTGTACCAATTTTTAACTCCCTGCCCCGGGCCGGATTTGGATGGCTTCTTGCAGGAGGGATCATTTATACCATCGGAGGCGTCATTTATGGGCTGAAGCTGCCTGTATTTAACTCCAAACACCAGAATTTCGGTTCCCATGAGATCTTTCATATTTTTGTAATGCTTGGAAGCGCCTGCCACTTTATCGTGATGTATTTCTTCCTTCCTTAAAAGGTTTCCGCCTGTAGGTTGGAATATTAAGAATATTCCAACCTACCCCTTACATTTACATTTCGCATGTTCATAAACGCAGATAAGCATGAAATCTACATTCCGCATACTCATAAATACAAATTTCATGCTTATCTGCGTTCAATATATCCGCGGCAGCTTTCTGTATTCCGTAGGGCTCATCCCCACAACGGACCGGAAGCTGCGGCTGAAATAGAGCATATCCGCATATCCTGTTTCACGGCTGATCTCCCCCACCGGGAGTAAAGTAGAACGAAGTAATTTGCAGGCGTTTTCCATACGGACATTCGTATGAAACCTCTGCATACTCATCCCCTTTTCTTTTTTGAAAACAGCCGCCATACGTTTATAACTCAAAAAAAACTCCTGTTCCAGTTCCTGAGAGGAAAAGGGCCGCCGATAATTTTCCGTAAGATAATCGGCAATCCTGTCCGACAGGCTCAGGGGCTTTTTTTCTGCCTCTTCATAAATCCCAATCTCTGTAAGCAATTCAAAAAATTTCTGGTTCCGGCTCCAGACATCCAAAGGGGCGTCGCTGCGGAAATATTCTGTAAACCCGGCGATTTTCTGTTCCAGCCGGGAACCGGACAATCCGCTTATTTTTTTCGGCAGCACAAGTGTCTGAAGCGCAGAAAATTCCGCCCATCCCCCTGCCGGAGACGACAATTCCGGATTCTGCCCGGCAATCCCCAAAGCAACCGGCCGGGCCGCCTCTATGACGGACGGCTCAGCCAGATAAAAATGCACGTAATGCCACCTGGTTCCCCGTCCCACATCTTTTTTTCCATAATGCCGGAGCTTATTTTTCAGAAAAAACAATTCTCCGGCGTGAATTTCATAATCCGTTCCGTCCTCCGTGACGGGGATACACCCGTCCGTTACATAAATCATTACATGAAAATCCACTATGCGGTCCGCATGAAGAAACGGCTCCTGAGCGGCAAGATAGTCGCACGAGCTTACAACCGGCAGCGACACATTATTCAGCACAATTTGGTTCAAGATTATCCTCCATATAAATAAGATTATATTCCATTTTTTTCTGCGAATAATAAGATTATAATACATATATCAACTCACAGCAAGCGATTATCAGATCAGTAGAAAAATTTTAGGTTAAAATAATTATCGGATCAAAAAAATATCGGATCAGAAAGGAAAACAATATGAAAGTACAGAGACAAATCCCACAGAACGCTTACCATGCAGACGACAGCTTTTTGGGCCGGTACCAGAAATTAATCAAACAGGAAGTCATTCCCTATCAGTATCAGGTTCTCTGCGACCAGGCGGAGGGCGCGGAAAAAAGCCATGTTGTGGCCAATTTTATCAACGCGGGCAAGGCTCTTCGGGGCGAGAATCCCGGAGACGGATTTTACGGCATGGTTTTTCAGGACAGCGACGCCGCAAAATGGTTGGAAGCAGTCGCCTACTCCCTCACCATTTTTCCGGATCAGGAGCTGGAAACAACTGCAGATCAGCTCATTGAACTAATCGCACAGGCCCAGGATACAGACGGATATCTGAACACCCGCTTTACTATCAAAGACCGGGATAAAAGGTGGACCAACCTCCTGGAGGGCCATGAACTTTACTGTGCCGGACATATGATGGAGGCCGCGTGCGCTTACTACGAAGCCACCGGGAAAGACCGTTTACTGAAGGTTATGCAGAAAAATGCAGAACATATTTATCATATCTTTATTGAAGAGAAAAAAGAAGGATATCCGGGCCATCCGGAGGTTGAACTGGCATTGATGCGGATGTATCACCTGACCGGAGATCGGCATTGCCTGGAGCTGGCAGAACACTTTCTGAACATTCGGGGTATTGACCGGAATTTCTTTAAAAACGAGCAGAAGAAACGTAACTGGGAGGTCTGGGGCATGGATGCCGGGGATCTGTATTACAACCAGAGTTTTGCACCGGTCAGGGAACAAAAAGACGCCGTTGGCCATGCGGTCCGCGCCGTATACCTTTACACCGCCATGGCTGATCTTGCTTCCGAAACCGAAGATGAAGAACTGCAAAAAGCCTGCCGCCGCTTATGGGAAAGCATCACCCGCCGTCGGATGTACCTGACCGGAGGCATTGGCTCCACCGGCATCGGAGAAGCGTTTACGGAAGACTATGACCTGCCGGGAGATACGGCTTACTGCGAAACCTGCGCTTCCATCGGACTGATGTTCTTCGCGTCACGGATGCTGGAACAGGACGTCCGGGGCGAATATGCCGACGTTATGGAACGTGCTTTTTATAATACGGTACTGGCAGGCATGCAGTTGGACGGAAAACGCTTCTTCTATGTGAATCCTCTGGAATGTATCCCCGGCATTTCCGGCAAGGCTGTCACCCACAGCCACGACCTTACAGAGCGCCCCAAATGGTACGCCTGCGCCTGCTGCCCGCCCAACACTGCAAGGCTGATCTCCTCTATCGGTAAATACGCCTACGGCGAAAACGGACAAACCGCATACTGCCATCTGTTTGCCGGCGGCGAGGCAAGCTTTGAAAACGGCATGAAGCTTTCCTGCAAAACCTCATATCCATACGGATTTACAGTTTTATATACTATAACAGCAGGAAACGGACAGCTTGCCGTCCATATTCCTTCCTGGAGCAGCCAGTACCGCATTCTCGTAAATGGCAGCGACGCAAAATACACGCTGCAGGATGGCTATGTATATCTGTCCGTAAAAGAAAACGACACCGTTTCCATCACCTTGGACGACACGCCTTATACTATGTATGCTTCCTCCAGGGTTCCGCAGCTTTCCGGCTATGCAGCCGTGTGCAGAGGACCGCTCGTTTATTGTTTTGAAGGTGCGGACAACGATCAGGATGTCCTCTCTCTTTCGCTGAAACGCGGCGGCAGCTTAACGGCAGAGCCCTTCGACAAGGACTTATTAAACGGTACTGTAAGAATTACCGCAGAGGCAGTACGCCGGGAGACTACGGAAGAATTATATACCAGCGCTCTTCCTGCCATGACACCTTGCACGGCTGTGGCGATTCCCTATTATACCTGGTGCAACCGCGGAGAAAACCAGATGCGGGTATGGATGAACGAGATAAATTGAACGCAGATAAGCATTTCCCCGCTTTAAGCGCGCAGGGCTCTAATGGATAGGGGGATGGCTATGCCGCTTAATTTCTTAATAAAATTGTCATTTCCTACGATTTATGCTATGATAATTACAGAGCAGACAGCGTTACGCGTCTGATATACGCTCCGCGAGTCTTGAATCTTATGAACGCAGGCCGCTGCGCGACTTGCGTTCAATTATAAATCTGATCATACATAAAGGGGAATTTTATGAGTAAAGAAACTTTCGCAGTCGATACCAGAAACCGAACACTGAAACAATGGGTACAGGGCCTGATCATTCTCTTCATCGGCCTTACCATCGCCCACCTGGGCGTCAGCCTTTTTCTTGTATCTGAGCTTGGCTCCGATACATTTACTGTTATGATACAGGGTATCTCCCTGTCCGTCGGCTTATCCATCGGAACCTGCCATGTTATTGCCCTGATATTTCTTATGATCCTTATGCTTCTTACAACAAAGGGCTATGTTAAGCCAGGAACTGTGGTATGCGCTTTCTGCGGAGGATGGATCATCGACTTCTTTCTCTGGCTTATCGGCGACCACATTTCCGCAGCATCCCCCCTATGGGTTCGCCTGCTCGTTATGCTCGCCGGCTGTATCATTTTAAGCTTTGGAATGTCCATTGTTATTGAAAGCAACAGCGGCACCGGTCCCAATGACCTTATAGCGATTATTCTGACAGATAAAATCAATAAAAAAAGACCTGTTCAGTTTCAATTTGTCCGAATCGCCTGCGACATCTGCTTCATCATCGTCGGCGTACTTCTGGGCGGAAAATTCGGAATCGGCACTATTGCGGCAGCTCTTCTGGTAGGTCCTGCAGTTCAGTTCTTCCTGCCCAAAAGCCGCCGCCTGATCAACGCCATTTTCCCTGATCTATGATTATTTTGTGACATACTCCCTGCCTATGCAAAGCATAAAGGCGGGGGGCTTGTTCGGATACATCAGTATGGGAACGCTCATCTGCATTCAAAATCCATAAGCTTCATCTTCTCCCTGCGCGAAAAAGTTTTAACCTCATATTCTCTTCTCATTGCCTCTTCTTTCGTGGAAAATCCCTCATAATAAACCAGTTCCACCGGCCTTTTCGCCCTGGCCCTGGTATACCTGGCTCCGTTCTTTCCCCCGTTATGTGCCTTTATCCTCTTTTCAAGACAATTTGTCCATCCCGTATAAAATGTTCCGTCCGCACATCGAACCATGTACATATAATTCATCTTTTTCCCCTTGCTGCCAGACATTGCCGCGCAAACGCCGACGTTTTATCTCACGCTCCTGTAAACGCCAGCCTGTTATGTCTACTGCTATAATCTGCCGCCATGATCTATGTAAAGGACTGCTGCCAATACTGCCTCAGCAGCCGCCCTGATTTCTATAAAAAGCAATCGGTCCAAACAAGTATCTTAAAAAATATTCCTTATGGCAGGCAGACTGCCGCACACCGGAAATCATTTTAAAGCAGGTAGGAGAAATACCGATTGCGGATTGTTCTTTCCCACCTGCTTTTATTATACGCCGCATCCGTAATTTTGTGAACATCAAAAAATTCCACCTATACGAATACCTGTATCTTTACAGATGTCTTTTACGGAAGATACATGATCGGGTCAATTGGCTCCCCGTCTTTCTTCATTGCAAAATAAAGATTGCTTCCTTCTCTGCTGTAATACTTTGTGGGAGCGCTGATATATCCAATAACGGCACCTTCCTTAACCGTATCTCCTTCTGAAACTGCCAGATCCGTCAGTTGCCCGTAAACAGCCTGATATCCGTTGCCAAGCTCCATTGTCACAGTCGTTCCTGTCCGGGCGTCCTGATCGATTGAAAAAACAGTTCCCGCCGCTGCAGCCATAACCGGTGCTCCCTCTACGGCCTGCACCGCGATGGCAGGGCTCAGCTTATACTGATCCAGGGTAGGGTAGTAAATGGTCTGATCCATACTATAATCCAACAGAATATTTCCGTTTACCGGCCATTCCATCAATGTATCCTCTGAAAAATCCAGAGTGGGTACAGACAATGCACCTGCCGATGTGTCTGCCGCTTCCATTTCCACAGCCGTCCCCTCAGTCTCTGTGCTCTCCGCTGTCTCTGTAGTTATTCCTGCATCTGTAACCGTCTCTGCATTCGTAGTTGTCTCCGTAGCTGTGTCTGCATCCGCAGTTACCTCAGTTCCGTCCTCTTCTGCAGCCTGCCAGTCCGTGTCCGCCTGTACCAATGAAGAATCCATTTCCCCATTTCCGGAGTCCTGATCTATGCTGGCCTCAACCTGGCTGGTTCCCGCATCTACGGTCGGCTCCTCTTCAGTTTCTTCTGTCTCTTCTTTTTGCGCTGTTTCCACACGAACCTTCTCCGGAACCGTCTCTTCTTTTGCAGGAGATGTACCAAGCTGATATGCAGTCACGCCAATTGCGGCTACTGCAGCCATAATTACACCGTTTACGACGATCTTCGTTGTTTTGTTTTTCATCATATTCCTTTCACCTCTACTCATAATCATTTCTATACCTATAGGGTGTCCAGAATATGGGCATCTATTCACATTTTCATAAAAATACCGCTGATATGCGCCAGTTCCATTTTGGGGAAATATGTCTCCAGAATCTCCGCGCAGGTATTCCCTTCTTTTGCCAGCTCATTTCCCCCGTACTGAGAAAATCCAAGCCCATGTCCTCTTCCTTTGCAAAGAAACCGGAATTCCTCTCCTATTTTCTGAATGGAAAAATCCGCCGAAGACAGTCCCATCCCCTGCCGGAACGCCTCTCCCTCCAAAGTATTTCCCTCTGTTCTGAGACTCATTACATATCCTGCAGAATCTGTCTGTACAATCTCCAGTTCCTGCGGCATTTGCTGTGCCGCTATGTATGTACTGTTCAAATAATCCGGAGATTCTTTATCCACGCTGCTGTCCACAGATTCCAGATATGCATACGTTTCATCATGAAATACCTCCGCCCCATCTCTTGTATTTCCACTGCTTATTTCATGATAAGGAACCAGCTTCAGTTCTCCCTGAAAGGAAAGCACCTGTCCCTCTGTCTGACAGACAGCTTCCTCATAAACCCCATCAGGTATATGCCAGTTTCTATTCTCTTCAAGCCCTTCCTTAAGTTCTCCCAAAATATCCTCAAGGCTTTCCTTTTGAAAAAGTCTTCGATACAGATTTGTCCTTGCGATAATTGCCTGTGTCTTAATAGTTTCCATTTCATAATCCTTTGGAATCTGCAGCGAAACCACTGCCGGAAGACATACTTCCACATCAAGTGAACGATTTAAAAGAGCCGCATCCATCCCGTTTGCCAAAATAGTTACAACGTATGGAAGCAAAAGCAATAAAAAAAAGCCTGTCACATAAGCAAACAATTTCCTTTTCATATTTTCCGCCTTATGTGGACTTTTTTTAATATATGTTATTCAACTAAATTTTATTAGTCCAAACTTTGCGGAACAATAATTTATTACAGCCGCGTAATCTACATCCGCATAATCAGAAATCGTTGTTAACCCATAAACCGGGCAGCCACTGCAGGCTTGGATTTAAATAGTTACAGCGTTGTTATTGTATGGAAAATTATAAAGAGATTTTTGACATATGTATATCCCTTCGTTATAATAATATCTGGAATATAATTATATCCGGAACATATATAAAATCTTATTTAAGTTCCATATTTATCTAATTCATGTTCATTCAGGAGGTTTCCTTATGATTGCGATACTTTTAGCACCATTTTACATACTGGTGAATCTTTATGTTGTCAACTGGATGTTCCAATGGATGGGAACATGTAATTTTCTATTTCGTACATTAGCTTTCCGGGCAGTTTTTTCCGGCTTTTATATTTTCCTTGCCACAGCCGTTCTGACAGGCTTTTTGATCAAAAAGCCCTCTCAGCTTCATAGATCCCTGAAAAATACAGGAAATTACTTTCTCGGTATGTTTTTGTATATTCTTATGGTAATAGCTTTTGTTGACTGCGGACGGATTATCCTGAAAAATTTTTTCCATGTATCCTGGATTCGTTCCGGAGCCGCATTTGTTATCTCAGGGCTCCTATGCGCTGTTCTGATCATTATTATCAGTATTTACGGAATCCTTCATGTGCGGACCTTTAAAACCACTTCTTATGAAATAACCGTCCGTAAGGCCGTAGAGGATATGGATTCCCTGAAGATCGTCCTTATTGCCGATACACACTTTGGTTACAGTGTGGGGCATAAGCATGCGGAAATGCTTGCAAATGCAATCAACGCCGAAAAACCGGATTTAATATGTATTGCAGGGGATATTTTCGACAATGAATTCGACGCCGTAGAATATCCTGAAAAACTAAAAGATAACCTGAGCTCACTCCAGGCTGAATACGGCGTATATGCCTGTTGGGGCAACCATGATCTAAACGAACCGATCCTTGCAGGTTTTACTTTTAAAAACCCGAAACAGGACAAGAACGATCCCCGTATGGAGTTATTCCTCAAAGACTGCGGAATTCGCCTTTTAAACGATGAATCCACACTCATCGACAATAAATTTTATCTGGTAGGACGTAAAGATTTGTCAAGAACAGAAAAAATAGACACGGAAATAGAAAAAAGACGCCTGACCCCGGCCCAGCTCACCTCGGAGCTGGACCACACCAAACCAATCTTTTTTTTAGATCACCAACCTAAAGAATTACAGGAGATTGCTGAAGCAGGCGCAGACCTTGATCTGTGCGGGCATACGCACAATGGACAGATGTTTCCCGGAAATCTTTTGCTCCATTTATTCTGGGAGAATCCATGCGGATACCTTCGAAAAGGCAGCATGCATAATATCGTAACCTCCGGCGCCGGTATCTGGGGACCAAATATGCGCGTTGGTACAGACAATGAAATCTGCGTCATAACCGTCAAGTTCAACAACTAAGCATTTATATCAGATGTGGGATGACTCCCGCCTCTATAGGCGGTGAGAAACAAATATCCTGCCTGTTATTTTCCTTTTTATCATCCGCTGTCGTAAGAAATTTTTACGGTCTGATTCTGAATTACGCCGGAGCCGCTATTGGCTCCGGCTTCCCTGTCGCCCGGACCCTGAAGCCAATAAAATATTTTTTTGATATAGGAGCCTTGCTTTAAACGTTCTGTATTTACAATCCTTCTCTGCATATTTAAAGCTGCATTTTTCAGGTGTTCTCTGTATTCTGTGCTTCTTTCGGTATTATTGGAAACAGCCTGTCCGCCTGATAATACTGTCATCACATCTGCCTTGACATTTTTTCCTGGAATCAGGCTCATAGCAAGACATATCACTGCAGTTATCATCATTTTAAAATATTTTTTCATATTCTTCATTAAAATAGGCCCTCCTTTTTACCATGCCTGTCCGACCCCGGGACTGCGCACTTCCCATCGCCATGCAGGTAATAGTAATCTATGTCCCTATGGCAGATAAATAGAACTTAAAAATATAATTTTTCGTAAAAATCATCCTGTTTTATCTGACTACCTATTTAATGGCAATTTTACAACTGAATTTGGTTGAATTATATCAGATGTGCATGGATTCAGCTTAAAATTATATCTGTGTAGCTGATAGCTGACCGGAATCCCGCACTAAAACTCGCTCGTAAGCCTTGAATAGAATTACTTCCTGATTTACTTCATTATCATAAATAAAGATTTATACTTGGAGGTGTCTCGGAGCTTATAGATTGTAAACTAAACTTTAAAGAACTGTTTCCTTCATGCACGTCTTTTAAAGGCAGTTCATGTACTTTAAGAATCACTGATTAAGAATTGCTGATGTATTTTAAGAAAAAGAAAAACACCACTTTGTAAGTGATGTTTCACAGTGAGGCATCGGGGATTCGAACCCCGGACAACTTGATTAAAAGTCAAGTGCTCTACCGACTGAGCTAATACCCCATATTTCTTATTATTTGCAATGCTAATTTTACTACATTGCAAATGCCCAGGCTTTTTCTAAACAGCCAGAACGTTGCAACAGAACATTGCAAATGCCCAGAGCCGGAATCGAACCAGCGACACGAGGATTTTCAGTCCTCTGCT
>JAUNGB010000165.1 GCA_030524715.1 Eubacteriales bacterium | reverse complement strand
TGCCCCTTTGGAGGGGCAAAATCAAACCACCAGTTGAACTGGTGGTTGCTGACTTCGATGCTCCCAATGAAGCGCAACTTCCGGCATACCGCCCTTATCTCTGAAAAGGAAGCCAACATAATCATCCACCATAATCTCCGGAAGATCAGTTGGCCTGTCTTCAAAAATTGCCTCGAACATTCGGAATACATCCTCTGTCATCGGAATCTTTCTTGCACCGGCGTTGGTCTTCGTAGATTCAATGTGATACTCCATACTGCCAATTCGCTGAAGCTGATGATGCGGTTCTTCAAATCAATATCCTTATGGTAAGTCCGCAGAATTCTGAGATTTGAAGCCCTGTATGAAATTAGAAGATGAATTTATTACCCACGAAACAGATGGTGGGGAGCAGATCATGGTAGCGGCTGGTGAAATTCATTTTGCCGGTTTGGTACGCAGCAATGAAAGCGCTGCGTTTATTGTAAATTGTTTGAAGACAGAGACTACAAAAGAGGCGATTATAAATGCAATGGCGTCAAAGTACGATGCGTCAGAGGATATTATTGCAAAAGATGTAGAGAGAATTCTTGGGCAGCTGAGAAGTATTGGTGCATTGGATGAATAAGGATACGATTACGTTTGAGGAAGAAATCGAAAAGCATGGAAACCTGGTTTATACGAATAAAGGGGATAGTATGATGCCTCTGCTTCGGCAGGGAAGGGATCTGATGGTGATTACCCGTAAGCCGGAGGGGCGGTTGAAGCGGTATGATGTACCGTTGTATAAACGTGATAACGGCCAGTATGTTCTCCATCGGATTTTAAAGGTTCGGGAAAAGGATTATGTCATATGCGGAGATAACCGCTGGCAGAGGGAATACGGCATTACAGACCGCCATATTATCGGTGTACTTTCTGCTGTTGTCCGGGATGGGAAGAAGATCCCTGTGACAAATTATAAGTATCGGATATATGTGCATGTATGGTGCGATTTCTTTTATATTCGGGCAGCCCTTTTGTGGCTGAGAGCATTGCCGCGGAGAATTAAGGGAAAAATAAAGAAATGAAGCAAAGAAAGAATAACCGTCTCAATGCCGCAGTAGCCGGCGACAGAAATAATTATGTTACAGCAATTGCCGTATTTGTCGGACTGCTTGTGCTTCATATTGCTCTTGGAGCAGTGTATCGGTTTTTGGAGGAATTTACCCGTTCGACAATGGAAAATAAATTCAAAGAGAAGCTTTTCAGAGGTTTGCTGACAAAAAGCTATGTTTCTGTAGTCAGGGTACACTCCGGTGAATGGATAAACCGTCCTACTTTCGATACAGTGGTGACGGTGGACGGCTGAGGGTGTTTTTCCAGGAGAGACTGGGCAGCCTGATGATCGTGCGTACCTTTGTGCAGGAAAGGCAGACGGAGGAAAAGGCTGCCGCGCTGATGAAGGAACACAAAACGGCCAGGATGTGTCGGAATCGTTTTTCCAATATTTGCAATATTGGTTTTGGCGCAGTGATGAACGGGGCTTATGCACTCGGGGCAGCTTTCTGCGGATACGGCATTTTAAGCGGAACTATGAGCTACGGCAATTTTATGGCGATTTTGCAGTTAATTGGACAGGTTCAGAATCCATTTGCGAATATTACAGGTTATCTGCCGAAATATTATGCCATGATTGCCAGTGCGGAACGTCTGATGGAAGTGGAGAATTTTGAAGACGAGTATACGGATACGGTTCCCGAGGCAGAACTAAGGCGTTTTTATGAGGAAGAGTTTTGCGGCCTGGGGTTAAGAGACGCAGTCTTTACTTATGAGCCGCCTGTAGAGACAGAAGAGGCGGAACCGGTGATGCCTGCGGTGCTTTCGGGGCTGAATCTGGAAATAAAGAAGGGAGAACACGTGGCTTTTACCGGACTGTCAGGCTGTGGGAAAAGCACAGTGTTAAAATTGTTGATGTGTCTGTATCCTTTGGATTCCGGGGAAAGATATCTGTTGACGAGACAGGGAGAACTGCCTTTAACTCCCGCATGGCGCGGCCTTTTTGCTTATGTGCCCCAGGGAAACCAGCTTTTGTCCGGGACCATTCGGGAAATTGTGGCGTTTGGTGATTCTGATAAGATGTACCGGGATAAGAGGTTATGGAATGCGCTGGAGATTGCCTGTGCGGAGGTGTTTGTATCAGAACTGGATCAGGGACTGGATACTATGCTTGGAGAGCGGGGAGCGGGATTGTCAGAAGGCCAGATGCAGCGGATTGCCATTGCCAGGGCTGTTTTTTCGGAACATCCGGTTTTGTTTCTGGATGAAGCCACCAGCGCTTTGGATGAGGCGACGGCAGCGCAGCTGCTTGGAAATTTGCGTACAATGACGGATAAAACAGTAATTTTGGTAACCCACAGAACCTCGACAAAGGTTTTGATTGAAAAAGAGGTCATGTTTTCTAAGGATGGGATTCTTATAAAAAAATAACAGGCGGAAAGGCGGGCGGTATTTCATGGCTACACGTATTCGAAAAGGAGTGATTGCGGCTGTTGTTTTGCTATTGGCAGCGGCACTTCTTCTGATTATTTACATAGACAGGCGTGAGGAAAAAAGCAGGCGGTTAATGAGGGAGGATCTACAGGATGAGGTTGCGTTATATGAAGCGGAACTTAATAAGATCAGAAGCGATTTGGCAAAGAGAAAAGTTGAAATAGGTGAGAGCTCAGATTGCGGAAAAGTTCTGGTGGGATATTGTGTGACGTCAGGAGAGGAACTTGCCCTGGTAAATGAGCATGAGGAAAAATATGGTTTTGTACCTGTGATTGTTCTGGACTGCACAATGGATGAGATGCTGTTAACGGAGCTGTTGGCCGGGATGCAGGGGAAGGACTATGAGGTGATGCTGACAGGAACCCCTTACTCTGCGGAGGTTTTAAATACAGCGGACAGTGTACGGGAGCTTTTGCCGGAATATGGTTTTGACGATGATGTTAGTTTTTTATTGCGTGGAGCGGATGATGTGATTGAAAATCTGGACGAGCTTTATGAACATGGATATTCAGGGCTTGTGAGATATGATGATTCTGCGAAGAACGGATTGACGGATAAGGGCGTCCCTTTTATTGCGTATAATTTTATCAGTAATAATGATCAGCTTTCCGGCGGGCTCGATCTGGTTATCCAGAACAAATCGGCAATCATCATGGTGTTTGATTTTAATAGCATGGAAGATGGGAAATTGAGTGAGGCTGATATGACAACTGCATTAGATGATATTCAGAAGCAGGTAAGTGACGAAACTCTGGTTTATAGCTCTGCAAAGGAGGTATTAGAGCAGATCAGAGCAGGGGATGATCTGGAAAAAGTGAAAAAACAGGAATATGAAGAGTATGCGGCAGCGCAGCAGGAGCGTATCGATGAGTTGGAAGAAAAAATCCATAACATATACAGTGAATGGAACGAAAAGTAAAGAAACAGGCGATTTGAATGTGCGGCAGGAATTAAGCGGATATCTGATATATCTTATTTCCTGTGCGCTGCACGATATTACGCCGGACAAAAAGATAGTGGAAGCAGTGGATCTCGAGGCTCTTTATAATTTGTCCTCCGCACATTCTCTGACTTCCATTGTGTGTATAGCATTAGAAAAGGCGGATGCTTTTTCTTCTGTTGATTGGGAAATTTCAAAAAAATGGACGGAGGCCAGAAATAAGGCGATCCGTAAAAATATATTGTTGGATGCGGAGAGAAAACAGATTTTTCTTCAGATGGATAAGCTTGGTATCTGGCATATGCCTTTAAAGGGCAGTATTTTGAAGGAACTCTATCCGAAATATGGAGCCAGGCAGATGGCGGACAATGATATTTTATTTGATGCTTCCCGCCGGGCGGATGTAAAAAGCATTATGGTGGAGCGGGGTTATAAAGTAAGCAGCTATGGGAAAGGGCACCATGATGTTTATGAAAAGCCGCCGATTTATAATTATGAAATGCATACAGCGTTATTTGATACAACTCATAGGAAAGTATGGCAAAATTATTATAACAATATAGAGAAGCGTTTGCTTTCAGATGGCGATGGCTCCTGTGGTTATCATTTTACAGACGAAGATTTTTACATTTTTTTAATTGCCCATGGGTGTAAACATTTTGACGGCGGCGGAACAGGGCTGCGTTCCCTGTTGGATTGTTATGTATATGTTCAGAAAAAGGGAAATGCACTGAATTGGAAGTATATTGAGGAAGAATTGCAAAAGCTGGACATTGCGGAATTTGAACTGAAAACCCGGACCCTTGCGATAAACCTGTTTTCCGCCCCGGTCCTTCCGGAAAATATGGAATTGACGGAGTCGGACCAGGAGTTTCTCTCTGCGTTTATAGATTCCGGTACCTATGGAACAATGGAAACTCGGGTAAAAAACAGTATGAATCAATTGCGCGCGGATGGAAAGAAAACAGATACCGGAATAAAAATACAATATTGCTTGAAGAGACTTTTCCCGGATATGGGATGGTACGAGAGCAATGTCCCTTTTTGCAGCAGACATAAATGGGCAATTCCGTTCTATATTGTTTTTCGGATTATGCGAGGCGTTCTCTTCGGATCCGGGAGGATTTGCGCAGAGTTACGGGTTGTGAGAGGGCTTAGGGGAAATATGGAGTCCAGGGATAATTAAATTTTTATAAACAAATAAATACGTGTT